>JBGOSW010000065.1:0-22234 GCA_041476145.1 Binatia bacterium
GAACCAGGGCCGCTACAGCCTCGGCGGCGACCTCGCGATCCGCGGCATCCCCGTCAAAGCGCGCCTCGGCGAGAACCTCGCACTCGCGCGCTTCGAGCTCCGCCAGATGCTCGCGCCCGACCTCGATCTGAGCCTCGCCGACGTGCTGGTGCTGCGCCGCGCGCAGCTCCGGCTCTTCGTCGACACCGGGCACGTCGAGGACCGCCGCGAGTCGCTCTATCGCCTGCACGACTTCGCGGTCGGCGTCGGTGTCGGCCTGGCGGCGTTCTACGACTTCATGGGATTCTATCCGGCGGTGGCGTACGTCGCGCTCGCGCAGCGCGTCGACCGCTTCACCGGCGTCGACAACCGCGTGCAGTTCCTCTTCGGCACCCGCCAGGCGTTTTAGCGCCGGAAGACGCCACGCTATACTACTCGCATGTCGCTCTTCGAGCCCATCGTCGACGCGCTCAACCGAGCGGAGGTGCGCTACGTCGTCGTCGGCGGTCTCGCGACGGTGCTGCAGGGATTTGCGCGACTGACCGCCGACATCGACTTGGCGGTCGATCTCTCCCCGTCGGAGGCGCGAAAGGCCATAGAGGTTTTCACCGCCCTCGGTTTTCGGCCTCGCGCCCCGGTCGATCCGATAGACTTCGCCGATCCCGCGATCCGTAGCTCGTGGATCCGCGACAAGGGAATGCGGGTATTCTCGATGTGGGATCCAGCGAACCCGATTCGCGAGGTCGATCTCTTCGTCGAGAACCCGATCGACTTCGATCAGCTCTGGAGCCGCGCCGAGCTGATCGCGCTCGCAACGACCTCGGTCCGCGTCGCCTCGATCCCGGATCTCATCGCGATGAAGCGCCTCGCCGGTCGGACGCAGGATCGTGAGGACATCGAAGCCTTGGAGGCGATCCTAGCGCACAGGAGACGACACGATGCGTGACGATCCGCTCCCACCGGAGCAGGCGGGGGACTGGCGGGCGGATTGGGACGGGCACCGCCGCCATCAACTCACCATGGCGCTCGCCGCCACCGCGGCCGAGCGTCTGGCGTGGCTCGAGGAAATGATCGCACTCGCCTGGCGGACGGGCGCACTCCCGAGGCGACGGTCCCGCTAGTACTTACTGGATGACGGCGGTTCCGGGGAGCGTGAGGCGCACCGGTCCGGGCAGCCCTGGGATCGAGTTGACCACCCCGATGCTGCTGAAGTTGACACAGCCGAGAGCACCGAAGGTGGGAGCGGTCGGGCTTGCTACGCCGCCGGCGCTGATGGCGCCGTTGTCGGTGAAGCACTCGCGGAGCTTCGACGCGCACGAGTCGCCGACGGCGGGACAGTCGCCGTTCGAAATGCAAGTCCGGAAGCTCTCGATCGCGCAGGACAGGTCAGTGGGACCGGCGTTACAGACGCCCTCGTTCACCGAATCGTTGTCCGGCGGCGTGTTGGCGGTACACGTGTTGTCGAGGCAGGCGTTCGGCTGCGTGGGCGCGCCGCGTACCGCGCATACGCTCGACGGACATTGGCTGTTCGACGCGCACAGGGCGTTCGCATTCGCTCCGCCGACACAGCGGGTGCCGCCGCACTGGGTGGCACCCACGGCGACGCAGTCGGCGTTCGAGCCGCACGGGGTTGCCGCCGCGTCGTTGCAGGTGTCGCAGAGGCAGTGCAGGCTCGTCATTCCGGTCGCCGAGCAGGCGGGGCTCGCGGCGCTCAGCGTCTTGGTCTGCGTCCCGGTGCTGAACGTCAGAGGCTCCGTGAGCTTGGCCACGACCAGTATGGAGGTCGGCGGACAATCGAGGCTCACGTCCTGGGCATAGAGCGCGCTCGTGCCGCCGACGGTGCATGGATGCGTGTCGCGTTGGCCTCCCTGGCAGCTGCCGCTGACGCAGATCGGACAGGCTATGCTCGACGACGACGCCCCTTGGTACACCGAGGCGCGTAGCGTGAGGCCAAATGCGGCGCTTCCGCTCGTCGGATCGAGGGTGCCGGTGATCGAACTGCTGATCTCGTTCACGAAGCACGTCGGGGTGCCGCCCCCCACCGGCTGCGGCGGGCCGGCGAAGTAGACGCAGGCGTTGCCCGTCCCGGTGCAATCGGCGTTGCTCGTGCACGTGATCCAGCTTCCGTTGTTCCCCGACCCATCGCCGCGACAGCGCCGGTTCTGGAACGCGGCGCCGCCGCCGTTCACGATCGGGCCCGAGAGCGTACACGTCCCACATGGCGGCGACGCGTTCGCGCAACCGCTCACCGCCATCGTGTAACGGACGTTCGAGGTGAGCGGCTCGTCGTGAAGGAATCCGGTCCAGCCGATGTCTTGATCGGACGCGGTGCCGTTCGCGGTGAATTGGTACGTCGACGCGCACGAGCCGCCGCCCCCCGGGGTCGCAGTAATGGTCGGCGTCGGTGTGGCCGTGCGGGTAGGTGTAGCGGTCCGGGTAGGTGTGGGGGTCGGTGTATGCGTCGCGGTCTTGGTCGGTGTCGGCGTTCCTCCTCCCGGGCCGGTGGGGACGCCGAGTGAGGTCTGTGTCGATGTCGGTGTCGGGCCCGTCGGGGTGGCGCCAGTCGAGGTTGACGTCGGCGTCGGCGTCATGGTCGGCGTCGACGTCGGTGTCGGGGCGGTCGAAGTCGGCGTCACGGTCGGTGTCGCCGTCGGCACCGGCGGGCAACCCGGCACCGCGACGTCGAGCGCGCACACGACGTCGTGGACGAAGGTGTCCGCCTTGGTTTCGAGCGCCGCGAGGTCGGCGGTCGTCAGGCAGCCCCCTTTGTTCTCGAGTTTCGTGAAGCACGCTTTCTCCGGCTTGACGCCGCCGTCGAACTTCGCGATCGCCTTCTGCACGCACGTCGGATCGACGACGCCCTTTTTCGCCGCCTTCACGTGACAGGTGAGCAGCGCCTTCACCTTGTTGGCGACGCACGTGTGCTTCCCGCCCGTACACTTGTTCTTGACGAGCGTCGGAAACGCGGGATCGAGCGTCGCGACGACGTCCGTGACGAAGGCGTCCGCCATTGCCGAGAGCGTGCCGGTGTCCCCGACCGTGAGGCACCCGCCCTTGCTCTTCTCCGCTTTCGCGAGGCAGCCCTTGACGCCGCCGAACTTGTCGGTCGCCTTTTGGACGCAGGTGGGATCGAGTGCCTTTCCGGAGCTCTCCGCCTTCGCGTAGCAACGCTGCAGCGCATTCGCGAGCGTCTTGACGCAGGTCAGCTTCTTGCCGACGCAGACGTTCACGGTCTCCGCTTCGAGCGTCGGCACCCGCGAGAGGACGAGCGTGAGGGTTGCGACGAAGAGCGTACGAGCGGACGGCACGAGCACTGGATACCTCCTGGAGTTGGTCGCCGAGTCTCTAGCGATGTCTTCGCTCTCGAGTCAATCACCACACGAACGGGAGCAAGCGCCGCGTGCGCGCGGCATAGGCGCCGTACGCGGCGCCGAAGACCGTCCACAGGAGCTTCTCGTCCTGCAGGCAACGCTTGGCGACACAGAAGGCGCTCGCGGCGAACGTCAGCCACGTCACCGGCGCGCCGGCGGCGACGGCGGGGCCGAGGGCGCAGAGGATCGTTCCGAGCGCGAGCGGATGGCGCACGAGCGCGAACGGTCCGCTGACGAGCAGCCGTGTCGGCGGGTTCACCGTGTCGACGAAGCGGTCGAGCGGCCCGAGCGAGCGGCGCGCCCAGAACCAGAGCGCCAGCCCGGCGACGTAGATCGCGATGCCGAGGAGAAAGCGCGGCGTCTCGTTCGCCGCCGGCACCGGGGCGAGGCCGATGAGCGGCAGCGTCACCAACAGTTGCGCGAGCGACACGTGGAACGAGACGACGACGACGGTGATCGGGATCCAACGCTGCTCGGCGGCCGACGCGGCGGCGAGTTTCGTCGTCATGTGCTCGCTGCGATAGCGAAAGACGGGAATCCAGCCGGCGGAGAAGACGACCAGCGTCGCGATGCGGGTGATCACGCCGCGGTGCTCGGCGCGTGGATCACGGCCGACGGACGCAGACGCGACGCGGTCGCCAAGCAGACGAGGCCGGCGAGGATCCAGAACGTCTCGGCGAGCCTGAGGACGAGGCCGACGGCGAGACCGACGGCGAGCGTGCGGCCGCCGAGGCTGAAGATGCCGACTTGCGTCGCCTCGAGTGAGCCGAGCGCGGCCGAGACCGGGATGACGCGCGCGATGCCGATGCCGAGAGAGCTCAAGAGCAGCATCGGGATCGGAATGACGAGTCCGAAGACGGTGAAGAGCATGGCGAGCTCGACGAGCTGCACGCATTCGATGAGGAGCGAGAAGCCGATCCCCGCCGGGACGAGGCGGGGATGTGCCTTGATGAGATCGTGGAGCGCGGCGTCGGCGCGCTTGGCGTAGCCGATCGGCCGCGCCAGCAGGTGAAAGCGCAGGAGCCGTTGCATCGGAAAGAGCCCCATGATGGCGGGCCGGTTGCGAGCGGCGCGTACGTAGATGAAGACGAACGTGCCGAGACCGAGGGTGGCGAGGACGCAGGTGGCGACGACCGCGGCCCGCGAGCCGACGCCGAGAACGAGGGCGGCGCCGATCGACGCCGGGCCGGCGATCATGTTGCCGCAGAGCTCGAGCGCGCGGTCGAGGGCGACGGCGCCGGCGGCGGTCGCGCGCGGGACGCCGCTCGCGCGCAAGAGCTCGGCGCGCACCGGCTCGCCGGCGAACGTGCCCGACGGAATGAGCGAGCCGGCGGCGCGCCCGGCGAGCCAGAGCTGCCCGAGGCGGATGAGGCCGAGCTCCGCCCCCAGGCGCCGCAGCACGAGGCGCCAACGCAAGCTGCGAAGCAGCATGACGCTGAGCGAAAGGCTGAAATAGACGGGCACGAGCGCGAGCGAGACGTGCCCGAGTGCGGCGCGGCCCTCGCCGAGATTCGCCCACACCACGTAGACGGCGCCGCAGCCCGCGAGCGCGACGAGCGCCAACCGGACCGTGCGTCGCGAGAGGTGGCCGCCGCTCGCGAGGACGTCGGGCGCGTCAGCCGGCGAGCTCTTCGGCATAGACCTCACGAATGGGCGCGAAGGAGAAGTCGGCGAGCAGTCGCGTGAGACTCGGCAGCGTGCGCCCGCGACCGAGACGCTTCCACAATCGCACGTGACGCGGCGTCGCGGGGAGCGCGCGCGCCACCGGCGCCAGCTCCCACGGGTGCAGGTAGACGACCGCCGCGCCGACCTCCGCCTCGTGCGCCAGCAGGAAGCGGCGAATCGTGCGATAGGGCAGGAAGCGGAACATCGGGCCCCCGCCGGCGTAGGGCAGGTTCCAGCCGCCGTACGCTTCCGCGAAGGGCAGCGGAAACTCCCACAGGCCGGACGGATGACGGTACGGTGCGCGCGGCGCGCTGCGGCCGGCGTACGGTATCCAGCGCACCCGCACGTAACCGGCGTCGTAGCGGAAGCCGAGCGTCGCGAGGACGTCGGTCGCCCAGAGCTGGCGTGGGCTGCTGATGAAGTACGGGGCGCGGTAGCCGACGATCGCGGCGCCGAGCGCGTCGGCGAGGAGATCGCGCGAGCGGCGGACGTCGTCGGTGAACTCGGCGCGCGTCTGCGCCGCCACCTTCACGTGCGCGTAGCCGTGGCTCGCGACCTCGTGGCCGGCGTCGGCGATGCGGCGCACCAGGCCGACGTGACGCCGCGCGACGTCGCCGAGGACGAAGAACGTCGCGCGCGCGCCGGCGGCGGCGAGCAGCTCCAGCACGCGCTCGACCTCGGCGACGACGGTGCTCGGCAGCTCGTTCCAGTCGACGCCGCGGTTCGGCCGCCAGTCGTCGTGGAACCACTCCTCGACGTCGATCGTCAGCGCGTGGCGCGTCCCGGTGCTGGTCATCCTTCGGATTCAGTGGACGCGCAGCTGCGACGGGTCTTTGTCGCCGAGGCTGTACCGGCACATGAAGCTCAAGAGTCCGAGGCTGTAGCGGTTGGTCGTGCGCTCGCCGGTGAACACGCGTGGGAAGTGCGTGCCGAAGTGCGGGTCGAGCAGCCTGCCGTACCACGTGTTGCGGACCTCCTGTCCGACCTTGAGCAGCGTGAAGAGACGCCCGTCGTAGTAGTAGCCGACGGCGCGCTGCCACGATGCGAGATGATTCATGACGTGACGCTCGTAGCGCGCGAACGCGCGCGGCGAGCCGTCGAGCACGGCGTGCGCCAGCGTCGTCGCGCCGTCGAGCGAGATCAGGAGGCCGCTCGAGAAGATCGGGTCGATGAAGCCGAACGCGTCGCCCAGCAGCGCCCAGCCGTCGCCGACACCGCGGGTCGAGGCGAGTTGGTAGTTCGAGTACTTCATGACCGGCGTCAGACGGCGGACGCTCGCGTCCCAGCGCCGGATCACCGGGTCGGCGGCGACGTACGCGTCGAACTGTTCCTCGGCCGTGCCGCCGAACGTGCGGAGGTAATCGGAGTCGACGACCAGGCCGACCGAGACGCGTCCGGGAAGCGGGATGCGCCACGCCCAGCCGCGCGTCAGGCGATCGACGTGCACGTTCCCGGCGTCGATCAGCGGCACGCCCTCGAGATGCGCGAACAGCGCGGTGTCGCGACGGCCGCCCTGAAGCGCGGGGATGCCGAGCAGGTTCGAGAGCAGGCGCGAGCGCCCGCTGGCGTCGACGATCAGATCGGGCTCGGCGCGCAGAAAGCCGTCGGTGGCGGCGAGTGTCTCGTCGGCGAGGCGCACGCGATCGTCGCCGGCGCGCTCGAGGATGGCGTGGTGGTCGAAGGACACGGCGCCGGCACGGACGGCCGCCTTGAGGATCGACTCGTCGAGGAGATCGCGCGGCGAGTTGTACGAGTAGCGCGTCCGCGCCTTCCGCACGTCCTCGAAGCGGAAGCTCACGACGTCATCGGGGTCGAGCACCCAGGTCGCCCCGGGCTTGAACGTGCTGTAGCTCCGCACCTCGTCCTCGATGCCGAGCTCGCGGAGAAACGGCACGATCGCCGGTACGAGCGACTCGCCGATCACCAGCGGCGGGCGCTTGCGTTTGGTGAAGATCGCGACCCGTCGCCCGGCGCGCGCGAGCAGCGCGGCGAGCATCGCCCCGGCGGGGCCGCCGCCGACGACGGCGATGGTCTCGATCGTGCGTGCCATGGCGGGGCACGATAGACGAATGCGCGCGGACGGCAAAGTGCGCGCGGCGGGTGATTTGACAACGAAATTTCAACCTGACAAGAAAGCTGCGATCGGCGGCGCGCCGGCGCGTGCCGCGGCGACCCTTGGCCGCTCGGCCAAATCAACATTGTCACGTGCGCATGGTGCTGACGGTCGATTCGGATGCCGGTGCAATCCATGACCCGGCGGTGCAGTGACGACCAAGGACTGGACCCAGACCGAGCTGGTCGAGTGCGTGGTCGACAGCGTCCGGGAGTTGCTCTCGCTGGGCGCCGACTTCAGCCCGCAGTCGGACCTCGTCGCCGCCGGCTTGGACTCGCTGGCGGTGACGCAGCTCATGCTCGCGATCGAGGATCGGACGGGGATCTGGGTCGACGAGAGCCTCCTCACGCCGGAGAACCTGCGCAGCGCCGAGACGCTGGCCGCGTGCGTCTATGAGCAAATGGCGGCGGCGTGACGACGTCCCGCTCACCGGCGCGGACTGCTTCTTGCGGTCGTTCGACGACGAGGTGCGCCGCTTCCACGGCGCCGGCCATCTCTCGCAGCTCGTCCTCCGCCTCGGCCCCGGCTTCGACGTCGACGCTTTTCGCGCGCTGATCACCGCCGTCGCGCGCGCGACGCCGATCCTGCACGCGCCGATCCGCCGCCGCTTCGCCGTCGGTGCCCCCGCCTATCGCCTGGCGCACGCCGCGCGCACCCCGCTCCCGGAGGTCACGGTGCACGAGGCGTCACCGTCCGCGGTGGCCCGCGAGCACGGCGACGCCGGGCTGCCGACGATCTTCCGCGAGCGGCTGAACGCGCGGCTGGCGATCGAGCGCGGCGAGCTGATGCGGTTCGACGTCGTGCGCTACGGCGGTGGCGCGCACGGCACCGATCTGGCGATGACGTGGGCCCACCTGCTCTTCGACGGTACCGGCAGCGAGCTCTTCATCCGTCGTCTCGACGAATGCTTTCACGGCCGGCGCCCGATCGCCGATCTCGGCCGGGACGACGGCGCCGAGGCGACGAGGTCGGGGGGCACCTTCCTCGAGCGCGCGCGCCGTGCCCGCGAGTGGCAGGAGCGGATCCTCCGCTTCGGCGCGGCGCCGCCGCGCTCGCTCGGCGGACCACGTCGCCACGTCGCGCAGGCGCTCGCCTACGACGTGGTGACGCTGTCGCGCGCGGAGACGGCGAGCGTCACGCGGCGCGCGGCGGCGCTCGCCGGACATCTCACCCCCGTCCTCTTCTATTTTGCCGCCGCCATCCGCGCCCACGACGCCGTGTTCAGCGCGCGCGGCGAGGATCCCGGACACTATCTCGTGCCGCTCCCGGTGAACGTGCGCCCGAAGGGAGCCGACGACGCCGTGTTCCGCACCAACGTCTCGCTTCTCTGGTTCCACGTCGCGCGGCAGCACGTCGGCGATTTCGCGGGGCTCTTGAACGAGCTCAGGCGGCAGCGCCGCGAGGGCATCCGCGACGGTATGATCGAAAAAGGTGAAGCCGCGATGGAGCTCGTACGCGTCGCGCCGGCGCGCCTGCACGCGTGGCTCGCCCGGAACTACCTCCGCGGCGAGCTGGCGTCGTTCTACTTCGCGTTCACCAACGACTTTCTTCCCGGCATGGACGCCTTCCTCGGTGCCGAGATCGTGAACGGGTTCCACGCGCCCTCGGTGATGCCGTCGCCGGGGAGCAGTCTGATCATGAGCATCCGCGCCGGACGCTTGAACGTCACGCACATCTACCAGCGCGACGCCGTCGACGACGACGAGCGCCTGCGCTTGCGCGCGCAGCTCCTCGACGACCTGTGCGGCCGCACGAGCGGCACCGCGCGGCTGCGATCGTCGGGATGAGCGCGCACGAGCGCTTCGACGTCGTCGTAGCCGGCGGCGGCACCGCCGGCATCGCGGCGGCGACGTCGGCCGCGCGGCTCGGCGCCCGCGTCCTCCTCGTGGAGCGCGGCGAAGCGCTCGGCGGCAACGCCACGCACGCACTCGTGCACACCTTCTGCGGTTTGTTCCTCGCGGCGACCCCCGACGCCGGCGCGCCCGTCGACGCCCACCGCGGCTTTCCGCGCCGCTTCGCGCGCGGCCTGCAAGCGGCGGGCGGTGCGCGCGCGCCCGAGCGCGCCGGCAAGGTCTTCGTCCTGCCGATCCATCCCGACGTGCTCGAGCGCTATGCGGCCCACGTCTGCGACGCGGCGCCGACGCTGACGTGTTGGTTGCGTGCCGAGGTGACGGCGGCGCGGCTCGGCGCCGGTACGCGCGATGGGAGCGTCCTCGAGGTCGCGCGATCCGACGGGTGCGTCGCCGTCGAGAGCCGGATCGTCGTCGACACCACGGGCGACGGCACCGTGGCGGCGCTCGGCGGCGCCGCAGTCGCGATGGCGCCGGCGGACGAGCTCCAATGCCCGTCTTTCATCTTCCGCATCGCGGGCGCCGAGCCGGGATGCGCGGTCGGATTTGCGCGCTTGCAGCTCAGCGTCGCGACCGCGGGCGCGGTGCGGGACGGCCTGCTTCCCGCCGGCTGCGAGTCGGTGCTGCTGCGTCCGGGCGCCGCGCCCGACGAGGTCTACGTCACGTTGAACGTGGCGCGGCCGGAGCGCTTCGATCCGCTCGATCCCGAGGTCGTCGCGACGCTCGCGGCGGCGGCGCGCGCCTCCGCCGAGCGGCTGCTCGCCCACCTGCGCGACACGCGGCCGGCGTTCCGTCGGGCGCGTCTCCTCGCGTGGCCGCGACGGCTCGGGATTCGCGAGACGCGTCGGGTCGAGGGGCGCACCGTCGTCACCGCCGCCGACGTGCTCGACGGGCGTCGGCGCGACGACGAGGTCGCCGTCTCGACGTGGCCGATCGAGCTCTGGCGGGACCACCAGCGCGCGCACTTCGAGCATCCGACCGGACCGAGCTCGATCCCGCTCGACGCGTTGGTCAGCCGCTCGCATCCGCGCCTCGGCATGGCGGGACGCTGCGCCTCGGCGACGCACGAGGCGCTCGGCGCGCTCAGGGTCATCGGCACCGCGATGGCGACTGGAGAGGCGATCGGCGTCGCCGCCGCGCTCGCCGCCGACGCCGACGTCGCGCTCGCCGCCGTCACCCCAGCCGCCGTGCGCGCGCAGATCCTCGCCGGCGCCGAAGCATGACCGTCCTCGACGCCATTCGCGCCCGGGCGCGCGAGTCTCCCGAACACCCGGCGCTGGTGATCGACGGCGCGGAGCCGGCGCGCGTCGGCTATGCCGCGCTCGTCGAGCGTGTCGACGCGCTTGCAGGGCGGCTGCGCGCGCACGGCGTCGCGGTGGGCGAGCGCTGCGGCCTGGTCGCGCGCCAGGGCCGCGGCTTCATCGAGGCGGCGCTCGCGATCCTCGCCGCCGACGCGTGCCTGGTGCCGATCGCGGACGATACCGCGCCCGCGGCGCAGGAACGGCTCGTGTCCGAGGCGGCCCTGCACCACGTCGTTCGCGAGTCGGAGGACTTCGCCTGCCGGAGCGTCGTCGCGCCGGCGCGGCTCGCACCCGCCGTCGAGGCGGCGTTCCGCGCGCTCCACCCCGCGTACCTGCGATTCACCTCGGGCACGACGGCGCGACACAAGGGGGTCGTGATCGGCCACGACGCGATCCTTGCGCGTCTCGCGCACGCCAACGCCGGCCTCGCGATCACAGCCGCCGACCGCGTGCTCTGGCTCTTGCCGATGGCGCATCACTTCGTGGTGTCGATCCTCCTCTACCTGCGCTTCGGTGCGACGATCCTCCTGCCCGCGAGCTCGCTCGCGCGCCCCGTGCTCACGCTCGCGCACCGCGAGCGCGCCACCGTTCTCTACGCGTCGCCGTACCACTACGGGATGCTCGCGAAGGACGCCTCGGACGTCGGACTCGACGACGTGCGGCTCGCCGTCGCGACCGCCGACGGTCTCCGCGCCGAGATCGCCGACGGCTTCGCGCGGCGCTTCGGTCATGCGCTCGTGCAGGCGCTCGGGATCATCGAGGTCGGGCTGCCGGTCATGAACCTCGCGAGCGCGACGTCGAAACCGACGGCGCTCGGCCGGCCGCTCCCCGGCTACGAGGTCTGGCTCCGTGGCGAGGACGGGCTGCCCGTGCGTTCGACGGGCGGCCCCGACGCGATCGGCGAGGTCTGCGTCCGCGGTCCGGGCGCGTTCGACGCCTACCTGAACCCGTGGACACCCGCGGCGCGCGTCCTCGCGCGCGACGGGTTCCGCACCGGCGATCACGGCTGGTTCGATGCCGACGGCGACCTCTTCCTCGCCGGCCGTCACGCCAATCGTATCAGCATGGCGGGCATGAAGTTCTTCTGCGAGGAAGTGGAAGCGGTCCTCGAGACGCATCCCGACGTCGGCGCCGCGCGCGTGTCGGCGCGCACGCACGCGCACGTCGGCGAGGTGCCGGTCGCCGAGATCGTCCCCCGCGACGCCGCCCGCCCTCCCGACGCCACCGCGCTCGCCGCGCACTGTCGCGCGCGCTTGCCGAGCTACAAGGTGCCGCGCGAGTTCCGCGTCGTCGCCGAGCTACCGCGGACGCCGACCGGGAAGCTGCAACGCTGGCAGGCGTGACGGTCGCGCACCGGCGCGCTCAATCCGGCTCCGGTGCGCTCAGTCCCGCGCCGACGTGCTCAGTCGGCTGCGGCGTGGTCAGTCCGCCGCCGGCGCCATCGGAAAGCGCGCCGCCCAGTCCTCGAGCGCGACGCGCGCGCCGTTCGCGAGATAGCTGATCGCGTGGTACCAGCCCGCGACCAGGAGCAACTCGAGGAGCTCCGGCACGCTCCACTGCGCGCGCAGCTCCTCCCAGAGCGGATCGGACACGGTCGCGGTGTCGTGCAGCTCGTCGACGAGGCGGACGAGCAGCCGGTCGCGTGCCGACCAGGCGGGGTCGTCGGCCGCGCCGTTTACGGTCGCCGCCAGCTGGGCCGCGTCGAGGCCGACCCGCGGCGCGAACGCGACGGCGTGCACGCCCCATTCGTATTCGCAGCCGCAGCGGGCGCAGACGCGGTGGATCACGATCTCGCGGTCACGCGCGCCGAGCGCGCGGCCGTGGCGGCCGAGCACGAAGCTCCCGAGCCCCTGCATCGCCTCCGCCATCGGCAAGTGGAGCGCGAACAGGCGGAAGAGCGCGAGCGGTTCGATCGGTGAGCCGGCCGGCATCATCGCTGCCAGGGCGGCGGCGACCGGCGGCTCGTACGGCGGAGCGAGTGGCGCGATGCGCGCATTCGTCGTGCTCATTCGTAATGTCCTCCCGAAGCCGATTCATATGGCTTCGGAATACGTAGCACAATAGGGTCGCGAATCTCGCCGCGCCGTTCGCGCGAGTTACCTTCTCAGGCGAGCGGCCGGCTCGTCATGAAGGCGGTGAGCGGCAACGGCGCTCGTACCGTCGGCTCCGGCGCGTCGTCGAGCAGGTCGAGGGCGCGGCTGCGGATCAGGTTGAACGCCTCCGCGGTGCGCGCCAGGACCGCCTGGCGTGTCCGCGGCGTGCCGACCTCGTCGAAATAGGGGACGTGATCGAGCGGCGCCGCGAAGCGGCCGAGGTTGCCGCGATGGAGTTGGTCGCGCTCGCGCAAGCGGCTCTCCACCTTGCGGAACAGGTCGGCGAAGTTCCGCAGCGCCTGGAGGATGAAGGTCTTCTCGCGCAGCTGCGTGCGCAGGTAGTCGGCGTCGAGGTGCTGATCGAGCATGTAGGGCGCGACCCAGAGGTTGTAGTAGCAGGCGATGTCGAGATCCCACTTGAGACGGTAGAGCTCGTAGCTCGCGAGCGTCGAGTAGAGGCCGCGGTAGAGCAGCATCGTCGCCTCGTGACGGAAGCGCATGAACTCGTCATAGAGCTCGACGCGCGCGCCGAAGGCGCTCGCGTCCTCGCCGGCGATGTCGCGCCGGATCAGATCGGTGAGGAAGTCGTTCTCGAGCGCGATGAAGTCGCTCCCCGGGCTGTAGAAGGGGTCGCTGAACGCCGCCGCCTCGCCGGAGAGTCCCCAGCGATCGGCGCTGAAGAAGCGCGTCGTCGAGTACGCGAGCTGCGCGTAGCTGCCGACGTCGAGCATCTCCGCGCCGTCGAGCAGCGAGGCGACCGCACGATGGCGCTGCAGGAAGTCGACGAATCCCGCCTGCGTACGACAGACGGCGTCGACGCACTCGCGGTCGCCGACCACCCCGACGCTGGTGACTCCCTCCTTCAATGGGATGAACCAGATCCAGTAGCCGGGGTAGCAGAAGTGGACGGTCGAGAGCATGCGGCTGCTGTGGCGCACGCGGGCGCGAAAGCTCTCGGGTCCGAAGTCGTCGAGGTCGCGCACGCTCGTGAAGCGGCCCCACACCGCGGCGATCGCATGCTCGGGCTCCGCGACGCGCAGACCTTTGATACGTGCCACCAGGCTCGCGCGCCCGGCGGCGTCGACGAGCCAGCGGCTCTCGCAGCTCCCGGCGACGCCGTCGCCGCTGAACGCGAAGCGATGCTGCGCGCCGTCGCTCCCGAGCTCGAGGTCGTGCGCGCGCACGCTCGTCCACAGCCGCACGCCGTCGGCGCGATTGCGCTCCCAGAGGTCGCGCTCCAGGCGCGCGCGGTTCACCTGAAAGCTCGGATGAAACGGCAACGCGACCGTGCCGAGCTCCGTCATCTCATGCAGCGCGGCGTCCTTCGCGGGAGTGTCGAAGAAGAAGCGCAGCCCGTTCTTCGGAAGGTGGCGGTCGTACAGATAGGCGGAAAGACCGAGTCGGCGGATGAGGTAGTTGCTCGCGATCTCGACCGTCGACTCGCCGACTTTGTACGAGCTCTCGCTCGCCTTCTCGAAGACGCCGACGCGCAGCTGCGGCAGCGTCCGTCGCAGCTGGCGCGCCAACAACGAGCCGGCGAGCCCGCCGCCGAGAATCGCGACGTCGAGAGTCAGCCGTTCCATCCGGCGCGCGACCATAGCAGGCGACGATCGAGGGTGCACCTTGGTTCTGGCGCCGGCGTGCAGGTCGTCGTGGGTCGCAAACGAGCCGAGGTGCCCTCAATCGGAGCAGCTATTCGGCGGTACGCGCGCCTCGTCGTCGTTGCTCCGGCGAAACGGCTTCTCGTATACTCGCGTGGTCATGCGTGCGGTTGCCGCCATCGAACTGCGGCTCAGCTTGCTGATCGTGCGAAACATTCGTGCCCGACGGCCATTCTCGCCGCCCGGGGTAGACCGCAACGGCGGTCGGTCTTTGCCGGGATACACAGAACTGTCTAATTCTCGTTAGGCGGAGGGGTAGCTGGGTGTATCTGTTCATCGACACCAATGTCTTCTTGAGTTTCCTCCACTACTCGAGCGACGATCTGGAGGAGCTAAAGAAGCTTGAGGTTGTCCTCCGCGACGGACGCCTTCGCCTCCTCTTGCCGGAGCAGGTCGTGCTCGAGTTCCGTCGAAACCGAGAAGGCAAGCTCGCTGATTCCTTGAAAAAGCTCCGCGATGTTCGGGTGGCACCTCAGTTTCCACAGATCTGCAAAGACTACCCAGAATACGAGGAGCTGCGCGGACACCAGCGCGCGTTTGAAGAGACCCACAAGCGGCTCGTCGACAAGATCGTCGCGGACATTGAGACGAAGTCGCTGAAAGCCGATTCGCTCATCAAATCGCTCTTCGGGGCCGCCCAACGCTTGGACACGCCTGCTGCTCTTACCCGCGCACGCTTGCGCACCGACATCGGTAATCCTCCGGGCAAGAAGGGATCCCTGGGAGATGCAGTCAGTTGGGAGGCGCTGCTCGCTGCCGCTCCGGAGGGCGAGGATTTGTACTTCGTCAGCAGCGACAACGACTACTGCTCCAATCTCGACGACGAGCGCTTTAGTCCGTTCCTAGCGGAGGAGTGGGAGGGGACCAAGAAGAGCCGGATCGTCTATTTTAAGTGGCTGTCGTTATTCTTCCGGGCTCAATTCCCCGAAATCAAGCTTGCCGCCGAAGCGGAGAAGGATCTCGCAATTCGCGATGTCGCCGATAGCGGAACCTTCGCGCAGACGCATGGTGCTATATCGCGGTTGCGTCAGTACACGGACTTTACGCCCAGTCAATTCAAGGAGATCATCGCGGCCGCATTGGCCAATAATCAGGTCTACTGGATCGCTGGCGATGATGATGTGCACGCCTTCCTTTCGAGTGTGATCGCCGGGCGAGAAAATCACATCGACCCGATCAAGCTCAAGGAACTTCAGGAGCTGTTGAATGCTCACCGGCCAGTCGACGAAAACCGTTCGTAGGTGCTCCCTGAACGGTACGCTCCCTAACCGCGTGCTTCAGCGCGCTCGCGATCCTTGCGCACCGCAGCTGAGCACGGGCGCGTTAGGCGCCTGGCTCGACAGACTCGCAGGAGGAGGACACGATGGATGCATCCATGACCGACAGCCATGAGATGGAGGAAATCGAGGAAGACGAGTCCACTCTCGCGGTCGACGACCTTGAAATTCCAGAAGGATCCGCGCCGGAGCGCCGGAAGATATTCACGGACAAATCGGATCCTCCGATTACAGCCCTCCACACGCGGTACAAGTCGGGCGACCTCGTTCTCGATCCACTGTTCCAGCGACGGGAAGTTTGGGAGGACGCGAGATCCAGCCGGCTGATTGAATCGCTACTTCTGGAGGTTCCTCTTCCGATATTTTACCTCGCTGAGGGTAGTGACGGCACAGAGGAAGTCATCGATGGCCAGCAGCGCCTGAGCGCCTTCTTCCGGTTCCTCGACAACAAGTACGAGCTTCGCGGCCTGCGCGCACTGCCCCACCTCAACGGTTTGTACTTCAAGGACCTCGAGAAACCTCTTCAGAAGCTGGTTACGGCCAGCTCCATCCGCACAATCACATTCAAGAAGGAATCTGACGACGGCCTGAGGTTCGAGATCTTCGAGCGACTGAACACAGGTGCCGTACCGCTGAACCGACAGGAGCTACGGAACTGCGTCTACCAAGGACCATACAACAGCCTGCTGATCGACCTCTCGAAGGATGCTGACTACCGTTTCCTTATGGGTCTCAACGGTCCCGAGAAGCGGATGAGGGACGTGGAGTACGTCCTGCGATTCGCCGCGTTCTTTCACGCCACCTACCTCAAGTACAAGTCACCCATGGCCAGATTCCTCGACGAGGACATGCGGAAGCATCAGCATGCGGGCAAGGCCGAACTTGAGGAACTGCGGGCGGCGTTCAAGACATCCGTCAGGCTCGTTCGCTCGCTGCTTGCCGAGAACGCGTTCAGGCGGTTCTATCGCGGAACGGAGAAGTCGCCGGGTGGCCACTGGGAACGAAAGAAGTTCAACTCCTCCCTCTTCGACATTCTAATGTGGTCGCTTGCCGATCGTGACAAGAACCAGATCATGGCCCACCTCGATTCGATCAAGGAGGCCCTGATCGTGCTGATGACGGAGGACCAGGACTTCATCGCCTCTATCGAACGCTCGACCAGTGCCGCCAAAATGGTTCTCATCCGCTTCGATAGGTGGCGCGCGGCCCTCGACGCCGTTCTTCAACCCTACCCTATACAGCCGCGGCTCTTCTCTCGCGAGCTCAAGGAGAAGCTCTTCCTGGCACACCCGACCTGCACGATATGCAGCCAGCACATCTCCGACCTCGATGACGCAGCGGTCGATCACATCGAGCAATACTGGATGGGCGGAAAGACGATCCCGGAGAACGCAAGACTCACGCACCGATACTGCAACTGCGCGCGACCAAGGACCGACCAGGGTGCGCTCCATTCCACCGTCGCATAATCAAGTGCTGCAGGTTGGTAGGCTCTCATAGCGGTGTCCACTTTCCCGGGGAACTTCAGATCGGCGGACAACCGACGCGACTTGCCCGAGCGTCAGTGGGCGCCGGCCACTCGATCGCCGGTCGTTATGCCTCGTAGAGAACGCCAGTGAATCGCTGCATCGAGGAAACCCTTGCGAGCCGAGACTCGGGCGGCCGAGTTCTGACTGCGCTCCGGCGGCTCATCGAGAACGATCGACATCTACTCGAAGTCGATGCGAACGAGAGATCGTTGACCCACTGTCTAGCGATGTACCTCAAGGATGAATTTCCCAGTCTTGATGTTGACTGCGAGTACAACCGAGACGGCATCGACCCGAAACGCCTACCGCCCCTGGACCTCCATCCGGACTCTGCGGACGAGAATGCCCAAACCGTCTTTCCTGACATCATCGTCCATCGCCGGGGGTCAAACGATAACATTCTTGTCATCGAACTCAAGAAGACATCGAATCGCCAGAGTCGTGATACTGATTTCTCCAAGCTCCGGGGGTATCGACGTGATATGGGGTACCATGCCGCTCTTTTTGTCGAACTCTCCGTTGGAGGGGCAGCTGGTGTGTCTGATGTTCAGTGGGTCGACCCATAGCAATCAGTTCGAGCGGATCGGTTGCCGGTGGCGCTCCGCTTGCTAGCAACCGCTCAACTGGGTCGTTAGGTCGCACGGAGAGAGGCGACGATGACGAACTCAAGCAGGCGGGCCTAAAGAAGGCCGGGAGTGACCGAGTGATGCGTTATATGGTCGTGCTTGAGCGCGGCGAGACCAGCTGGGGAGCTCATGTGCCAGACCTTCTGGGTTGTATCGCCGTGGGAAAAACCCGGGCGGAGGTGTTGCGTCTGATTCGGGACGCCATCGAGTTTCACATCGACGCGCTGAAGCAGGACGGCTTGCCGGTGCCCGTGCCGAGCTCCGAGGGTGAGCTTGTCGAGGTCGGGGCCGCCTAACTTTCGGCATGCGGCCGACGGCCTTCGGCCGCAGCTGAGACCGGGCGGTTAGCCATCCGGAGGGAACTGATGGCGAAGGGTCGGAAGCTGATGAATTCTTCGCAGTCGGTGTATCGGCTCAAGGTCATGCTTCTACATTCGCAGCCGCCGATCTGGCGGCGCTTTGAGGTAGAGAGCGGGGTCACGCTGCTGTCACTCCACGGGATCCTTCAGGTGGTGATGGGCTGGACCGATAGCCACATGCACGGTTTCCGGCTTCCCGAACCGGACCAACGGGGTGCGCGGCAGCGGTTTGTTTTGATCGAGAGCGCCGACGAGAAGAGTATGCGGCTGGCCCAGCTTCTTCGTCGCCCCAAGGACTGGGCGACCTACGAGTACGACTTCGGCGACGGTTGGGAACATGAGATCGTGCTCGAAGAGATCGTCCCTCGCTCCTCGACTGCGCGCTACCCGATGGTGCTGGCGGGCCGTGGGGCGTGCCCTCCGGAGGACATTGGTGGCCTTCCCGGCTACTATCACTTCCTCGAAGCGATCAAAGACTCGAAGCATCCCGACCATGAGGACATGGTTGAGTGGGGCGGCGAGGATTTCGATCCCGCTGTCTTTGATGTTCAAGCGGTGAGCCGCGCTTTTCACGGTGGCTGGGGACCACGGAGGTCCGATGTCTAACAACCGAATGGACCCGCCGGTCGGTCCCGTCAGGGCGCTTGCGAAAATCACAAGGGTCGCGCCGAGCCCGCCCGCGGGTCATCCGGCGCGTTAGCCGGCGAGTGAGGTCTGGCTATGAGACCATACGATCGTATGGCTTTCTGGGCCCGCATCGTGCTAGAGTGTGCAAGTGAGGACGCGGTTCGAGTGGGAGCCGACGAAGGATCAAGCGAACCAGGGAAAGCATGGGGTCGCGTTCGGGAAGGCGCAGCTCGCGTTCGCGGACCCCAAGCGTGTGATTGCGGAGGACCTGTCTCACAGCTCGAAGGAGAAACGTCACTACTGCTTCGGGTGGGTCGACGGCGGAATCCTGACGGTCCGCTTCACGCACCGCGACGACGTGATCCGGATCTTCGGAGCGGGCTACTGGCGAAAGGGCAGGCGAATTTATGAGCACGAGAATCAAATACACCGACGAACCTCTCGGACGGCTAAAGATCGTTCCTGATTTTCTTCCTCGCCCCGAAGATCTCGTTTTTCGAGAGGAAGGGGTGAAGGTTACCCTTGCGTTGAGCAAACGCAGCGTCGAGTTCTTCAAGAACGAAGCGCGCAAGCACAAGACGCAATACCAGCGCATGATCCGCCGGCTTCTCGATGCGTATGCGGCGCATCACGGGCGACGTCGAACCCCGCGCTCAGCACAGACGCGCGCAAAAGCAGCGCGCGTCGGTTAGCGCGAGCGTTGGGCAGACGGATGAGCCGGCGGTTCGCAGCCGAGTAACGTCGTGGTACGAGGTACGTCAATGGCAAACGCGGTACGTCAGATCGAGTCCAAGGCGCTGAAGCTCTCGGCGGTCGAGCGGGCACGACTTGCGGAGCGCCTCATCTCGAGTCTCGATGAAGAACCAGATGCTGATGCGGAGGCGCAGTGGGTCCTCGAGGCCGAACGGCGCCTCGATGAGCTTCACACCGGAAAGGTGAGAGGCCGGCCCGCCGCGAACGTCTTTCGCAAAGCCCGTTCAGCCGCGTTCACGCGCGCCACCGTTTAGCGCGCCGGCGTTCCTGGCGCCGTAGCGGCGCGACGCGCTTGCGCCTCCGCGTCCGGGCTTTCCGGGGCGAGCGTGACGACACGCTGCCACGCGGCGCGCGCACCCTCGACGTCGCCGGCGTCGGTGCGCGTCTCGGCGAGGCCGCGCCATGCGAGGTGGTCGTCGGCGCGCAACGTGACGGCGCGTTCGTACCCCTCGGCGGCGGCCGTCGCATGTCCGGCGGCGCGCTCGCGTTCGGCCGTGCGTCGGAGCTCGGCGCCGCGGAGCTGGCGCTCGAAACCGCCGTCGGCGAGCAAAGCGTCGGCGGCGGTGTCGCCGCGCGCCTCGTCGGTGGGTCCGGCGCCGCGCGTGAGCCGGGCGCGCAGGTCGATCCGTCGGTAGGCGCCGAGCGTGTGTGGGCCCTCGGACACCCACAGCACGCCAGCGGTCAAGTCGGCGACCACCGAGTGCGTCGCGATGAGCGCGTCGATCGCGTTGCGGTTGCCGAGCGGCAACGGTGCGTCGCCGGCCGCGCTGCGATCGCGAAGGATCGCGATGGCGGTCACGGGATCGATGCGGCCGTCGTCGCGCGCCACGAGCTCGCGCATGCGGGCCTCGCGGGCGAGCGTCGAGGTGTGCTGGCGCACGAACGCGTCCTTGGGATCGGCGGCGAAGGTCGGCGTCGCGTAGTGGTTAGCGATGATCGTGATCGAGCGTGCGCGGCGCACCGCCGGCGCTAGGCCCGCTGCGCGCTCGACGACGGCCGACTCGCCGCTCGCGCCGTCGGCGAGGAGGAGCATGTGCGAGGCCATCGGCGGGTCGCGCGTGGCGATCGCGATCGCCTCGTCCAGCGTGTGCGCTTCCTCGAGGATCCTGCGTGCGGTGAACACCACCGGGACGCCGCTGTTGTCGGGCGTGCCGGCACGCGCGCCGTTGACGCTCACCCAGATTCCGGCGGCGTTCATGCCGGTGACGACGCCGGTCATGCCGGGCCACGCGATCGATGCGAAGGCGAGCCTTCCTGCGGGCTCGACGATCTGCACCGCCTTCTCGACGTCGAACCACGGATCGACGTCGAGGTCGAAGTTGCGACCGACGATGGTGTGGCCGGGCGTCGCGCCGGCGCGCGTCGCCTCGCCGGAAGCGACGAAGGCGGTGCAGCCGAGGAGCGGCGAGCGCTCGAAGGCGAGGGCGATGTCGTAGAGGGCGTGCAGGTAGACGAGACGATGGTAGGGCGAGAGGAACGCCGGCCCGCGGTCACCGTAGGCGACGGCCTCGCCGTAGATCTCGGCGCGCCGCGCCGCCGGGAAGCCGCGATCGACGTCGTGGTAGCGCGCGCGCACGACGGCGGTGAGGACGGTACGCAGCGCCGCCGACGGCACGAAGGTCGCGAAGAGGTCGAGCATGCGGAGGTCGCCCGCGACCATGAGCGGCGCGACGAGGCGTCCGTATCGATAGCCGAGCTGTACCGGTTCGCCGCTGACGTGCGTCACCCAAAGTGCGCCGCGGCGCTCGAGCGACGACGCATCGACCGAGGTGAGGCCGTCGACAAAGCGCAGCGACTCGACGCGCGGCGGCGGCACGTCCGGCGGGACGATGCGCGTCGCGCGGTCGAAGACCAGCGCGCCGACGGCGAGGCCGACCGCGACGAGGGCGAGCACGCGCACCCAGCGCTGCGCGCGGCGCGGGACGGTTCCAGCGGCCACGCCGTGGCTCTACCAAACGACCGCGCGGCCCGCCATTGCGTCAGCGCGCCGCGCGGCGGCGCGGGACGACGGCGACGAACGCCGGCAGGAGACAGATCGCGGCGGCGAACGCGAACGCGATCGCCGTCATCGCCAGCCATCCGAGCCCGGCCAGGCCGCGGTAGCGCGACACGGCGAGGAAGCCGAAGCCCGTCATGGTGGTGAGCGTCGTCAGCGCCATGGCGCGGCCGACGAGCCTGGTCGAGGCGCCGAGGTCGTGCCCCTCGCGCCAGCGCTGGACGACGTAGACGCAATAGTCGACGCCGATGCCGAGCGTCAGCGGCAAGACGATGAGGTTGATCGGCGTGAACGCGATGCCGGCCAGGTACATCGCCTCGAGCATCCCGAGCACCACCACGACTGTCGGCAGCATGACCGCCAGCGCCAAGGTCAGCGAGCGCAGTTGGAGGAGGACGATCGCGACGTTCAGGACGAGGCTCGCGATCGTGAAGCCGACGAGCTCGCGGGCGATGACGGTGTCGAGCGCCGCTTCCATGAGCGATCGGCCGGTGACGACGACGTCGCCGCCGACGTCGGCGCGCATACGATCGTGAATGGCGGAGAGACTCGCGCCCGGCGCCGGCGTGAACATGACGACGAGTGTGACGCCCGCGGCCGTGCGGCGCAGGTGGCGTGCGACGAGCGGCCGCAGCCATGGCGCGTCGAGATCACGCGGCAGCGCCGCGTCGCTCGGCTGCAGGGCCGCTTCCGCGTCGGCGAAGGCGTCGACGCGAAAGCGCTGGCGCGCGAGCTCGGTGTGGAGCGCGTCGCGGGCGTGCGCCAGCGGCAGCTGCGCGAACGCCGCGCGCCGCTTCGCCTCGGTCGCGCGCGACGGGAGGAAGGTGGTGAGCGCCTGATAGCCGTCGATCGCGAGCGTCGCGTCGTCACGCCGCTCGCGCTGCGCGTCGTCGCGACGCTCGCGCTGCGCGTCGGGTTGTGCGCGTCGCGCCTCGAGCCAGGCGACGACCTGCTCTTCGCGCGCCAGCGCGCTCTCGAGATCGGGCGCGACGACGATGGCGTGCGCCTGGGGGGCGAGCCCGCCGAACTTCTCC
>JBGOSW010000066.1:0-22203 GCA_041476145.1 Binatia bacterium
AAGCGCGTCGTGCGCGGCGACGAGCGCGACCAGCGGCGCCTCGATCGCGCCGACGTCGCGAGCGCTCTTGATCTCGACGTTCAGGACGACGCGGCCGTCGAGCTGCGCCAGCACGTCCGCGAGCCGCGGAATGCGCTCGCCGCGGAACGCCGGCCCGCGCCAGGCGCCGGCATCGAGCGCCGCGAGCTCGTCCCAGCGCTTCGCCCCAACCGGGCCGATCCCGCTCGTCGTCCGCTCGAGCGTCTCGTCGTGGATCACCACCGGCACGCCGTCGGCGGAGAGCTGGCAATCGAGCTCGATCGCATCGACGCCGAGCGCGAGCGCGGCGTCGAACGCGGCGCGGGTGTTCTCGGGCGCGCGGCCGGAGGCGCCGCGATGCGCGATGCGTAGCCACTCGCCCGCTGCCGAGCGGGCGCGAATCGTCGCCGTGCCGGCGGACGTCATGCCCTTTCGTAACGACGTCGGACGCCGTTCACAAGCCACGGGATCTGACGTAGAGCATCGCGGATGTGGAGCCCCCGCGCACGCACGATTCTCGTCGCCATCACCACCGCCGCGCTCGCCGGCGGCGGCGTGGTGGGGTGGGCGAGCGGCGTCTTCGCGATCTCGTCGCCCGCCGCGGCGGCGTCGCCGACGCAGGTGCCGTTCGCGGCAACGAGCCGGCATCCGTTCGACGACGTCGCGCATTGGGCGTCGGTCTTCGACGATCCGGCGCGCGACGCGTGGCAGAAGCCGCGGGACGTCGTCGGCGCGCTCGGCCTGCAGCCGGGGATGACCGTCGCCGACCTCGGGGCCGGCACCGGCTACTTCAGCCGCTACCTGTCGGCGGCCGTCGGTGAGACCGGCACCGTCTTCGCCGTCGAGACCGAGCCGAATCTAGTGACCCGGCTGCGCGAGCGCGCGGAGCAGGAGAAGACGGCGAACGTCACGCCCATCCTCGC
Organism: Binatia bacterium; assembly: GCA_041476145.1. Classification (GTDB taxonomy): domain Bacteria; phylum Desulfobacterota; class Binatia; order UTPRO1; family UTPRO1; genus DP-19. Next base: position 942 of record JBGOSW010000066.1, read on the forward strand.
GTCGTTCGACGACTCGCGCTTGCCGGCGGGCGCCGTCGACGTCGTGCTGATCGTCGACACCTTTCACCACCTCGATCGGCGCCTCGAATACTTCACGCGACTGCGGCACGTGCTGAAGCCGCGCGGCCGTGTCGCCGTCGTCGATTGGCAGGCGACGGAGCTCCCGGTCGGACCGCCGATGGAGCACAAGATCGCGCGTGCCGACGTCATCGCCGAGATGCAGGCGGCGGGCTACCGGCTGACCGCGGAGCCGGCGATCCTGCCGTATCAGTACGTGCTCGTCTTCACGGCGGCGTGATCGGGGCCCACGCACGGGGATTTTCAGGGGGGCTTCAATCCGATGCGGTCGCGGACGAGAATGGCTCGTGCGCTCCCGAGTCCCGCTCGTCCTCGCGCTGCTCCTGGTCACGCGCGCCGCGTCCGCGGATTCGATCGCCGACGTACGGCAACGCCTGCAGGCGGCGAGCGTCAACGTCGGCGGCGGCTGTTCCGGCGTCCTCACCGACGGGCGCGACCTCGTCGTCACCGCCCGCCACTGCGTCACCGACCACGACTCGCTCGAGATCCGTTTCACGAACGGCCTGGTGCGCACCGGCTGGGTGGCGGCGACCGACGACGTCACCGATCAAGCCGTCCTCTTGCTCGAAGACCCGGTGCCGGTCGAGCCGCTCGCGCTCGTGCGCACGATCCCGATCTCCGGCACCATCCTCTACTTCGAGGGCAATCCGCGCACGCCGCGCTTCCAGGAGGCGCGCCTCGATCACACCGGCCGCTGCCCGTCGCTGCCGGGCCTGCCGAACGCGCTCTTCACCACCATCGTCGGCGTTCCCGGCGACTCGGGCGCTCCCGTCGTCGACGCCGCCGCGCGCGTCGTCGGTCTGGTGCACGGCGGGGCGCAGTGTCAGATCGCGACCCCGGCGGACACGCTCGTCCGCTTGATCGACCGCGTCCTCGGCCCGTAGCGAGTTGCCGGCGCGCGCACGTGCGTGGCATACACGCGCACGCGATGGCGACGAGAGCACGCAGAACGTCGGCGCCACGCACGCGCGCGCGCGCCACCTGGCTCGAGGCCGCCGTGCGCGTGCCCGTCGACGTCGCCGAGCGTGTCGGCACGCTCCTCGTCGAGGCCGGCTCGCACGGCGTCGTGACCGGCGTGCGCGAGCTCGCGCGCGGGCCGCGCGCGCGACGCTACGAGACGGTGCGCGGTTTCTTCCCCGCCGCCGAGCCGGTGCGGGCGCGGCTCGCGGTGCGCGCCGCCTTGAGCCGCGCCGCTGCGCCCGCGCTCACACGCGCGCGCGTCGCGTGGCGCGAGCTCGATGCGCGGCTTTGGGAGATGGACTGGCGGAAACACTTCCAGCCGGTCGTCGCCGGTCGCTCGCTCGTCGTCGTGCCGCCGTGGAACCGCGCGCGCTGCGGGGACCGGCGCCGCGTCGTCATTCATCCCGGCATGGCGTTCGGCACCGGACAGCATGCGACGACGCTCTCCTGCCTCGAGGCGCTCGAGCGCCTCGCGAGCCCGCCCCCGGCGCGCGCGCTCGACGTCGGCACCGGCACCGGCGTCCTCGCGATCGCGCTCGCCAAGCTCGGCGTCCGCCGCGTGCTCGCCGTCGACACCGATCCGCAGGCGCTCACCGCCGCGCGCGCCAACGTGCGCCGGAACGGCCTCGCGGCGCGCATCCGGTTGTCGAGCACGCCGCTCGACGCCGCGCCGCCGGCGACGTCACGCTTTCCGCTCGTCGTCGCCAATCTCTACGTCGACGCGCTCGTCGCGCTCGCGCCGACGCTCGCGGCCGTGGTCGCCCCCGGCGGCGCGCTCGTCACCTCCGGCGTGCTACGCGCGCAGCAGCGCCGACTGCGCACCGCCTTCGCCTTGCCGCGCTGGCGCCTCGTACGCGCCACCCGGCGCGGCGCCTGGGTCACCAGCGTCTTCAGGCACGAGGGCTGACGTGCCGCGCTTCTTCGTCCCCGCGAGCGACATCGTCGACGGCACCGCGTCGGTGCGCGGCAGCGAGTTCCGCCACCTGCAACGCGTGCTGCGCCTGCGCGAGGGTGATCACGTGACGCTCTTCGACGACGCCGGCACGGAGCACGCGGGCGTCGTCGTGAGCCTCTCGCCGCGCGTCGCGCTGGTGCGCGTCACCGCGTCGACGATGCCGCGACGCGAGTCGCCGCTCGCGCTCACGCTCTACCAGGGCATCCCGAAGGGCCGGAAGATGGACCTCGTCGTCGAGAAAGCGACCGAGCTCGGCGTGCAGACGATCGTGCCCTTCCACTCCGCGTTCTCGCTCGGCGCCGGCGCCGGCGCGGGAGCCAAGCGCGAGCGCTGGCAGCGCATCGCCGTCGCGGCCGCGAAGCAATCGGGCCGCACCAGCGTGCCGGCGATCGCGGCGCCGATCGCGTTCGCCGAAGTCGTGGACGCGGCGGCGGCACACGATCTCCGGCTGCTCTTCTTCGAAGGCGCGGGGACGGTGCCGTTCGTGGCGCTGCCGGAGCCGGCGACGCCGCCGCGATCGGCGGCGATCGCGATCGGTCCCGAAGGCGGCTTCAGCCGCGACGAGACCGCCGCCGCGCGCGACGCCGGGTTCGCGCTCGTCGACATGGGACCGCGCATCCTCCGCACCGAAACCGCGGCGCTCGTCGCCGCGACGCTGGTGCAAGCGCGCTGGGGCGATCTCGGCGCCGCGCACTCGCACCGCGACGCCTGACCGCGACCGGCGCGCGCCGCGGCCGTCGCCGTCGCCTTGTGTCGCCGGGGGACGCGGCATAGCATCGCGCCCGCGCCATGGTGGATGCGACGCATTGCCCGGCGTGCGGGCACGTGAACGCGGTCGCCGCGGAAGCGTGCGCGAGCTGCGGCGAGCCCCTTTCCGTCGCCGACATCCGCGTGCATCCCGGTGAGACGTTCCGTGATCCCGACGACCTGAGCTTTCCCGACGCCGCACCGCTCGAGAGCGACGCGGAGGCGCTCCGGAGCATCGCCGAGCGCATGACGCACGCGCGCGCGGCGTCCGCGACCCTCGCCGCCGCGGAATCTGCCGCCGGGACGCGACCCGCGCACTACGCGGGCTTCGTCATCCGCGCCGTCGCGTTCGTCATCGACGGGCTCGTGCTCACCGCCTTCACCGTGCCGCTCGGTATCGCCGGCATCTACGGCGTCAAGGCCGGGCTCGTCGCGAGCGGCACCGACGTCGGCTTTCTCGAGACCGAGGAAGCGCTCGGCCGCCTGCTCGGTCTCGCGTGGCTCGCGATGGCGACGATTTACTTCACCGCGCTCCATCGCAAGACCGGCCAGACGATCGGCAAGGCCGTCCTCGGCATCGCCGTCCGCCGCGCCCGCGACTTGGCCGGCATCGGCATCGTGCGGAGCCTCATCCGCGTCGTCGGCTATGCCCTCTCCACGGCCGTCTTCTTCCTCGGCTTCCTCAGCATCATTCTCGGCCCGCGCAAGCGCGGCTGGCACGACTACCTGGCGGGCACGTGCGTCGTGCACCTCGCCCCCGAGGAGGTGTGATGCCGCTGCGCATCGCCGTCGTCGCCGATCCCGTCGCGCGCTTCCTCCCCGACAAGGACACGACGTTCGTCCTCATGCTCGAGGCGCAGCGTCGTGGCCACGCCGTCTTCGCGATCGAGCATCGCGAGCTCTTCTGTCGCGGGCAGGAGGTGCGTGCCGTCGCCCGTCGCGTCGAGCTGCGCCGTCCGAGCAAGGCCGGCGAGTCGCACTACACGTTCCACGAATCGACGGTCGCGCCGCTCGCGAGCTTCGACGCGGTGTTGATGCGCAGTGACCCGCCCGTCGACGACGACTACCTCTACGCCACGCACCTGCTCTCCCTCGTCGAGGCGCAGGGCGTCTTCGTCCTCAACCGCCCCGCCGCGCTCCGCGACGCCAACGAGAAGCTCTACGCCCTCAACTTCCCAGACGTGATCCCGCGGACGCTCGTCGCCCGCGATCTCACGCTCTTGAAGGAGTTCTTGGCGGAGCTCGGCGGCGAGATGATCATCAAGCCGCCGCACGGCTGGGGCGGCCTCGGCATCTTCCACGTCCACGCGCAGGACCGGAACCTGAACGCCATCCTCGAGATGATGACCGACAACGGCCGCAAGCTCGTCATGGCGCAGGAGTACGTCAAAGCCGTGCGCGACACCGGTGACGAGCGCGTCGTCCTCGTCGACGGCGAGCCCATGGGCGCCGTCGCCCGCATCCCGCGCGAGGACGAGCACCGCAGCAACCTCCACGTCGGCGGCACCGCCCGCAAGGTCACGCTCGGCGCGCGCCAGCGCCGCATCTGCGAGCGCGTCGCGTCGCGCCTGCGCGCCGACGGCCTCTGGCTCGTCGGTCTCGACATCATCGGCGACTACTTGACCGAAGTGAACGTCACCAGCCCCACCGGCATTCAGGAGATTGATCGCCTCGACGGCATCAACATCGAGGCGCGCGTCCTCGATCTCGTCGAGCGCAAGGTCGCCGAGTTGAAGAGGTGAGCCGCGTTTGTTAGGGTTCGCCGGTCTTCACGGCCGCGCCAGCGGTCGGGCCCACCGGGTCGCGGGCAGGTAGCTCAGTCGGTAGAGCAGCAGACTGAAAATCTGCGTGTCGGCAGTTCAATTCTGCCCCTGCCCACTTCGTTTCGCTTGGTTTTCCTGTCGTTTACGCGCGCCGCTTTTCGGCCGCGATCGGCGCCGCGGCGCTTGGTGGCTGTTCTAGTGGCTGTTTTGGTGCCACTTCGTCGCGTACCGGGCGACACATTGAGGCGTTGCACGGCCTCGGATTGATGGCGCGCCGAGAGATGCGCGTAGCGCAGCGTCATCGCGATCCTTTCGTGCAGGCGCAGAAGATGCGAGCTACCTCGCACGAGAATTCGCGCCCGTGTTCTCCGAGACGGACATTACCGGCCTCGATCAACACGAGATCTACATCCGCCTCACCTGCGAAGGGCGGACGTCGGCGCCCTTCAGTGGCCGGACCTTGCCACCAAGCCAGTCGGCAATTTCCTACCGCGAACACATCGTGAGACTGACACGCGAACGCTACACGCGCCCGCGTGCACTCGTCGAGTCGAATGCTGAACGCTCGTTTCTCGGATCAGGCGCACCGGCGAAGGCGGGGTCTGCCCCTGGCAGACGGTGTTTCCCGCCTGCGCCGACAGCGTGACTTGACGCTGTGCTACAATGTAGTACACTGTATTTATATGGCCACCCGTGCAAGCACTTCTGTCTCCTTCTCACCTGCGATGCTTCGCGATCTCGACCGCGTCGCGAAGCTGGAGCACCGTTCGCGCTCGGAGCTTCTCCGCGAGGCGTTCCGACGCTACTTTGAACTTCGCTACGGCGAGGTGAAGCCTACTGCTGCCGAACTCCGTGCTCTCGAGCGTGGTCGCGCCGCTATGAAGCGTGGAGATTATCTGACACTAGACGAACTCAAACATGCCGTGGAGCCTCCGCGTCGAAAAGGGAGTTACAAGAAAGCTTAAGCGTCTCCCGCCCAAGGATCGGCGTCTCATTCTCGAGGCGCTTGCCGAACTTGAGCGCAACCCGAAGCAGGCTGCGCTCCAACCGCTCCGACACCAACCCACGGGCTACCGACTCAAGGTCGGCAACTGGCGTCTGCCGACGGATGTCTACCCCGAGTTGTCTCTCATCGTGGTCTGCGACCTCATGCGTCGGACCACGACCACGTACCGCAAGCGATGAGCGCCGCACGGCGAACGGAGTCGCGATGTCACGACAGGCGCACCTGCAACATCTGCCGCAGCTACCGCAACGTCCGTGGCTTCTCTGCCAACACGCTCCGCCATACCAACCGCGTCCTCCACACAGTGCTCCTCGGTTCCGACTACCTCCTCGACGTCGACGAAGGCCAACTCTTTCGACGCCTCCGTGACGACGAATGACCACTCGCCGCGCTCGCCTCTCTCGGGGAGCTCTTTGAAGAGACCTCCCGGAGGGAGTGGTTCCCTCTCGAACCTGGAAGGGAGCCGCCGATGTACGAGCTCAAGGTCGTACGCGAAAGGCGACCCGGCTACGGGTCGCCCGGGACGATGCGCACGAGCGCCGAAGTCTACGGCGCGTTCCGGGCGCGTTTTGAGACCGCCGATCGCGAAGAGTTTCTCGCGGTGTTCCTCGACGGCAAGAACCGCTTGCAGGGCTTCAACGTCGTTTCGGTGGGATCGTTGACCGCCTCACTGGTTCACCCACGCGAGGTCTTCAAGCCGGCGATCCTGGCGAACGCCGCCGCCCTGATCGTAGTCCACAATCACCCATCGGGTGACCCGACGCCTTCGGCGGAGGACATCGCAATCACCACCCGTCTCCGGCAATCCGGCGAGCTGCTCGGCATCGGTCTTCTCGATCACGTCGTAATCGGCGACGGCCGCTACGTCTCGTTCGCCGACGACGGACTTCTATAGCAGCACGGGCCAACCCACTTGGGTTGGCTCTTTTTCTTTTCCCCTACTCATCCTATAGAGTGGTGCGGACGGTGCGTCACCGCTCCTGAACGACTTCCCGTGAGGGAGCAGCGCCGCAAATCCAATCGCCTCGGCATTCGTGTGGGACTGATCACAACCGGCTCGCCCTGGCCCAAGCGTTCCACGCCAGCCAGAATGATCCAGTACGAGAGACCGCGGTGCGTCACCCTGCTTGCACGTAGCGAAGGACAGAATTGAATGACACTGTTTAATGCGTTCAAGAATTCAGGTGCCGAGAATGAAGGCAACGTCTCGGTCGATATTAGCTACGACATCATCCGACACGTTTCTGCACAGCTCTATACTAGCCCGCGAAAGGCGATCGAAGAACTCATCTGCAATGCCTACGATGCCGGAGCCTCCGAATGCCACGTCGCCCTCCCGGCGACGAGCAGCGATCCCCTTCTGGTGCTCGACAACGGCAAATCGATGAATCTGCAAGGCATCCACAGCCTATGGCAGGTGGCGCGGAGCCCGAAGGTTCCTAGTGACGCCAAGGACGGCGAACCTCGCATCGCGAACGGCCGGATGCAAATTGGCAAGTTCGGAGTGGGTAAGCTAGCCGCCTTCGCGCTCGGCAAGAGGCTCACGCACGTAGCGTGCGTGAACAATACCGTTCGGATCATCTCGGTCGGGCAGGATGAAATAAAGGGCAAGGCCGGTGGGACACCACCAACCTTCGTTGTGCAGAAGCTTCCGCTCAGCAAAGCCAAGACGCTGCTTGATGAGGCACTCAAGAACTTGCCCAAACCCTGGGAGAAAGACTGGGGCACTTGGACGCTTGCCATGGTGGAAGATATCGGCGGAGCGGCCATCGGGTCAGCGCTGAAGATTGGAGTCCTCCGTCGCATGATCGAGACCGCGCTGCCGGTGTCGTCGACATTCAAGGTATTTCTAGAGAAGGAACAGGTTCCACGCCGACCCATCTCCAAGGATGAGATTGTGAAGACGGTCGAGGTCATTGACCAGAAGTTCCGAAAGCACTTGACGGAAGCCTTGCGGGAGTACTGGGCACAGAAACGGAGCGAGCCCATGGACGACCTGCCATCCTCCTACTATGCGCTCTCTGTCGAGACGGTTCGCGATCCAGAAAACGTACAGAAGACTCTGAAGGCGCTCATAGTTCCATTCCTCGGTCCCGTGATCGGCAACGCCGTCGCCACCAAGACGTCGCTGGTAACCGAAAAACTCCAGGAGCGCGGGTACGCCAACAATGGCTTTGCCATCACCTCGTACGGCAAGCTTGTGAATCCAGAAGACCCGCTTTTTGGCGTTACGCAGCGGAGTCACAAGTACTGGAGTCGTTTTCTCGCACGCATAGAGATACCCAGCCTTGACAAAGTGTTGCTGGTCCAGCGGAACGCCGTATCGGAAAACGCACCCGAAGCCGAGATCGCCCGAGAAGTGCTCCGCGCCCTATTCAACTACACGCGATCGCAAGTTGAGGAGGACGAGGATGCTCCCGACTACGACCCGGGATCATTCGGGCAGCGCCTGGGAACCTTGTCACCCATTATGGCCCAGGCTGCGCTGAAGGGGCTGCTCAAGGGCGTAGTCGCGCCGCATGATCTGAAGAAGCTCTCGATCGATTTCGGGACATTGGGTGTCGACGGGCCAGCAGCCAAGTTTGACCCCGAGGCCAAGTCGATACTGATCAACGAGGACCATCCGCTCTTGACTTCTATGGACGATCTCGGAGCTCTGTCGAAGCAGATGCGACGAGCTATCGGAGAAGTTCTCGGAGGTGTTGAACTCTCCAAGGGATACCTCCGCTCCCGCAGTGTGCCGGAGGACATCATTGTAGAAACCGGCGAACTGCTGGATGCATCTCTCCGTAGCGCTGCTGAGTTTGTCCGTGATCCTGTCGAAGAGCATATCCAGGCTATCAAGGACGCCTCCTTCATCGGAGATACTCCCTTCGAAAAGGCAGTCGTCGAAGCGTTCCGAAGCTTGCGGCTCGCCGCGCGTCACTACGGCGCATCGGATGAGCCCGATGGCATCATCGAATTTCCCATGTCCGGGAAAGACAACCTTCGCATTTCCGTTGAGGCTAAGGGAAGTAAGGGCGTCATTACCCACAAGGAGCTCAGTGAGGCAACTGTTAGTCGTCATAGCGGTGAGCATGCATGCCAGCGTGCAATTGCAATAGCACGCGAATTTGCTACCGAAGGCATCGGAGGCAAGAATAGCGCGCTTCTCCGCGAAACGGAGGGAAAAGTCCCGCTACTCACAGTCGATGGCATTGCGCGAATGCTCCGTCTCCACAAGAGGCGGAACTTTACTTACGACAAGGTCGTCACTATTCTCACTACTTGGAAGCATCCGGATGATCTTCTCGCTTTCATTGACGAGACGTGGCGTCAAATGCCCGAACCAGGTCTAATGCGGCTCATCCTTACGGTTGCACATGATCTCATTACAGACGATTCGACGAACTTACCTGATCCAGGGATGATCGTCGCCGACCCACGCGTTCGGAGCAAGAAAATAAAGAAGGACGATGTCATCAACGTACTCCTAAGCGTCGAACTTACAACACACATGCTTACCATTGTTGATCCTAACGACCATAGATTCGAACTGAACGCACCAGTCGACACGATTCTCGACGCGATGCAGGCGGACTACGAAGACGTTCCCACAACGAAGAAGTAGAGGTGCCAAACCCCCTCCCACCTGAGCGCATCTCGACCAACGCGCCAATGCATCTCAGGCAGGTTCTTAGCCCAAGTAAGCTGCTCAATTGGGAAACCTGTCATGGGCATAGGTTTACCCATGATCTGTTTAAGTTTCCGGGTAAATTCCATCCGCCCATCGTGGAGAACATCCTCCGCCGAATCGCACCACGTGCAGTGATCGATCCTATGGCCGGCGTGGGAACCGTGGCGGTTGAGGCAAAAGCTGCGGGCATCCCTTCCCTCTCCATCGATGTCGATCCCGTAAGCGTGTTTTTCGCACGAACGAAGACGACGCCGATCTCGCGAGCTACCCTCGAAGCAGCGTGGGAAGAGCTCCGACCGGCCCTGACCGCAATGCGCAGGTCCAACCGTCAGATCGAGCGTTACCGCCTCGATGACATCGCGCCATCGACGATGCGCAGATATCTGGCACGGGCGAACGCGCGCCATTTCGAGTCACTGGACTACTGGTTCCGCAGATACGTCCTGGTTGACTATGCCCGCCTTGACGAGTCCATGTGGAATGGCGGGATGCCCCACCGCAGTGCAGACGTTCGACGGTTTTTCAAGGCATGCCTCTTGAGTGCGGTGCGCCGGATTAGCAACGCTGATCCATATCCCGTCAGTGGCCTTGAAATCACGAAGCACATGCGCAAGAGGCTGAAGGCAGGTTATGAGATCGACGTGTTTGCGGAGTTTGAGCGGCGCGTAATCGTAAATATCGAACGAATGGACTCCTACGCGACGTATCTTCGCGAGCGCGGTACCAGCAAGACGCGGTCGGCCGTGGTCCACGCCGATTGCCTCCATATCTCGCAGCTCAAAGAGCGCGTCGCGTGCGAAGCTGACCTTATCCTATTTTCTCCACCATACTGCAATGCAATCGAATACTGGCGGCGTCACCAACTTGAATACTACATGGGACGATTCCTGACGAAAGAAGATATTTCGGCACACAACAAACGCTTCATTGGACGACGAAGCCTTGGGGGCCGATCCCTAATAGCCCCGCCGTCGCTGGCGCCCCGGATCGACGACACTATCCGGCGCCTTCACGCCAACGGTCGTCGCGTAAAAGCGTGGCAACTGTGGCACTACTTCAACGACATGTCCCTTCGCTTTCATGCCTTCTTTGAAGTATTGCCACGACGTGGAAGAACCGTGGTCGTCGTTGGTAACAGCAGGACAGGCGGGAATGAGGTTCCTACGGCAAGCGTTCTCCAGGATCTCGCGGAGAGTGCTGGTTTTGAATTGGAGACTTCGGTTGGCTATGCGATCAAGAATCGCAGCATGCAGTATCCCCTAAAGGATGGGCAGACAAAGATCGCGGAGGAAGTGATCATCGTCCTGCAAAAGCCATGACGAGGTAGAAGAGATGGCCAGTGCTGTTAAGAACCATCCGAAGAACCATCGAGTCGCCGCTGGATGATCTATTGCGCCCCAACTGCTCATGTACCGGCTTTTGCGAAGCGCCTCTAATGATGATCGGTGAAGTGACGTTGCTGCATTGTTACGACATATAGTATAATTAGTTTGTAACGTAATCGCCCTTATGTTCCACATAAGGGCACCGGGGAGTGATGGCGGTATGGGAAAACAAGCTCTCGTTCTACGAGATAATCTGCAACATGACGTCCCGGCGGGCCTCAAGGACGCCACCGGGAGCCTTCGAGCGCTCGCCCGCGTCTACTTTGTGACCGAGGTCGCCGGCCAGGCGCCGGGCACGATTGACGCGAAGCGGCGCGACCTCTCCCGCTTCCTCGCCTTCTACACGAACCTCTACAACCACGACCGGCCCGGAGAGTGGTACGCGTCGGTCACGCGCGAGTTCGTGCGGGAGATGGCGTACGAAAAGGTCGCCGGGGACGTGCCTGACATGGCGTATCGGTACGACGCCAGGTGGAATTTCAGCAGCTCGTCGTGCAGGCGCTGGAGGTCGGCGGCACCCAGGTACTCGATGTTCTTCTTGTAGCGCCGGCGCGAGATGACCACCGGCGCGCACTGCGGCGGATACGCGGAGAATCCAGGGACGGCGGCGAGCGTCGCGCAATCGACCTCGAACTCGGTCACGCAGTCGACGCAGGTGACGACGTCCTGCAACGACGCGATGGCGCCGAAGCAGGACGGTGCACCGCTCGGCGGGTCGACGGCGGGACAGGTTGGCGCGAAGCCGATTGCCGCCGGGGTGAGATCGTCGGCCCCGCCGCACGCTTTGTCGGCGCCGCCGCACGCCTTGCAAATCGCGGCGACCTTCTTCGACTCGGCCTTGGCGATCGCGTCCGTTGCTTTGCCGTCGGCGGCGGGACAGTCGCCGGTTGCTTTGCCGGCATTCACGGTCTGCCAGCATTTCGCGAGAGCTTTCGACTTGGCGCCGAGGAACGTCGTCGTCGCCCGGCCGATCGTGGCCTGGCACGCGTTGAGCGCCTTCTGCGCCCTGTCGGTGGGATCGGTCTGGACGAGCGCGTCGTAGTAGAGCCCGATCGCTCGATCGACGGCGGCCTCGCCGATGCAGGTGAGGCACGTCGCGATGCCGGTGCAATCGCTGATGGCATTCGTGCACGTGCCTCCTTCGACGTTGGGACACGAGGCGATTTGCCACCCGGCATCAGCCAGCGGGACGTCGTCATTGCCGGACCCGCACGTCTTGTCCTTGCCCCCGCACGCCTTCGTGACGGTGCTCGCGACTTTCGCCGTCGCCTTGCCGATCGCCGCCGCGGTTTTCGCCTCCGTGCGGCACGTCGTGCCGTGCGGAAGCTTGCCGCTCACCACTTTGCCGGCGCACGCGCTGAGCGCCTTGCCCTCCGATTGCAGGAGCACCGATCCCGCCGTGACGATCGCCGCGCGGCATTTCTGGGCCGCCTTGTCGCCGCCGCCTGGTGTCGGCGCAGGTGTGGGAGTCGGTGTCGCAGCGGTCTGGGTTGCCGTCGGTGTCGATGTCGCAGCGGTCGTGGTTGCGGTCGGTGTCGGTGTGGTGACGCAGGTGCAGATGTTGTTCGAGCACACGCCTGTGCCGCACTGGTTGTCCGCCGTGCACCGGCAGAGCGTTCCCGAGCGCGAGAACGGCGCCGAGCAGGCGGCATTGTTGTCGGCCGCACAGTGGCCGCTCGTGCACGACCAGGTCCCGCCGCTGAACGCGCAGTCGGGCGCCGCCGCAGCACAGCGGCACACGTTGGTCGTGAGATCGCAGGTCTTCCCGTTTAAGCAGTCGCTGTCGCTGATACAGCGGCCGGGCGGTTCGGGGACGACGCACTGGGCGCACACGACCTCAGACGTTGCAAACGCGACGATGACCGCAACGAAGACCGCAATGACGCGCGTCATTCTGCAGATAGTCCTGGGTGCGGCGGCTCGAATTGCACACTCCGTTCCATACTTCTTCGAGATCGCCGAGGTGGGACATCTCCTGCGCGCCGCGGATCGCCGCGCCCACGGATGATGCGCGCGCTCGCGTCCGGGGGTCAAGGGCGTAAGGCGACACGGACGGCGACACGATCCCGAACGTGGTTGATCGCGAGCCAAACACGCTCGGAAGACCGGGACGATGATAGTCCGTGGGCGAATGGGAGATAGTACCGTGCGGGCCGAGAACTGTGCGCTCCTCACCAATGCCAGGGCCCAGAGCCTCGTCGACCCGCTAGCAGAAGAAGGCAAAGCGGGAGTATCACTTCCACGAAAGGCATCCATGTCAGTCGACGACCACCATGCTCTCGGGTGCCGCGGATGAAGGAGGGTGCTGCATGGAAACCAAGCGAGGCCGCGTACACATCGACCCTGAAGAGATCGACGCGACGCTCGACGCGGAACGTGCTCGCCTCGTCGCGCTGCTACGACGACTCGCGGACCGTCTCGAAGCCGCACCGCTCACCCGCGTGAGCGAAGGACTTGCGTGGGTGGCTGGAGGTGTGGAGGTGGTGGTGCGTGCCGTGGAGCGGGCGCTCGGGCGTGACCAGAAGGGCTCCTGACGCGGAGGTATCTGCTATGACCGTTCTTCGTTGGATCTTCCGACTCGTTGTCGCTCTCGTCGTGGTGGGCGTGGTCGCGGTGCTCGGCGCGCGCTTCCACGACGGACCGCTCGGACCCCTACCGGGCGGGTCGCTCGCGAGCGGCTCTTTCGTCACGGAGCCGGTCGGCGACTGGTCGTTCGCCGCCGACGTTCGCGAGATAGAGCTGCAGCTCGATTCACAATCGAAGTCACGGACCACTTGGATTCTCGTGCACGAGGGACGGGCCTACATTCCGTGCTCGACCGCGTTCCCGCCCGGCAAGACCTGGCACACCAGCGCGCTCAAGGATGGCCGCGCAACGCTCCGCATCGCGGGCAAGCGCTATCCCGTGACACTCCAGAAGGTCGACGACCCAGCGGTACTGAGCGGGGTTCGTGGCGTTGCCACGCGCAAGTATCCGAACCATCCGGGCGGAGAGATGTGGCTTTTCCAGGTGACATCGCGGGGTAGTGAGTCCCGCTGAGCGAACAGCGCCTCGACCTCTCTGATCAACGCATGGTCCGAGGGGCTATGGCGTAGGTCAGGAACAGACCGAACGCGAGGGCGACGACCGCCCAGACGCGCATGAACGGCGACCCTTGCACCGCCCACCACTCGACGATCGCGCGGGCGCGCTCGACCCCGACGAGCGGCGTGACGAGACCGGCGACGAAGATGACGACGCCGAGAATGCGGAGGGCCTGGGGAGCCCGAGAGGTGGGCGCGGACAAAAAGAGCGCGGTACCGAGCACGAGGCGAAGGCCGGCGGCGGCGTAGAGACCCGCGGGCGTCAGGAACGGTCGGGCGATGGTGAGGAGCGACGCGGGCACGACGATGCCGACGGCACCCACGACGGCGACCAAGATGCTGAACGCGAGAGCGACAGGAGAGCTCATGGCACTCCGCGCGACGTCCGTCATAGAGTGATGCTACCATGACGAAGGAGCGCGTCGAACACTGGAAGGCGGCATGGGAGAGCCTCGATCCCGCCCGCGTTGGCGCGCTCTACTTGCCGTCCGCCACGCACGCGAGTGCGCTCGTGCCGCGACTCTATCCCGAGGCAGGCGGTCACGAGCTGCACGGCGCCGCGGAAATCCGGACCTATGTAGAACGCGCGCTCGCCCGCTTCACGACGCTCCGATTCGAGCTGCTGAGCGTGACCGAGTCGGACGGGCGGTCGGCGGTCGAGTACCGTCGCCACTCGAACGTCGATGGTGCGCACCCCGCGCACGTCCTGGAGTTGATCGAATGGGAAGCTGACCGCATCGTGGCGGTCCACGTCTTTCACTTCTGATGACAGGAGTCACCATGCGAATCGTCGTCGCCGCTCTCGCCGTCGCCCTGATGCTGCCATCGCTCGCGCACGCCCAACGCGCGGTCCAAGTGTCACCGGACGGCGCGAATCTGATGATCAACAAACCCCTCGCCGGCCAGGAGTGGTCGATCGTCGTGAACTTCGGCGCGCAGACCGTCGCCGGGAACGTGTTCAACTTCAACGGCAGCAACCCGCAGTTCATCTACTGCACGATCATCGACCCCTTCGTTGCGGGGCCGGCCGGCTTCTCGGGCATCGCCATCGTGACGCTCGAATGCAAAGCGGCGGACAGATGTACCGGGTTCCCCTGTTCCGCTGTGGAGTGGACGGACTTGGGAACCGTCGGAGTGATCGGGGCGTTCTTTCTCCCGACGCCGAGCTGAGTGAGCTTAAGTCGGGGGCAGCCGTACTCCGCCGTCGAATTGCCGTGCTGGAGTATAGATGTAGACCTCGCCGGCGAGCCACTCGCTGTATTGCGAAGCCTTGAGGGCATCCAGCCACTGATCGCGGAACCACGCCGTGGATTGATACCGCGGCGAGGTCGTACTTTCTGAGGCCGGAAAGCGCAAGACGATGGCGGCGAACTCCTGACGCTTGATCATGTCGATGATCGGTTGATCATCAAATACGCCGTTGTCAGCGAAGCAACTGAACACAAGTAAGTCGGCCATGATTGAATGCTGTGCATACAGGTTTATGGGATCATATTGTGATAATATGGGACCTCCAAGCGCGTCCAGCCGACCAGCGATGTCGCGCAAGTACGTCAGCTCCTCTTCGTGGCGTTGCGTACGCGCCTGAAAGTCCCGCCAAACAGTGGGAAAGTCGGCGAACTCAACACCGATACGCCCAAGACAGAACACGCCGATTGATACCAAACACGCCGCCGCCGCGATCTGTAATCCGCGTCCCGCAACTTCAGCGCGATCGTTTGGACTCACCGTCGAAGCCGTGCGAACCGCCGATTCGCCTCGCGTGTGCGCCGGCCACCGCCCGGCAAGCAAGTCGGAGAGTACACGGCCACCCAGAACGCATCCGACTGCCAGCGTCGGGAGAAAATAGTTGCCGGCGGAGCCGTCGCGTAGAGTCGTGGCCGTCACGAAGATCGCGTGAAGACACACAAATACGACTAGGACGTCGAAGTCGCGAGATACGGCCGCCATGAGGACCGCCAGAAATGCCGAGATCACGATCGGATAGTTCCCGCCGATGACGGACCCGATAATGACGAACGGGTTCGTCCACGTGAAGTTGCAGTGCATGCCTCCGAAGTTGTTCAACAAGTACAACCCATGAGTTGCGACGTTGATTGCCGTAAGGGTCCCGGCATAGAGACTGACGGTTATCAGGGCGAAGAGTGCGGCCGGACGGTGGAGTCCCTGAGCATACAGATAGATCGTGCCCGCGATCGGTCCGATGAGCGCTGACTGCTTGAACAGGAAGGCAGTCAGAAAAAACAACGGGGCAAGGTAGCGCCAGCGAGATCGGTAACCTAGCGAGAGCAGTGCCAAACCAGCGAGCGTGAACAACGTCTCGTCGGGATCCGGACGAAAGCCGAGGGAGGTTGGCCATGTGAGCTCGGCAGCAAAAGCATAGACCCCGAGCACGAGTAGTGTAATCGCGACACCTGCGCCGTGACGCCGCAACAGAAGC
The DNA here is from genome assembly GCA_041476145.1 of Binatia bacterium. Lineage (GTDB taxonomy): Bacteria > Desulfobacterota > Binatia > UTPRO1 > UTPRO1 > DP-19. Next base: position 17,035 of record JBGOSW010000066.1, read on the forward strand.
CCCATGATTGCGAGTGAACCCAACGTAGCGGCAAGTGACAGAGACCGGCCGATCTCGAAGATTCCAACCTCGTCTGCGTCGGTGAGCCGAGCGAAGAGAGCCGGCGCCTCGTAGAAAAGCGGACCGTAGGTCGTATGAATGTGAGGGCTCTCACGAAAATCGCGGTAAATCGGTTCGCCCTGCTTCATACCGCGGACGATCCGAACCGTCACACTGTTCGGATAGCTGAGCTCGCTCGGCTTCGAGAAGTTTGTCGCGATCTTCAGGAGACGTACCCCGGTCAAGGGCACGAGTAGCGCGAGGGCGACCCCAACAAGCAGCCGGTTTGCACGCGCGAGCGCAGTCGCCTCCGACGTCTGCGGTTGCTCTGACATTGGGCGCGCGAAGAATATTCAGAACAATGTGGGATTTCAAGATTGCTCTTATGTGAGATACACCTCTCTCGATGTACCAGTCTGAAGCATTTTGCGATCTCTTTGCATCAAAGTGGTCCATATTATCCCCGGTGTGTTGGTCCGCGAACAGATGGGAGCAGTGCGCTTGCTCGAACCGTGATGACTAAATCTTTTAGTCACCACGCCGGCGGACGCCGATCATTCCGAGGTGCGTGTGGTGGAAGGTCGTCGGGTACTTGAGGCCGTACCCGAGGAGCCGGTCCATGCCGATGTGCCCGAACCAGATGAGCGCGCCCGAGCACGCCAGCGGGCTTCCGCCGACGACGCCGATCAGGGCGAGAGCCGCGGGCGGAGCGTAGGTGTGAACGAGGTTGTAGGCGACGGCCCCCACCCGCGTCCCGCCGACGTACCCGAGCATCCCCAGGTCCGGCAGGAGCAGCAGGACGACGTAGAGGAGCCACGACGAGCCGAACTTGGCGTAGAGGATCAGCGACAGCGTGAGCACCACGGCACCTTCGGTGCGAAGGAGAACGGCCGGTAATCCTCGCACGATGCCCGACGTCGCGCTCGTCACGTGCTGGGCCAACGTCCGCATGCCGCGGAGGAGCGCGCGACGAGATCGCGAAGACGCGGCCACGGGTGACTCACGGCACGCGTGTGATCGGCGGCGTCGCACGCGACCCCGGGCTTGCGGGCGGCGAGCCCGGCGAGCATCACGAGCTCGTAGGCGCGCGGCGTCTGTCGGACCTCGAGGTTCTTTTCGGCGAACGTGAGCGCCATCTCGGGGTCGCCGCCGACGTTGAGCCAGAAGTCGACGGCATGGTCGGCGAATGCTTCGGGGTGGCGTGCCAGGAGGTCCGCGTATCGCGCTCGAGCGCTCTCATACCATCGGCTGGCCTCCTCCGGCCGGCCGACGGCGTTGAGAACGCGCGCGAGCTGCGTAGCGTAGTCGGGGTCGTCGGAGACCTCCGCGAGGGGACGGAGCAGCGCGATCGCGTGCTCGCGTCTTCCCAACGCCGCTTCGACCTGAGCGAGCTGCCCCTGTGCCGGGGCGTACGCGGGTAGGCGCTCGATCGCGGCCTCGAAGAGCTCGCGCCCGCGCTCGAGCTTCCCCTCCCGTACCCACATGACTCCCTCTTGGTAGTACAGCCACGCGATGGGAAACGGCGACACGTCGCGATAGCGGCGCGGAGCCTCTGCGAAGAATCGGGCCGCCTCGTCGATGCGCCCCGCGTCCGCGTACAGCACGGCCGCGGCGGCGAGCGAGTCGATGTCGGGGCGCGCTCTCGCGACGCGCTCGCGAATGGCGAGCGCCTCCTCGTAGCGGCCGATCGCCTGCAAGATCGCCGCGCGCCGCGAGTCGAGGCGGTCACCCTCGAGTCCGAGTCGCGCCGCCTCGTCGAGGTCGGCGAGGGCCTCGGGAAACCGATGGAACGCGACCAACGCCCCCGCCCGCGTCAGGAACGACAGCGGGTCGCGGGGCGCGTCCGCGACGAGCGCTCGGCTGAGCGCTTCGGCGCGCTCGTAGTCCGCGACGCGCCCGAGAAACTGTGCGCGCGTGCCGAGAACCTCCACCATGCGCGCACGTTCCGGAACGGTGAGGATGCGCTGCGTCGCGAGGCGCTCGGTGCCTTCTACCTCGGCGTTCAGATTCGCGACCGCGATCGCGCCCGCCGTGGTGCGGAGCTCGGTCTGCGAGAGCGGCGTCTTCGGCGGAAGGACTGCGGCGTCTCCCGCATCGGACGATACGGGAGACGCCTTTTGGCACGCGGCGAGCCAGACGATCGTCACGGCGACCGCGCAACGCACGCGGTTCCGAGACGAGATCGTGTCAGTTCGGCCGGTCAAGAAATGGAAACACCGTCAACGACGCGTGACCGTCGGCGTCGACGGGGACGCCGTCGTCGACACCCGTGAGGGCACCGATCGCCAATACGGAGTAGGTGGTGTCGATCGTGTCCTCCAGAGGCGTCCGTCCGCCGCAGTCGTTGTTGGTGATGCCGACGGCGTTCCCTTCGACCGCGAGGTACTGACCACAGGTGCCGGACGCCGTGTTCACGAAGAGCTCGTCGTCGGCGAGGATGCCTGCGAGCGTCTGATAGCGACCCGCCACCGCCGACGCTCCGGCGAGAAGCTGATTGCCGCACACCGTGTCCAGACTGTCGAGGATCGCGGCGTTGGCGGCGATCTCGGCCGAGAACGTCGCCGGCCATTTCGTCGCGTCCGCGGCCGCGTTGTACGTGTCTCCGTCGGCGTCGTGCGCCTGCTGCTCGCTCGCGACGCTCTCGCGGAAAAATGGATGCGTCAGCGCCGTGTTCACCCCGGCGCGCCCCATGCGGTCGATCTGCACGTTGGAGATGGCCGGCGCGTTGCTGCCGCTGCCCCCGTGGTCGCCGCACCCGGCGGCGATCGCCGCGCTCATGAAGACGATTCCGATGATCCAATAGCGACGCATGATCCCCTCCTCCTACAGTCGATTGGTGCTGGCCGCGACGCCGACGATGGGGCCGCCCTTCGTCAGGATCGACTTGTCGACCGAGACGACGATCGCGAGAACGTTGAAGTTGGCGAAGCTGTTGACCGCGGGACCACCACCCGGAGCGCTCTGCAGCTGCGTGACGAGCGCCCCCGCGGTCGTCGCGTCGAGGAGGGGGCATCCGGCGGGATCGAAGGTGAGACTGGGCGCGGCGGTGGTGACGATGCGCGCCGTCTCACGAAAGCCCGCGAGATTGAAAAAAAACGGATCGTTGCGCAGCCCGGTGAACACGCGCAGCTTTCCGTCGGCGCTCGCGATGCCCGCGACGTCGCTCGCATCGCCGCTGACGACGGCCTCGTTGCCGGCAAAGCACTGCACGTGTTGGTCTTGGTCGAAGACGCACACGACGTCGACCTCGGGCGCCGCCGGCGCCCCGAAGCTCGGCCGGCTCTCGGTGTGGAAGACGTACTGGACGCTGTCCGAGAATCGCGACGACGCCGAGGCGTTGCGGACGAGGTCCATCACGAGATTGATCCGCTGCGCGTCCGGTGACATCCACGCGAACACGTCGGTGATGTCCGCCGAAGGATCCGCCGACGCGCGCGGACCATCGACGTGATCCGCCGCGTACACGGCGGGCGCGAGAAGAGTGCACCCCAGCACTCCGATGGCGATGAACGTACTCTTGATCATGCGTTACCCCCCTCCCTGTCGGATCGGCCGCGCGCCGAGCGCGCAGGCGATCGCTTTTGACGTTCCGCGCCCTGCCATATAACAGTGCGCTCGTTCACGTGAAACCGCTCATCGTCGGTGTTTTTGCTTGGCAGTGCTGGCTCGGCTCACCGGCCGCTCACGCCGATTGGATCGAACCCGTCGTTTCGCAACCGATGAGCAGCCGCGGCATCGGCGGCTCCATTCCAACCTCCGTCGCGTACGCGCTCGGCGCGGCGTCGCTCCTGCTCCTCGCCTCGCTGGTGTTCTCGGGGCGCCGTCGCGCCGCTCGATCGCGCCGCCCCGTCGCCGATCCGGGTGGAGGCATCACGACACTCGTCGAGGTCCAGCCCCCGTCCGTGAGTGGCGAGACCGCCGGAGTCGTCCGTCTGGCGGGCGCCATCGTGTGTGGTGCGCTGTTCGTGATCGCGCTCGACTCGCGTAGCACGCCGGACACGGACCGAATGGCGCCGGACGCGCTCACCGCCTTTCAGGTCCGCTTCGAGGATCTATCGCCGTCCGTTCAGCAAGTCTTCCGCGAGCTCATCGAGGCAGTCCGCGAAATCGAACGCGTGCGATCGGCGACACGATCATGGCCGAGCGCGACGTCGCTCACCACGCAAGGCATCCCCCCCTTTGCCTCGAGCGCGATCGATGCCGACGGCTACTCGTGGACCTTCAGAGCGGACGCCGGCCGCGTCAACTACCGTGGTGTTCCCGCGCCGGGGTCGCGCGCACCGACCTACCTCGTCCTCATCGAAGAGCGTGGCACGGATGACCCGTCGCTGACGGCCCCCGACGGGAGCCCGATCGGAGAGTCGCATCGGCTCAGCGACGGCACACGCCTGCGCGTCTCGATGTGGTTCCGCCCCGCGGGCGTCGTCCCGGTGGACGACGCCATGGTGATCCAACCGATCACGGAGGGCTGGACGCCGATCGTCGCGGGGGCGTCCGCGGAAGCCGCCGCACGATGACTGCGAGAGCTACGGACCGCGCTCCGCATCGCCCCGGCCGTCGAGGAAAACTTCACAGCGTGATGGTCGGACTGCTCGTGCTCGCGGTTGCCAGCGGATGTGGCGACGGCGGGAACGAGCACGGGCAAGCGACCGCGACCCCGACGGCGACGCCGAGCGAGACGCCGCTCCCCACCGGGACGCCGACTCCCCTGCCCCGGGCGTGCGTCGAGTTCTGCGTCGGCACCTGCGACACACCCGGCCTGGAATGCACCGACTGTGTGACGACCTTCGGCGACATGTGCGTATGTCGCTGCGTGTCGAGTCAGATCATCGCGCCGGCCCCTTAGTTCACGGCGACGTGGACGTCGAGTGCTTCGCCGGCGATCTCGCCGCCTCCGCGAGCTCTCGTACGACTGCCGCCGCGGAGACGAGCTCGCGGAGGTGGGTGACGCATTCACCCGCGTAGAGCGGCGTCACGTCGACGAGACGTGGGTCCATGCCGCGCACGAGTCCGACGGGAGTGAAGAACGGCCGCTCCGGACGTTGCCACGTCACGAATCGGCCGGCCCGACTCGGCGGAAGGAGGCGCGTCACCGGCTCGGTCACGCGATAGAGCGCGCGCACCCACCGG
>JBGOSW010000067.1:0-21971 GCA_041476145.1 Binatia bacterium
CTCGCTCCTCGCGCTCATCGTCGTCGCCTTCGTCAAGGATCCGACGTTGGCGCTGATCGCCTTCCTGGTGTTTCCCGCCTCGGTGCTGCCGATCCTCAAGCTCTCGAAGCGCCTGCGTCGTTTCAGCAAGCGCGGCCAGCGCTCGCTCGGCATCTTGACCGCGCTGCTGCAGGAGACGGTACAGGGGAACCGCGTCGTGAAGGCCTTCGGCATGGAGGAGTACGAGCGCGAGCGCTTCGCCACCGAAAACCGCCGGCTCTACCGCCTCTACATGAAGGCGAGCATGATCAAGGCGCTCACCACGCCCGCCCTCGAGGTGCTCGCCGCCTTCGGCATCGGCGGCGTCGTCTGGTACGGCGGCAACAGCGTCATCGCCGGCGGCCGCAGTCAGGGCTCGTTCCTCGCGTTCCTGACGGCGATGTTCTTGCTCTACGAGCCGTTCAAGCGATTGACGAAGACGAACAGCACGATTCAGCAGGGCGTCGCCGGCGCGGAGCGCGTCTTCGAGCTCCTCGACACCGCTCCCGAGGTCGTCGACCGGCCGACGGCGCGACCGCTCACGGCGATGCGCCGCGGGATCACCTTCGAGCACGTCGGCTTCACGTACGGCAACGAGCCGGTGCTCCGCGACATCAACCTCGAAGTCCACGCCGGCGAGGTCGTCGCGCTCGTCGGCATGAGCGGCGGCGGGAAGAGCACGCTCTCCGACCTGATCCCGCGCTTCTACGACGTCAGCGAGGGACGGATCGCGATCGACGGCGTCGACTTGCGTGACTACACTCTGCGCTCGCTGCGGGCGCAGATCGCCCTCGTCACGCAGTTCACGTTCCTCTTCAACGACACCGTGCGGGCGAACATCGCCTACGGCGACATCGGAAAATCGATGGAGGACATCGAGAGCGCCGCGCGCGCCGCCAATGCCCACGAGTTCATCACCGCGTTGCCGCAGGGCTACGATACGCCGATCGGCGAGCTCGGCGTCACGCTCTCCGGCGGCCAGCGGCAACGCCTGGCGATCGCGCGCGCGCTCTTGAAGGACGCACCCATCCTGATCCTCGACGAGGCGACCTCCGCCCTCGACACCGAGTCGGAGCGCTTGGTGCAGCAGGCGATCGAGCGCCTCATGGTGAATCGCACGTCGCTCGTCATCGCGCACCGCCTGTCGACGATCCGACGTGCCGACCGCATCGTCGTCGTCGTCCGCGGCCAGATCGTCGAGCAGGGGACGCACGAGGAGCTGTTGGCGATCGCCGGCGAGTACCGCAAGCTCTACGACCTGCAATTCCAAGACAGCGCCGCGCCCGCCGAGCCCGAGCGTCTCCTGCACTGATGCACTCGCGCCGCGCGCGGTCGACCCGCCGCGACTGGCTCGCGCGCCTCGTGCCGCTCGGTGCGGTGCTGGTGACGGGCCTGTTGTTGCTGCTGCGCTGCACGTTGCGCCCGCGCTACGTCCATGGCGACGAGCTCTTCGCGCGCTGGGCGCGCGGCGAGCGGGTGATCCTCGCATTCTGGCACGACCGCCTGCTGCTGATGCCGTTCGCAAATCGCTTCGCGCAACGCGTGTGCATCATGGTGAGCCGGCACCGCGACGGCGAGCTCATCACCCGCGCCGTGCGCCCGCTCGGCATCGAGACGGCGCGCGGCTCGTCGACGCGCGGTTGGTCGGGGGCGCTGAAGGCGATGCTGCGGGCACATCGCGCCGGTGCCAACCTCGCGTTCGCCCCCGACGGTCCGCGCGGCCCTCGGTACGTGGCGAAGAGCGGCGTCATCCAGGTGGCGCGTGCCACCGGTGCCGTGATCGTACCCATCGGCGCGGCGGCACGTTGGGCGCGGCACCTCGGGAGCTGGGACCGGCTCATCGTGCCACTCCCGGGCAGCAAGGTCCTGTACCTCGTCGGCGCGCCGTTCGCGGTGCCGGCGGACGTCGACGCGGCGGCGGTCGAAGAGATGCGCGCCGCGCTCGAGCGCGAGCTCGCACGCGTCACCGCTGCGGCGGAAGCGGCGCTCGACGCGTGCCGCGCGTGAATTGCAAAGCGGGCACGCTCCTCCGTATATAGGGCAGGCATGGGACATTCGGTGCGTATGCTGATGGCGGTGACGGGAGTCCTTTTCTGCGCGATGTGGGCGGCCGTCCACGCCGAGGGGACCGATGGTGGTACCGGCGTCACGGCCACGAAGGGCGTCAAGGCGGCGGTGCCCGCCGTCATCGAGGCGCTGAGCGGCCCCGAAGTACGCAACTTCCAGGCCTTCTGCGACGAGTGGATGCAGAAGCTCCGCGAGCGCGAGCGGTACAACAGCTCCCACATCGCCTGGGAAGCGCATGCAGGACGCGTCAGCGGCGAGTACGTCGGTTACGACACGCACTGCACCTGCGTTGCGCGCGAGGAGCCCGGGAAGGATCCGATCGGCAAGATCACGTATCGGGAGACGCGCTACAAGCGCGAGGGCACGACGGAAACCGACGCGCTCGCCGAACCGAGCACGGTGCTCGAGCAGAGCGACGTCACCGAGATCTTCCGGTACGGCAAGGGCCGCTGGCAATACTGAGCTCCGCGGCGCCGCCGTCCGCGCCCGCTGCGTCCGCGGGCGGCGCCGCGCCGACGCTGCGCTTGTACAATGCCCTCGTGCTCGTGCTTGCGCTGGTCATGCTGCCGATGGTGGCGGTCGCACTCGCCGTGCGGCCGCGGTGGCGTCTCGGTCTGCGCGAGCGCCTCGGCGGCGTGGCCGCGACCGAGCCCGGCCGGGCGGCGATTTGGATTCACGGCGCCTCCGTCGGTGAGATCACGGCGTTGGCGCCGATCGTGCGGAGCTTGCGGCACGAGTTGCCCTCGCATCGACTCGTGGTCTCGACGTTGACGCTCGGCGGTCGCGAGGCGGCGGCGGCGCGCCTTCCTGAGGCGGACGCACGCATCCTCTTCCCCCTCGACGCGCCGTGGGTCGTCCGGCGCGTGCTCGCGGCCGTCGCGCCCTGCCTCGTCCTCTTCAGCGAGACCGAGCTGTGGCCCAATTTTCTCGACGCCCTCGCGACGCACGACATTCCCGCCATCATGGTGAGTGGGCGGGTGTCGGCGCGGGCCTTCGAACGCTACCGACGTTGGCGGACGCTTTTCGCCCCGGCGCTCGCCGGCGTGCGCGTCTTCTGCGTGCAGTCGCTCGAGACCGCGCGCCGCTTGGTCGCTCTCGGGGCGCCGCCGTCGCGTATCGTCGTCACCGGCAGTTTGAAAGCGGCGGCGGTGGACGGCACCGTGGTGATGGGCAGCGTGTCGTTGGCGCGGCTCGGCGCCGGCGGCGCGCCGGTGCTCGTCGCCGGCAGCACGCATGCCGGTGAGGAGGACGCCGTGCTGGCGGCGTTTGATCGGGTTCGTGCCGTCGCCCCCAGCGCGCGTCTCGTCCTCGCGCCACGGAAGCCGGAGCGCTTCGAGGAGGTCGCGGCGCTCCTGCAGGCTCGCGGCACAGGTTTCGTCCGGCGTTCCGACCTCGTCGCCGGTGCGTCGTGGCCGGTGGCGGCGCCGGTCGTGCTTCTCGATAGTCTCGGCGAGCTCGCAGCGCTCTATCCCGGGGCGCGTGCGGCGTTCGTCGGCGGCACGCTCGTGCCGGTCGGCGGCCACAACGTCCTCGAGCCCGCGGCGGCCGGTGTGCCGGTCGTCTTCGGGCCGCACACCGAGCATGCGTGCGACGCCGCGGCACGTCTGGTCGCCGCCGGCGGGGCCGTCGAGGTGCGCGACGCCGACGCCCTCGCGCGCGTGCTGATCGCGTGGTTCACCGTGCCGGAGGAGGCGCGGCTCGCCGGCGATCGCGCGCGCGCGGCGATCGCGGCAAGCGACGGCGCCGTCGCCGTGACTCTCGCGGTCATCCGCGGCGTGCTCGCCGCGCGTGGCGCCGCGGCGAGGCGGGCATGAGTGATCGCGGTGCGCGCTGGGTAGCGCGGCTGTGGGAGGAGGCGGGCGGCGGCTTCCGTGTGGTCCGCGCGGCGCTGCTACCGGCGAGCGCGCTGTATCGCGGCGGCGTCCTCGCGCGTAACGCCGCGTACCGTGCCGGGCTGCTCGCGGCGCGCCACGTCGCCGCGCGTACGGTGAGCATCGGAAATCTCCGCGTCGGCGGCAGCGGGAAGACGCCGCTCACCCGCTGGCTCGCGACCGAGGCGCGGGCGCGCGGAATTCCGGTGGCGATCCTCAGCCGCGGGTACGGCGGCGCTACCGCGACGGCGCACGTGGTGGGCGACGGTGCGACGCTGCGGAGCGACGTCGCGGCCTCGGGCGACGAGGCGGTGATGCTCGCGCGCACCGCCGGCGTCCCGGTCGTCGCCGGTCGTGATCGCGCCGCGGCGGCGGCGCTGGCGATTGCGACCTTCGAGAGCCGGCTCCTCCTCTGCGACGACGCGTTCCAGCACCGCCGGCTCGCGCGCGACCTCGATCTCGTCCTGGTGGACGCGGGCGAGCGCGGCGGCGTCGCACGCGTGCTCCCGGCCGGCCCCTTGCGCGAGCCGTTGTCCGCCTTGCGCCGCGCCCACGTGATCGTCGTCAGCGAGCGCGACGAGGGAAGCGGCGGCGGGTCGCTGCCGCCCGTGCACGCCGATCAGCTGCTCGTGCGTGCGCGCTTCGCACCGGTCGCGCTGGTGCGCGTCGGCCCGCTCGGGTGGGAAGAGATCGGCCTCGCCGCACTCGCCGGGCAACGCGTGCTCGCGCTCTCGGGCGTCGCCCGTCCGCGACCGCTCTACCAGTCGTTGCGCGACTGGGAGGCGGACCTGGTGCACGTGCTCGAGTACCCGGACCACCACCCGTACGATGCGCACGACTGGCAGCAGATCTCGCACGCCGGCAAGGACGTCGACTTCATCGTCACCACCGAGAAAGACCTGGTGAAGCTCGAGCGCTTTCCGTTCGAGCGCGGCAAGCTCGTGGCGCTGCGTCTCGGCGTGACGGTCGACGACCCCGCGGGCCTGCTGGCGCGCGTCCTCGGGTCGCTCGCGAGCGCGACGCCCGGGGGCGACGCACCGCCGGGCGGGGAGAGATCGCCGCAGCGCGAGCGGTCGCCCGACCGTGGGCAGGCATGAGCGTGCGGATACGAGCGGCGGCCGTGCCGCCGGCGGGAGGGCGCCGCGCGCCGCGACCGCGATCGTCGCGTCGCCGGCCGGCGGTGTTCGTCGATCGCGACGGAACCCTGAACCGCGAGGTCCACTATCTCGCGCGCGTCGCGGATCTCCGCCTTCTCCCCGGTGTCGCGAGCGCGATCCGCGAGCTCGACGTCGCCGGCTTCGCGGTCGTCGTCGTCACCAATCAGTCGGGGGTGGCGCGCGGGCGCATGACGCTCGCGACGGTGCACGCCATCCACCGCGAGCTCGCGCAGCGTCTCGCCGCTCGCGGTGCGGTGCTCGCCGGCGTCTACGTCTGCCCGCATCACCCACAGGCGGGCGCGCCGCCGCTCCGACGGCGCTGCCGCTGTCGCAAGCCCGCGCCGGGCCTCGTCCGGCGGGCCGCGCGCGAGCTCGGCATCGATCTCGCGCGCAGCTACTGCATCGGTGACGGCGCGGTCGATCTCGGGCTCGCGGCGGCGGCGGGCGTGCGCGGGGTGCTCGTCCTCACGGGCCACGGCCGCGCCACGCGGCGCGCGCTCGACGCGAGCCTTCCCGTCGTCCACGTGGCCGCGAACTTTCGTGCCGCCGCCAAGTGGATTATAGACGACGCCGAACGCTCGGCACGGCGCCGCAGGAGGTGAACAGTGACTGTCAGCCAAGAGCTGCTCGAGATTCTGGCTTGTCCGAAATGCAAACAACCGGTGACCGTGAACGCGGCGGGAACCGGCCTCGTCTGCGGCGCGTGCCGGCTCGAGTATCCGATCGTCGACGATATCCCGGTCATGCTGATCGACGAGGCACGGACGCTCGAGTGAGCGACGCGCCCGCCGCGGCGGAGCGGATGCTCGTCGTCCAGAGCGGCTTCCTCGGCGACGTCGTCCTGACGACGTCGCTTCTCGGCGCGCTGCGGCGGCGCGTCCCGTCGTCCGAGCTCGTGATGCTGGTGACCCCCGCTGCGGCGCCGCTCGTCGCGCGGCACCCGGCGCTCGATGCCGTCCTCGTCGACGCCAAACGTGGCGACGGAGGAGGCGTCGGCGGCGTGCTGCGCCTGGCCGGCCGCCTGCGGCGGCGGCGCTTCACGGTCGCGATCGCGGCGCACAAGTCGCTGCGCACCGCGCTCGTGCTCCGCGCCGCCGGCATCCCGCGCCGCATCGGCTTCGCGTCGGCCCCGGGTGCGCGACTCTACACCGAGCGCATCCCCCGCCCGCGCGACGGGCACGACCGCGATCGCCTGCTCGCCCTGCTGGCGCCGTTCGGCGCCGTCATGGGGGCGGAGCCGTGCGCGCCGTGGGTGGCGCTCGACGCGGCGACGCACGCCCGCGCTGCCGCGTTGCTGGCGCCGCTTCTGGCGAGCGGCCGTCCGCTGGCCGGTATCTGCCCGGGCGCCGCGTGGCGGACCAAGCGCTGGCCCGCCGACGCATACGGCGCGCTCGTCCGCGGGCTCGAGGCGGACGGATTCGCGTGCGTCCTCATGGGCGCTGCGGACGAGCGCGCGATCACGGCCGCGGTGGGCGCGGCGGCTGGGGGCCTCGGCCTCGACCTTGCCGGCAGCACCGACGTGGCGGTCCTCGCGGCGATCTTGGCGCGGATGACGGTCGTGGTCACCAACGACAGCGCCCCGATGCATGTCGCGTCGGCGCTCGGGGTGCCGCAAGTCGCGATCTTCTGCGCCACCGTTCCCGGGCAAGGTTATGGTCCGCTCGGCGCGCGCGCCGCGGTGGTCGAGAAGGACCTGGCGTGTCGCCCGTGCGGTCGTCACGGCGGAGAGCGCTGTCCGCGCGGCACCGACGACTGCATGGAGCTGGTCGAGGTCGCCGACGTCCGCGAGGCGATCGAGCGCGTCCGCGCTGCGTGAGCGCCGCCGCATGCGCGCCATCGCCTTGGCGGTCGTGCAGCTCGACGACGACGGAGACCCGACGACGGCGCTGGCCGCGTTGCCCGGGGCCGCGCTCTACCTCCTGCGACCGGCGGACCTGGTGGGCGCGGACCCGGGTCCCGGCGTCCACGTGCTCGCCGCCGAGGTCGAGGGACGTGTGGCGGCGGCGGAGCTCGTGCGACACGCCTCCGGTGCCGAGGTCGTCGTGGTCCTATATGCGGACGAGGAGGCGGCGCCCGAGCTCGCCGCCGCGCTCGCTGCGATTGCGAGCGACGGGCACGCCACCGCCTTTGCGGCCTGTCACGTGCATCGCTTCCTCGGGCGCGAGGTCGCCGGCGACCGGGTCATCGTCGCCTGGCGCGGCGACCCGCGCGCGCCCGCGGCGCGCGTCCTGCTCACAGGCCGCCTGGTGACGGTGGAGCCCGACATTGCCACGGCAATTGCGCGCCTCGATCGTGCGGCGACGCGAACGGCGCGGACGCAGACGCGGGTCGGCGCCGGCGATTTCGTCACCCGCCCGGCGCGCGCCCTGCTGCGCCGGTTGTGGGTACGGCGCCGCGACGGTGTGCCGGGCGCCGTGCTCGCCGTACTCGAGACGTACGGCGACGTCGTCGCCGCCGCCAAGGTGTGGGAGCGCGAGGAGCGCGCCGCCCGCGTCCAGGTCGGGCCGTCGACGCAGGTGGTGCCGCCGGGCTTTACGGCGATCGACACCCGCACCGGCTTCGTCGTCGTGCGCGACGATCTGCGTGAGTCGCTGCTGCGCGCACTCCTCGACGCCACGCCCGAGATCGTCGAGGGAGAGCCGCTGAACCGCGGCGGTCGCGGTGCGACGTGGGCGATCACGCTCGCGGGCGGCGGGCGCGCCGTGCTGCGCTGGTATCGGCGTGGCGGCCTGCTGCGCCATTTCGTCCGCGACCGCTACTTCGGATGGCGGCCGCGTCCGATGCTCGAGCTCACGCTCACCGCCGAGGCGCGGCGGCGCGGCATCGCCGTGCCGGAAGTGTTGGGCGCACGCGTCGACCGCTTGCGCGTGGGCGGCTATCGCGGCGCCATCGTGACGCGTGAGATCGCCGGCGCCGAGACGCTCGGCGACGCGGTCCGGCGCGATCCGACGGGCGCGGAGCGGACCGCGATCGTCACCGGCGTCGCGCGCGCGGTGCGCGCCATGCACGACCGCGGCCTGCACCATCGCGACCTGAACGTCGGCAACATCCTCCTGAGCCACGCCGGTGACACGTTCGACGTCCATCTCATCGACCTCGATCGCGCGCGCCTGCGCGATCGCGTCGGCTCCCCGGCGCGGCGGCGCGCGCTGCGGCGCCTGGCACGTTCCCTCGTCAAGCTCGAGACGCCGGGCGACGCGCGTTGCGCCGCGGATCACGCCGCCTTCCATCGCGCCTATCGGGAGGACGCGTGATCCGCGGCGCGCTCGCGCGTCTGCGGGACGACGAGCGCGTACGCGCGCGCGCCGTGCTCGTCGTCCTCGCCCTCGTCTTCCTCGCGTCGGCGGCACGCAACATCAAGGAGGAGGGCGACTTCGTCCACTACCTCGACGTCGGTGCGCGCGTGCTGCAGGGCGGCGACATCTACGCCGGGGCGGGGCCCGACACGGTGAACACGTGGCCGCCGCTGTTCGCCGTCGTCTGCGTGCCGTTCGCGCTCCTGGCGCGGGTGAGCGTGTACCTCGCGCGCGCCGTCTGGCTCGCGGTGAACGCCGTGCTGGTGTATGCGATGCTGAGCATGACGGTCGCGCTGGTGTACCGCCGGCCGCTCACGCTCACCGCCGCGAATGGCGTTTCGGTGGCGTCGCTCGCGTTCCTCGGACCCCTCGTTCTCGCGTCGCGATTCCTGCTCGGGAACTTCGACCGCCTGCAGATCAACCTCTTCATCTTGTTCTGTTGCCTCGCCGGATGTCGTTGGGTGGTGCGCGGGAGGCCGGTGCTCGGCGGCGCTGCGATCGGCGTCGCGGCCGCGATCAAGGTGCTGCCGGTGTTTTTCGTGCCGTACTTTCTCTGCAAGCGGTGGTGGGGGGCGCTCGTCGGCGTCGTCGCGGCAGGGCTCGTCGCGACGGCGGCACCGATTCTCGTCTTCGGACCGACGCGCTGGTGGTCGTACGTGCGCTTCTGGCTGCATCTCGCCGCCGGCGGCTGGCCCGTGCGCAAAGGCAATCAGTCGGTCTACGCCATGGTCGACCGGCTCTATTCACATGGGGCGCTCTACTGGACGCCGGCGGCGAAGCGCTTCAAGGCGTCCGAGGATCCGGTGGTCGCGGTGCTCGTCTACGGCGCACTGCTCGCGATCGTGCTCGTGTTCGCTCTCGTTGCGCGCCGCGGCGGCCGCACACCGCAGACACCGGCCGCGGTCGTCGAGCTGGCGATCGTCCTCGCGATTTCGGTGCTCTTCTCGCCGCTCGCCTGGAAGCACTACTTCGTGTTCGTGTTGCTCGGCTACACCGCGCTCTGGCGCGCGGCGTTCGTCTCCGATGCGTCGCCGCCCGACGGTTTCACGACCGGCGTCGCGCCGCACTTGCGCGATCCGGCCGCCGAGCTGCAGAGCCCGCCGTGGTGCCTACGCGGCGGCGAACGGCGGCGGATCGCGATCCTCCTGGTACTCTCGTTCGTCCTCACTACGCTCAGCGTCCGCGGCATCGTCGGCAAGACGCTGTCGCTGCACCTCGAAACCGTGTCGGTCGTCACCCTGGGGGCGCTCGTCGCGGTGGCGGCGCTCCTCTACCTGCGGGCCTGTCTCGGCGCGAGAGCCGAGTGAACGATGCGGGTCGCAGCCGAGCATATTCTCGTCGTGCTCCTCGGCGCGATCGGGGACGTGACGCGGGCGCTGCCGCTGGCGATGCGCGTGCGTGCCGCGTATCCCGCGGCGCGGATCGCGTGGGCGGTGGAGCCGCCTGCGGCCCCGCTTCTCGAGGATCATCCCGCGCTCGACGAGCGTCTGATCTTCGAGCGCGCCGCCGGCGCGCTCGGTTTCGTGCGTTTCTTGCGGCGCGTCCGCGCCGCCGGCTTCGATCTCGTCCTCGATTTGCAGCGCCATCTGAAGAGCGGGCTGGTGAGCGCCGCCTCGGGCGCCCGCGTGCGCGTCGGATTCCATCGCCGCAACGCGAAGGAGCTGAACTGGCTCTTCAACACCCACACGATCGATCCGGTCGAGGCGCGCGGCTTCAAGCTCGAGCAGTACCTGCGCTTCGCGACGCTCCTCGAGCTGCCGGAGACGGAACCGCGCTTCGGCCTCACGTTGCGAGCGGAGGAGGAGACGCGGGTGCGCGCGCTCACCGCCCCGCTCGCGCGGCCGTTCGCGGCGCTCTTCGTCGCCTCGACGTGGGAGAGCCGGCTGTGGTTCCCCGAGGGTTTCGCGGCGGTCGCCGACGGCCTCGACACGATGGGACTCGACGCGGTGCTGGTGGGGGGTGCAGATGCACGCGGCATCGGTGCCGAGAGCGCGGCGCTGGCGCGGCGTCCGCCGCTCGACCTCACCGGGCGTACCTCGCTGCGCGAGGCGTACGGCGTCCTCGCACGCGCGCGGTTGGCGATCGGCCCGGATTCCGGTCCGATGCACCTCGCCGCCGCCGCCGGCACCCCGGTGGTGTCGCTCTGGGGCGCGACGACGCCGGCGCGCTCGGCGCCGTTCGGTTCCGAGGACCTCGTGCTCGTCGGTCGCGTCCGCTGCGCGCCGTGCTACCGACGACGCTGTCCGATCGGCCGCCAATGCATGCAGGCGATCACGCCGGCGCGCGTGCTGGCGCAGGTGACGCGCGTCCTCGAGGGCCGATGACCCCCGCCATCCGCGTCGGCAACTGGCGCATCTGGATCCCCCCCGGCGATCGCGACACGCAGCCGAGCGCGGGCGGAATCAGGAGCGGGCGGGATTCACTCCCGCCCGCGACGCCCATCGCGAGCACCGCGAACAGGGGCGAAATCGAGAACTGGCTCGCGCTCGCCGACCGCGTGGCCGCGACGGAAACCCCCTGCCATCGCTCGAAGCACGCCGCCACCTATCGGACGTGGATCGGCGACCGCGAGGTGTACCTGAAGCGTTACCATCGATATCGCTGGCGCACCGAGCTCAAGGACGTGCTGCGGCCCTCGAAGGCGCGGCACGTGCTGCGGATGAGCGCTGCGCTCACGACGGCGGGGTTTCACGTGCCGCGGGTGCTCGCCGCCGCCGAGGAGCGTCGCGGCCCATTCTTGCGCGGCGCGTGGGTCGCGACCGCCGCGCTCGCCGGGAGAGCGCTCGGCGAGCACCTTGCGGAGCTGGCACGGCGGCGCGCGACGGCGCCAGCCGTGCAGGTACGGGCGTTGCTGGCCGAGAAGCGGCGGCTCCTCGCCGCGCTCGGCGCCGCGGTCGCGCGCTTGCACGCCGGCGGGTTCGTCGCCGGCGACCTGGTGCCGGCGAACGTATGGCTCGCGCGCGCCGACGACAGCGACGACCTCGCGTTTCTCGATCACGACCGCACCGGCGCCGGGCGCGCACCGGCGCCGTGGTGGCGCGCGCGCCGCAACCTCGTGCAGCTGAACCGCATCGTCCTTGCCGGCGTCGTCACGACCGATCGGGCGCGCGTCTACCGCGCCTACGCAGCCGGACGCGGCTGGAGCCGCGCCGAGGCGCGCCGGCGGCTGCTGTGGCTGATTGCGAAGACGATCGAGCGACGGCGTCGCTTCGACGGCATCGCCGACGCGGCGGCGATCGGCTTTCGCATGCTGATGCGCGCCGGGCCGGATGCCGTCAGCAGCGGCGGCGGGCCGCCGGCGCCGGAGCGGAGCCGGCGATGACGCGTCCGAACGTGCTCGTGCTACTCGTCGATTGCATGCGCGCCGACGCCGTCGGCGGGCGCGGCGTCGCGACGCCGACCCTCGATGCGTTCGTCGCGCGCGGCGTCCACATCACGCAAGCGATCGCTTCGGCGTCGTCTACGACGCCGTGCGTGGCGACGATGCTCACGGGCCTGTACTCGCCGCGCCACGGCGTGCGGGCGATCGGCGGACGCCCGCTGCGGCGGGAGGTCGCCACCGTGCCCGGGATCCTCGCGGCAGCGGGCTATCACACGATCGCCGAGGTCACGGGGCCGCTCCTCCCGGAGAACGGCCTCGATCGGGGCTTCGCGGAGTACCATTGCCGACCGGCGACCGAGTATCTCTCCGATCCGTGGGGCGCGGGGCTGCTGCGCCGCCTGCGCGCGCGCGCGCTCCGCGAGCCGTGGTTCCTCTTCCTCCACCTCTGGGAGCTGCACTCACCGCGCAAGGTGCTGTCCCCGTTCAAGGACCGGCGCTACGGGCGCAACCGCTACGATCGGGCGCTCGCGTCGCTCGACGCGACCCTGGCGCCGCTCCTCGACGCGTTGCCGCCGGACACCATCGTCGTCGTCCACGGCGACCACGGCGAGCGACTCATCGCGAGCAACCTCGAGTACCGCTGGTATCGTCTGTGGCGCGATCTGCTCGGGCCATCGCGCACGCGTAAGCGCGAAGGCCACGAGACCGACGTCTACGAAGTGCTGGTGCGCGTTCCGCTGGTCGTCGTCGCGCCGGGGCGCGTGCCGGCGGGCGCGATCGTCGACCAGCTCGTGCGCCAGGTCGATCTCGCGCCGACGCTCCTCGAGCTCGTCGGGGTGCCGCCGCCGGCGGGGCTCGACGGGGTGAGCCTGCTCCCCGCCGTCGCCGGGACCGAGCTCGACCTCGAGGCCTTCGTGGAAGCGTTCGGGCGCGTGCGCGGGACGCCGCGCGATCGCCGTGCCGGCTGGCGCACGAGTCGCTGGAAGTACGTGATCGCGCCGAACGCGCCCGACGTTGCGGCCGAACTCTACGATCTCGCCGCCGATCCGCGCGAGCGGCGCAACGTCGCGGCCCTCCATCCCGACGTTACGCGCGCGCTCGGCACGCGCATCGCCACCGTCGAGGCGACGGCCGCGGACGAGGTGCCGGCGCTGACTGCGGCCGAGCGAGCCGTGATCGAGCGCCGCTTACGAGAGCTGGGCTACGTCGAATGAGAATCGCGCTCGTCCACAAGCGCTACGACCGCCTCGGCGGCGCGGAGGGCGATTGTTACGAGCTCTCGCACCGGCTCGCCGCGCGCGGTCACGACGTGCGCGTGGTCGTCGGCGAGTGCCGCGTACCGGTGCCGCCCGGCGTGCGGGTGCACCGGGTGCCGGTCGTGCGCACCGGTCAGCTCGCCAAGCTGTTGTCGTTCGCGGCGTTCGCCCCGCGCGTCTGGCGCGCGCTCGACGCCGACGCCGTGATCGGCTTCGGGCGCACCGTCGGTCACGATCTCTTCCGCGCGAGCGGCGGCTGCCACCGGCGCTATCTCGCGCGCCGCGTCGCGGAGGAAGGCGGCATCGCCGGTCTCGTCCGCCGGCTGCGTCCGTACCAGCGCGCCCTCCTCGCCCTCGAGCGTCGACAGTACGCGGCGGGCGGTTATCGAAAGATTCTCACCGTGTCGGCGCGGACGCGCGACGAGATCCTCGCGACCTACCCGCAGGTCCCGCCCGACGACGTGGTGATCGTGCGCTACGGTGTCGACGTGACGCGCTTCCACCCGAGCCGCCGCGAACGTGAAGGTGCGGCGGTGCGCCGCGAGCTCGGCATCCCGCTCGAACAGCCGGTCGTCCTCTGCATCGGCACCGGCTTCCGCCGCAAGGGCGTCGATCACCTGCTCGCGATCTGGAGCCGTGAGGCGCCCGCGGGCGCGGCGCTGGTCGTCGCCGGCAACGATCAGCACCTCGCGGGCTATCGTCGGCGGGCGCGCGCGGCGCGGGGCTTGGTCGTCTTCACCGGACCGCGCGCCGACGTCGAGCGCTTGTACGCCGCCGCGGATCTCTTCACCCTGCCGTCGATGTTCGACGCCTTCGGCATCGTCGTTCTCGAAGCGCTCGCATCCGGGCTGCCGGTCGTCGCCTCGCGCGACATCGGTGCCGCCGAGGTACTGACGGGACCGCTGGCGGAACTCGTCGTCGACGATCCGAACGACGAGAGTGCGCTCGCGCTGCGACTCGCCCGTGGCCTCGATCCGACCCGACGCGCGGCGCTCGGCGCCGCGGCACGTGTCGCCGCCGAGGCGGCGAGTCTCGAGCGTGCGGTCGACGCCGTCGAACACTGGTGTGCGGTGGTCGCCGCGGAGCGGGGCGGTGGGCGCTGAGCGCCGCTATCGCGTCCGCCGCGCGCGCACGCCGGTCCCCGACGAACTGCGCGCCGTCGACGCCGTGCTCGCACGCGCCGACACCCGTCTCCTCCAGACGGGGACGCGCACGACCGTCGGCGCAGTGACGAGCGGCGGCGCGGAGCTCGTGCTCAAGCGCTTTCACGAGCGCACGCTGGCGCGCGTTCTCGAGACGATCGCGCTCGGCTCGGGTGCGGCGCGTGTCTGGCACGGCGCCGCGCGTCTCGGCGCCGCCGGCTTCGAAGCGCCGGAGATTCTCGCCGTCCTCGAGCACCGCCGCTTCGGGCTGCCGCTGTGGAGCTGCGCGATCGCGCGTCGCGTCTCCGGGCCATCGCTCGACACGCTGTGGCGTATGCGCACCGGTACGGCGCGGCGGCGCCTGACGCTCGCCTTCGCGGACTATCTCCGTCGCATGCACGCCGCCGGCATTTATGCGCAGGATTTGCGCGGCGCGAACGTGCTCGTTCCGTCCGAGGATCCGCCGCGGTTCGTCCTCGTCGACCTCGACCGCGTGCGCCGTTACCGTCGACTCTCGTGGCGGCGGCGGCGGAAGAACCTGGTGCAGGTCCAGCGCTCGGTCGGACGCGGAGCGTCGCTCCGCGACATGGTCTACTTCCTGCGCCGCTATCTGGCGACGACGGCGCCTGGTGTCGTGCGGCGCGCCGGAGCGGAGATTCTCCGCTTCGCCGAGATCAAGGACGCCGAGTACGCACGCCGGCGGACCGCCGCGGCCGCCGTGCGCGCGCGGAGCGGCTGAGTGCTCGCGCGCGAGCCACTGTCGTGCACGATCATCTGTTACGACGAGGAGGAGAGCATCCGCGCCGCGCTCGAGAGCGTGAAGTGGTGCGACGAGATCGTCGTCGTCGACTCGTTCTCGACCGACCGCACGGTGGAGATCTGTCACGAGTACACCGACCGCATCTACCAGCGGCCGTGGCCGGGTTTCGTCGAGCAGAAGGCGTTCGCGCTCGAACAGACACGCTGCCCCTGGGTTCTCAACCTCGACGCCGACGAGCGCGTCTCGCCGGAGTTGCGGCGTGAGATCGAGGACGTCCTGCGGCACCCCGACGCCGACGGCTACTACGTGCCGCGGCTGGTCTTCTATCTCGGTCGCTGGTGGCGGCGCGGCGGCTGGTATCCGGACTATCGCCTGCGACTCTTCCGCCGCGAGAGGGTCGTCTGGGGCGGCATCGATCCTCACGAGAAGGTGATCTTGCACGGGCGCAGTCGGCGGCTGCGGAGCCCGCTCCTGCACTACACGTATCGCGACATCGCCGATCACCTGGCGACGATCAACGGCTTCAGTGGCGTCGCGGCGCGCGAGCTCCTGCTGCGCGGACGCGAGGCCTCGTGGTCGGATCTCGTCGTGCGCCCGTTGTGGCGGCTCTTCCGTTTCTACGTGCTGCGCTACGGCTTCACGCAGGGGCTCGCCGGGCTCTTCGTCGCCCAGTCCGCGGCATTCTACGTGTTCGCGCGTTACGCCAAGCTGTGGGAGGCGTTCGATGCCGCGCGGCGACGCCGCGCCGGCGCCGAATCCATCGGAGGGTCCCGTGATGCCGCGGGATGACGACGTACCGCTGGGGATTCTCCACGTCGATCCCGAGCTCGGCATGGGGGGCGGCGAGGCGCAGGTGCTCGGTCTCGTACGCCATCTTGCCGCCGCCGGCGATCGACAGGCCGTCGCGGCCGACTCGGGCGGCGCGCTCGCCACCGCGGCGGCGGCGCTCGGGGTAGCGGTCGTGCCGCTCCGCATCCGCAACCATGCCGACGTGCTCGCGGGCCGACGCCTGGCGCGATTGCTGGCCTCGGGACGCTATGACATTGTGCATTTTCACACAGCGCGCGCCCATGCGATGAGTGCCTTTCTCGGCCGGTCGACCGCCCGGCGGGTGGTGACGCGGCGTATGGATTATCCGCTGCGCGGCGGGCGCTACGCACGCTGGCTCTACAATCGGAGGGCGGATGCGGTGGTGGCGATCTCGGAGGGGGTGCGGACGGCGTTGCTGGCGAGCGGGGTGCGGCCCGAGCGGATCACGGTCGTCCCGAGCGGTGTCGACGTCGAGGTCTTCACCGCGGCCGCCGACCGGCGCGAGCGCGAGCGCGCGCGGCTCGGCCTGCGGGCGGGTGAGTTCGTGGTGGCGATCGTCGGTGCTCTGGAAGATCGGAAGGGACATGCGACCCTGCTCGAGGCCGTCGCGCTCGTGCGTGAGCCCGAGGTGCGTCTCTTCTGCGCCGGCACCGGTTCGTTGACGGAGGCGCTGGCGGCGCAGCGCGACGCGCTCGGGCTCGGGGAACGTGTGCGCTTTCTCGGCCACGTGGAGGACGTCCCGGGACTGTTGGCGGCGGTCGACGCGGTGGCGATGCCGTCGCGCCACGAGGGGCTCGGTGTCGCCGCGCTCGAAGCGATGGCAGCCGGGCGTCCGCTGATTGCCTCGCGCGCCGGCGGGCTCCCGGAGGTGGTGGGCGACGAGGGCGGCCTGCTCGTCGAGCCCGGTGATGTCGCCGGGCTCGCGGCGGCGATCGCGCGACTGGCACGCGACCCCGAGACGGCGCGTGCGCTCGGCGCGGCCGGACGTGCGCGCGCGGCGTCGCGATTCACGCTGGCGGCAATGGCGCGGGGCACGCGTGCCGTCTACCGTCGGCTCACGTCCGTGAGCGCCGGGCCCGCATGACGACCACGACCGCACGACTGCGAAGCCTGGTGCGTCGTTTCGCGGGCACCCGCGTCCTCGTGATCGGCGATCTGATGCTCGATCAGTTCGTCTGGGGCGACGTCAGCCGGATCTCGCCCGAGGCGCCGGTGCCGATCGTGCGCGTACGGCGGCAGGAAGCGCGGCCGGGCGGCGCCGGCAACGTGGTCACCAACGTGCTCGCGCTCGGTGGGCGTGCCGACGCCTGCGGATTCGTCGGACGCGACGCCGCCGGACGCGCGCTGCTCGCGGCGCTCACCGCCGCCGGCGGCGGCCTCGCCGGGGTGATCGCGAGCGCGGCGGTCTCGACGACGTCGAAGACCCGCGTGATCGCCCACCAGCAGCAGGTGGTGCGCTTCGATCACGACGGCGATCACGCCGCGACCCCGTCGCGTCTGGCGCGCCGGCTGCGGACCTGGATCGAGCGCCATGCACGGGGCTTCCCGGTCGTCGTCGTCTCCGACTACGGGAAGGGCGTCGTCACGCCCGAGCTCCTCGTCGAGTTGGCGCGCTTGCGTGCCCGCCACCGCTTCGCGTACGTCATCGATCCGAAGCGACCGAATTTCCCACACTACCGTGGAGCGAGCCTGGTGAAGCCCAATCTCCTCGAGGCGAGCGGCGCCGCCGGCGTCGAGATCGACGACCGCCCGAGTCTCGTCGAAGCGGGCCGGCGCCTGCTCGAGCGCTGGCATGCCGACTCCATCCTGATCTCGCACGGCGAGGCCGGGATGACGCTCTTCAAACCCGGGGCGCGGGCACAGCACTTCCCGACCGCCGCACAAGAGGTCTACGACGTGACCGGCGCGGGGGACACCGTGCTCGCGACCTGCGCCCTCGCGCTCGCCGTCGGCGGCAGCTTCGAGGAGGCGGCCATTCTCGCCAATCACGCGGCGGGCGTCGTCGTCGGCAAGGTCGGTACCGCGACCGTGACCGCCCGCGAGCTCACGCGCGCACTCGGCGTGCGCCGCTGACGCCGATGGCGGTACGCGCAGGGCTGCGATCGATGACCGGCTACGGCAGCGGCGCGGCGCCGATTCCCGGTGGGCGCGTCACCGTCGAGGTGCGGTCGGTGAACCAGCGCTTCCTCGACGTGCGGGTGACGGCGCCGCGCGAGTACGGGCCGTGGGAAGCGGAGTGCCGCGAAACGGTGCGTGCGCACGTCGCGCGCGGCCGGGTCGAGGTGCACGTGAGCCGCGGCGCGCCGCCGATCGCGCGCACGCACGTCGTCTTGAACACCGCCGCGGGGCGCGAGCACGCGGCGGCGTGGCGGCGTCTGATGCACGAGCTCGGGCTTCCCGGTCCCCTCGACCCGAGCCTCTTTCGCACGCCGGAGATCTTTCAGACCGTCGAGATGGCCAGCGACGTCCGCCCGGAGTTCCCCGGTGCGACGCGCGCGCTCCGGCTGGCGCTGGTGCGCTTCGATCGCGAGCGCCGGCGCGAAGGGGCGAACCTCCATCGTGACATGCGCGCCCGCATCGATCGGCTGGCGGCGATCGAGCGCCGCGTCCGGCGCCACGCCGCGACGACGCTTCGCGACGTGCAGGCGAAGCTCGCCGAGCGCATGCAACGCGTGTTGCAGGGCAGCGAGATCGATCTCGCCCGGGTGGCGCAGGAGGCGGCGTTGGTGGCCGACCGCGCCGACGTCACCGAGGAGATGGTGCGGCTCGCGAGCCACCTCTCGGCGCTGCGCGGCATGCTCGGGGCGCGCGAGCCGGTGGGCAAACAGATCGAGTTCTTGCTCCAGGAGGCGCATCGCGAGATCAACACCATCGGTTCGAAGATCAACAACCTCGCGGTGACGCAATTGGTGGTCGAAGCCAAGGGCGAGGTGGAGCGCCTCCGCGAGCAGGTGCAGAACGTCGAGTGATTCTCTAGAATCCAGCATGCGTGCCGATTTCGCGTTCGAGCGCCACGGGATCGTGTTCATCGTCTCCGGGCCGTCGGGGGCCGGGAAGAGCACGCTCGTCGCCGCCCTCCTGGTGCGGGTTCCCGACCTCACGCTCTCGATCTCGTGTACGACGCGCGCGCCACGGCCCGGCGAACGTCACGGGCGGGAGTATCACTTCGTCGATCGCGACGCGTTCACACGCCAGCGCGACGCGCACGAGTTCGCGGAGTGGGCCGAGGTACACGGGTCGCTCTACGGCACGATCCGCCGGCCGCTCGACGACGCCGTCGCCGACGGCAGCGACATGCTGCTCGACATCGACGTGCAGGGGGCGCGCCACCTCAAGCGCAGCTATCGGGAGGCGGCGGTGGCGGTGATGGTGTTTCCTCCCTCGTGGGACGAGCTCGAGCGGCGGCTGCGCGCCCGCCGCACCGAGGACGATGCGACCGTCGTGCGACGCCTCACGCGCGCGCGTGAGGAGGCGGCGGCGCTCGGCGAGTACGACTACTGGCTCGTGAACCGCGACGTCGAGCAGTCGGTGACACGGCTCGAGTCGATCGTCGTCGCCGAACGCGCCAAGGTCGCACGCATCGTCGTCGAGGGTCCCTCGTGAGCTCGGAGCGCGCGCGATGAACCTGAACGACTTGATCGCGAAGGTGCGCGACTACAACCCGGCGGCGGACGTCTCCACGTTGCAGCGTGCCTACGACTTCTCCGCCGACGTGCACCGCGGCCAGAAGCGCAAGTCCGGTGAGCCGTACCTCGTCCACCCGCTCGAGGTCGCCGGGATCATCGCCGACCTCCGCCTCGACGTGCCGAGCGTCGCCACCGGGCTCCTGCACGACACCGTCGAAGACACGCTGACGACGCTCGAACAGGTGCACAGCGTCTTCGGCGGCGAGATCGCGACGCTCGTCGACGGTGTCACCAAGATCGGCCAGATCAACTTCACCAGCCGTGCCGAGCGCCAGGCGGAGAACTTCCGCAAAATGATCATCGCGATGGCGCGCGACATCCGGGTGATTCTCATCAAGCTCGCCGATCGCACGCACAACATGCGCACGCTGTCGCACCTTCCCCCGGAGCGTCAGAGCGAGATCTCGCAGGAGACACTCGACGTGTACGCGCCGCTGGCGCATCGGCTCGGCATCTACTGGATCAAGAGCGAGCTCGAAGACGCCGCGCTCCGCTACCTGCACCCCGAGGTCTACTACCAGCTGAAGCGCAACGTCGCGAAGAAGCGCGTCGAGCGCGAGGAGTACATCAAGGGCGTCATCACCGTGTTGACCAAGAAGCTCGAGGAGGCCGGGATCGAGGCGGGGGTCACGGGACGGCCGAAACATTTCTTCTCGATCTACCAGAAGATGCAGAGCCAGAATCTGCTCTACGACCAGATCTACGACCTCGTCGCCTTCCGCATCCTCGTCGACTCACCACGCGAGTGTTACGAGGCGCTCGGCGTCGTGCATCAGCACTGGAAGCCCATTCCGGGGCGATTCCGCGACTACGTGGCGATGCCGAAGGCCAACATGTACCAGTCGCTCCACACCACCGTGATCGGCCCCTTCGGCGAGCGCATGGAGGTGCAGATCCGGACGCCCGAGATGCACCGGGTCGCGGAGGCGGGCGTGGCGTCGCACTGGCGCTACAAGGGTCAGACCGACGCCGGCGGTCCAGAGGAGATCCAACGCTTCGCATGGCTCCGCCAGATCCTCGAGTGGCAGCAGCATCTCGAGGATCCGCAGGAGTTCATGCGCTCGGTGAAGGAGGACCTCTTCAGCGAGGAGGTGTTCGCCTTCACGCCGAAGGGCGACCTCTTCAACTTCCCGCAGGGTGCGAGCGTCATCGACTTCGCCTATCGCGTGCACTCGCAGGTGGGCGAGCATTGCGCGGGCGCGCGCATCAACGGCAAGCTCGTGCCGCTCAAGTACCAGCTGCAGAGCGGCGACACCGTCGAGATCATCACCACCACGCGACAGACGCCGAGCAAGGACTGGCTGAAACTCGTCAAGACGGGACGCGCCAAGGAGCGCATCCGCAGCTGGATCAAGATGCAACAACGGCGGCGCAGCCTCGAGGTCGGCACCGAGATCCTCGGCCGCGACCTGGCGCGGTATCGCCTCGAGCTCTCCAAGCTCCGCAAGGGCGGCGAGCTCGCGGCAGCCACCCGCGACCTCGGGTTCAAGGACGAGGAGTCGCTGATCGCCGCGATCGGGTACGGACGCCTGCCGACGCACCAGCTGATCGCGAAGTTGGTGCCGGCGAACGAGCTCGACGAACGGCGCGAAAAAGGGGAGGGCACGCTCCAGAAGCTCTTCCGCCTGGTCGGGCGCCAGTCGAAGGGCGGCGTCCGCGTGAGCGGCGTCGACGACGTCATGGTGCGCTTCGGTCGCTGCTGCAATCCGCTACCGGGCGAGCGCATCGTCGGCTTCATCACCCGCGGGCGCGGCGTGACGGTGCACGCGATCGATTGCATGCGCGTCATGGAAAGCGATCCGCAGCGGCGCGTCGAGGTCGAATGGGACTCCGTGCCCGGCAACTTCCGTGCGGTGGCGATCGAGGTGATCGGCATCGACTCGCCCGGCCTGCTCGCCGCCATGAGCCGTGCGATCGCCTCGGCGGGCGTCAACATCACCGGGGCCCAGGTGCGGACGGTGCCCGACAAGCGTGCGCTCAACACCTTCGAGGTGATGGTCGACAACGTCGACGCGTTGAACCGGGTCATGCGTGGACTGGGCAAGGTGAAAGGCGTGATGAAGGTCTCGCGTGTGCGCGTATGAGTGAAGGGCGTCGTGACGTGGCGCAGGTATGCCGATGAGCGGCACGCGCGTGATCGCGACCGACGCCGCGCCGCGGGCGATCGGGCCCTACTCGCAGGCGGTGGCGGCGGGCAGCTTCGTGTTCTGCTCGGGACAGATCGCCCTCGACCCGGCGACCGGCAGCCTCGTGGGCGGCACCATTGCGGACGAGACGCGGCGCGTGCTCGAGAACCTGCGCGCGGTGTTGGCGGCCGTCGGCCTCGAGCTCGCGTCCGTAGTGCGGACGACGGTCTACCTCACGAACTTGTCCGACTTCCCGGTGGTGAACCAGGTGTACGCGGAGTTCTTCCCGCCACCGAGCCCGGCGCGCTCCACGGTACAGGTGGCGGCGCTGCCGCGCGACGCGCGCGTCGAGATCGACGCCATCGCCGTCGCCTCCGCGGACCGCTAAGCGGCTTTCATCACTTTGCCGCTGCGGATGCAGCGCGTGCAGGCGAGGAGGTGCTTCACGCCGCCGCCCACC
>JBGOSW010000068.1:0-21851 GCA_041476145.1 Binatia bacterium
CCAACAACGGCGTTCTCTTCTCCGAGTCCGCGCTCAAGGCGACGCACTTCATCGAGCTCTGCTGCGCGCGGCGCGTACCGCTGCTGTTTCTCCAAAACATCACCGGCTTCATGGTCGGCAAGAAGTACGAGCACGGCGGCATCGCCAAGGACGGCGCCAAGATGGTGAGCGCCGTCGCCAACGCGCGCGTCCCCAAGCTCACCGTCGTCGTCGGCAACTCCTACGGCGCCGGCAACTACGGCATGTGCGGCCGCGCCTACTCGCCGCGCTTCCTCTTCATGTGGCCGAACGCCCGCATCTCCGTCATGGGCGGCGAGCAGGCCGCGGGCACGCTCCTCGCCGTCAAGATGCAGCAGCTCGCCGCGCGCGGGAGCGCGATGAGCGACGAAGAGCAGCGCCAGCTGCAAGCGCCGATCCTCGCCAAGTACGAGGAGGAAGGGAGCGCCTACTACTCGACGGCGCGCTTGTGGGACGACGGCGTTCTCGATCCGGCGCAGACGCGCGACGCGCTCGGGCTGGCACTCGCGGCGGCGCTCAACGCGCCGATCGCACCGACGTCGTTCGGGGTGTTCAGGATGTAGCGGGCGCAGGTAATCGCCGATCGAGCGCTGCGGGGTGCCAACGGACCTAGAGAAGGTCGACGAAGTCCTCCACGGAGAGGTCGATAGCGCGAAGGATGCTTCGCAGGGTGCCTCGGTCGAGGGTGTCATGGAGCGGCACGGTCACGGGCTTGCGGCCCTCACACACGAGCCGAACATGGCTCCCCCGCTGGCGCGCCTGGCGATAGCCGAGCTTCATGAGAGCGTTCACGCACTCCTTGCCCGAGATCACCGGGAGAGTTGCCACCGCCGACGTTACCTACGATTTCTTCGAGCGCAGGAGCTGCAGCAACGGGCGCTTGCGTCGCTGCCGCTCGGCCTTGCCGCGCTTGCGGGCCTCGCGCTCCTCAAGGAGCTCCAGCGCGAAGGGCTTCGCCTTTTCTGCCAATCGCGTCAGACGGTAGATGTTCGTCTTGTTCCCTCCGCGGCCGTCTCGTCGCTCGACCCGATCGAGAAGACCATCCTTCGCGAGTCTGGTGATCCGGCGCTGGATTGTCCTCGGGTCGACATCGATCCTCTGAGCGATCGTCTTCTTGGAGGGGTACGGATGGTTCTCGGGCTCCCACCAGTGATCGGCGATCTGCAGAATGATGTTCAAGTCCAGCGGATCGAGTCCGAAAGCTCGCTGTCGCTGAAGGAGCACCGACGGCACTGCGAGCCATCCCGCCGCGATCACCTCCCTCCCCCACTTGCGCTCGTTGCGCCGCGTGATCTCCGTTGAGGCGACCGCTTTCCCCGAGTCCTTCATCAAAGACCCCCTTTCACTCTGCGGGGAGTATGAGACTCGATGTCGAACACCGCAACGCATTGGGAGGGTAGATAGGGAGACACACCCGTCGCGGGGTGTCTTCTCCTGTGTTGTGTACTGGCAGCTGGGTTTTGCTTTGTAGCCTGTCTGCTTTGGGAGACTTGCTTGTCGCCCCCAGGGGCGGCGACTGTGACCGCAGAGGGAGACCCTATGGTCGCCCCATCGAAGTCCGTTCTTCTCAGCCCGCTACCGCGACCCGAACGATCTCGTAGTCGACGGGAAGGCGCCACCCCTCCTCGGAACGATTCTCGAGGCAGACTTCGATGGCCTCACGAATGTTGCGAAGCGCCTCGTCACGCGTGCGCCCCTGGCTGACGCACCCCGGGATGGCGGGACACTCCGCCACGATGAACCCATCTTCTCCTGATCGAAGTACGACCGGCAGATCCATGAGAT
This sequence comes from Binatia bacterium, assembly GCA_041476145.1. Taxonomy (GTDB): domain Bacteria; phylum Desulfobacterota; class Binatia; order UTPRO1; family UTPRO1; genus DP-19. The sequence continues at coordinate 1,804 of JBGOSW010000068.1, forward strand.
TTCCAATACCACCTAGCGGCGCTCGTGGGTACCCCTCGAGTACCTGCGATCACAAGCGTCCTTGCTGCCGAAGGCGACGCTCGAGAGCGCCACCCTGCCGGATATACATGATGAACGGTCCGCGCTCGGGACCCTTCTCCCATCCGACATAGTGCATACCCAGCCACTGAACGATCGGTCTCGTTCGCAATTGGGCGTATAAATATTGCGTGTTGACGATCATCAGCTCCGGCGACGTCCGTTCGAGATCCGCGATCAACTTGGCTTCGAGTGAAGCACGCATCGGCGACTCCACGATCGCGAGATAGATGTAGAAGATCCCGGAAGGCGGGTGCCGTTGCGCGTAGTAGTAGAACCCGGTCTCGTCACCCCACTCGAAGAACGTTTCGTCGGGACCGACGAGAGCGGCGATGTCGGGAGCCAGGTGTTTGACGTCGGCGAAGAGCGGCCCATATTTCTCGATGGACCACTGCTCGGCTGACTGACCGTAGTAGGGGAGCTCGAACCCGACCACGATGAGCACGGCGATCGCGCCGATCGCGTGCGCCCACCTCCGGTTCGCCATGAGCTGCTCGATTGCGTGCACGCCGATACCGGCACCGATCGCGAAGACCGGAAGCCAGAGCTGATAGTAGTGCGGCCAGAACTTCCCCGGCAGCGCGACCGACACGACGGTGCCAGCCGCGTACGCGAGCAGTAGACCGGCGGTCTGCCACGCCCGAGCTCGCACCAGCCACGCGACGCCGATCGACGTGAGGAGCGCCAGCGGCGCCGCGCACCAGAGGACGCGCGGCATCAGCTGCGCGGGTGCCAGACCCGCAACGACGTTCGCAACGAGGTCACCGGCGAAGCTCACGTTGTACGCGAAGACCGCCTCGCGAAAGTCGTTGCCACGGCCGGTGGCGGCAAAATACCCACAGACGACCGCCCACACGGCGACGAAAGTGAGCGAGGATATCGCAACGTACTCCACATGCTTGCGAGGTGGCGACCGCCATCGAACCACAATGCTCACGAGGTAGTGGAGAACGAGCGTTGGGAGGACGATGAGCTTGTAGAGCGATGCGATTCCGCTGAGCACGCCGATGGCAACCGGTCGGGTCCGGCGCGCCATGAAGACGACGAGCAGCCAGACGAGCGACGCGTTCATGAAGACCTCGATGTTCGGCTGATTCCCTTGCAACGCTTGATCAGCCGACACGACGGTCCACGCTATGCCCGCCCAGAGCCCCGCGGCGGAACCGACTGCCACCGTGGCGGCGACATAAATCCCGATCAAAGTGAGCGTCGCGGTTGTGAAGCCCAGCAGACAAATGGACAGCGGCCCATACCCGGCCGCGAGTTCGCCGGCAGCGTAGGTCATATAGACGATCGGAGACTTATTGTCCCAGAGATCGGAGTACAGCTTCCGGCCGCTCAGCATCTCGTGCCCAATGACGGCGTACGTGGTGAGGTCGCGCTCGAGAGGTTCGTCGTATGTGTACAGACGCTGCGCTAGGAGCACGAGAATGCAGGTTGCGAGCAGGACGACGTGCGATCGAGGCGGCAGTCGACTCACCGGGCAGTCGGCTACAACATCAGTGCCTGATGCTCAAGGGCGCGTCCGTCCACGTTCTTGTGCTTGCGCGCCGGCAGCAGCCTATGGATAGTGGAGGACGCTCCCACCTCATGACGGACCGAGACTCCGCTCACGTGATCGCCGCGCTTGCGGCGCTGCTGATCAGCGCTCATGCCTTCGGCTATCTGTTCGCGCGCGCCCGCCAACCTCAGGTGATCGGCGAGATCATCGGCGGTCTGGTGCTGGGTCCGACGGTGCTGGCACGGCTCTGGCCCTCGGCCCACGACTGGCTCTTTCCCGCATCGGGCGTCACTCCCGGCGTACTCGCAGCCGTCACCCAGCTGGGCCTGTTGCTGCTGATGTTCACGGCGGGCACCCAGATGCGCGGCCTTCTCAACCGTTCCGCGGCACGGACCGTCATCGCAGTTTCGGTGGCGGGTCTCGTGATCCCGTTCACCGCCGGGCTCGTCGCCTGCGCCACCGTCGATCTCAGCCGGTACCACGGCGCGGCACACGACGCCGAGGCGTTCCTGCTGGTGTTCGCGATCGCCATCGCCGTCACCAGCATCCCGGTGATTTCCAGAATTATGCTCGACCTCGGGCTGTTGCGAACGCGTTTCGCGAGCATCGTGTTGACGGTCGCGGTGATCGAGGACGTCGTACTCTACGTGGTGCTCGCGGTCGCGATCGGACTCGTGACGAGCGATCAGGGTTCGGCGTTCGGTCTCGCCGGGGCGCTCGGCCTCGAGCCGAGCTCTGCCGCCAACAGCGCCTACCACACGGCGGTCACGGTCGCGTTCCTCGGACTCTCCCTGCTCTGCGGCCCGACGCTCTACCGGCACCTGCTGCACAGCCGCTTCAACCTGGTCGAGCGCAGGAGCCCGATCGGGTTCCAGCTGGTTGTCATGCTCATCCTCAGCACCGCGTGCCTGCTGCTCGGCATCGTGCCGCTCTTCGGCGCGTTCGTCGCCGGGATCGTCGTCGCCACGGCGCGCGCCGAGAAGGCGGAGTCGGCGCGAGCCGAGATCAGCCACGTATCGCTGGGGCTCTTCATCCCCGTCTACTTCGCGATGGTCGGCCTCAAGCTCGATCTGATCGACCACTTCGATCCGATCTTTTTCCTCGCGTTCTTGACGTTCGCCTGCACGATCAAGTCGCTGAGCGTGTTCGCCGCCGCCCGCCTCGCCGGCGAGAACCGGATCAGCGCGACCAACCTGGCCGTCGCCATGAACGCCCGGGGCGGTCCCGGAATCGTCCTCGCCTCCACCGCGTACGCGGCGGGCATCGTCGATGCGCGCTTCTACGCGGCCCTGGTCATGCTCGCGATCGTGACGTCGCTGATGGCGGGGACCTGGCTCGAGCGGACCGTCGCCCACATGCCGGCCCATGAGATGGTCGATGAAGCGTCGACGTAGAAGCCCACGTGCCTCATACGCGGGCACGCGCTCCCGCGCGCCGCGGCGACGCGGGGCGCGGCGCCGACCAGTTGGTGTGGAACACCCCCGGCCGGTCGAGACGCTCGTAGGTGTGGGCGCCGAAGTAGTCCCGCTGTCCCTGCACGAGATTGGCGGGGAGGCGCGCGCGGCGGAAGGAATCGAAGTAGGCCAGGGACGCGGTCGTCGCGGGAAGCCCGATCCCGAGCTTCACGCCGAGGGCGGCGGTCGCGCGCCAGGGCGCCGTGCGCACCTTGATGTCGCGCACGAAGTCGCGGTCGAGGAGCAGGTTCGGGAGCTGCGGGTCGCGGCTGAACGCTTGGCGGATCTTGTCGAGGAATACGGCGCGAATGATGCACCCGCCCTTCCAGATGCGCGCCATCTCGTCGAGCCGCACACCGTAGCCGAACGTCTCCGACGCCCGCGCGAGCAGATGGAATCCTTGCGCATACGAGCAGATCTTGGCGGCGTAGAGCGCGCCTCGGATCTGCTCCACGATCGCCTTCTTGCCCGTGCGGACTGCGGCGACGGGTGCGCGATACGTCTTCGCCGCGCGCGTGCGCAGCACCTTCAGCGAGGAGAGGATGCGCGCGTCGACGGCCGCGGTGATCGTCGGGATCGGGATGCCGAGATCGAGAGCGGCGGTCGTCGTCCACTTGCCCGTCCCCTTCTGGCCGGCGGTGTCGAGGATCTGATCGATCAGGACCTTGCGCGTGCCCTGATCGTCGGGAAAGTCGACCACGCGCGCGGTGATCTCGATCAGGAAGGACTTGAGCTCTCCCTCGTTCCACGCCGCGAACGTGTCGGCGATCTCGCGCGGCGAGAGGCCGAGGCCGTGCCGCATCAGGTCGTACGCCTCCGCGATGAGCTGCATGTCGCCGTACTCGATCCCGTTGTGCACCATCTTCACGAAGTGCCCCGAGCTGCCGGTACCGACGTAGGTCACGCACGGGCCGCTGTCCGCCTTGGCCGCGATCTTCGTCAGGATGGGCTCCAGGTGCCGATAGGTCGCTTGGTCGCCGCCGGGCATGATGCTCGGGCCCCAGAGCGCGCCTTCCTCCCCGCCGCTCACGCCCATACCGAAGAACTTGATGCCGGTCGCCTCGAGCGCCGCGAGCCGGCGATCGGTGTCCGTGAAGTGCGAATTGCCGGCGTCGACGACGATGTCGCCCGGCGCGAGGTGGGGTCGGAGCTCGGCAATCACCGCGTCGACGGGAGGTCCCGCCTTGACCATGATGATGATCCGCCGGGGCGGCGCGAGCGCGGCGACGAACTCGGCGATCGTCCGCGCGCCGACTACGTTCTTTCCGCGCGCGCGCTCGGCGAGAAACGCGGCCGTGCGATCATACGTGCGGTTGTAGACCGCGATCGGCGACCCGTTGCGTTCGATGTTGAGTGCGAGGTTCTCGCCCATGACCGCGAGCCCGACGATCCCGACTGCTTGCATCGTGCGTTCCTCCCCTTGGCGACGTCTACGCTCAGGCGCGCCACCTTGCACTACTCCTTGCTCATTGCAACGTTCGAGACGGCTCGCAGACCCGGCCTCAGTGCCCGAGACGACGCCGGATCTCGCGTTCGTACTCGGGGAAGTAGCGCCCGATCACCGGCAGCGCGAAGGTCGCGAGGATCGACTCCTTCGGCTCGCGCTCGAGGAGGAACTCGAACGACCGCCGCACCAACTCCGTCGTGGCGACGGCGCCGCCGGCGAGCGTGCGGGCATACGATTCGTCGACGGTGACGGTGTGCGCACTCCTTGACGCGCCCTCGACCACCGTGACGCGAAACTCTCCCGGCCGTAGCTCTTCGACCTCGATCGTCGCCAGCATGCGCGCATCAGAGCGCCTGCGACCGTAGCCGTCAACTGCAAGCGTCGATTGCGTTCATGGTTGACGCGGACCGGCGACCACGACATGGTCGCCCCTTCCACTATGCGACGATCCTCGCCCATCACGACCAAACCCGGCCGCAAGGCCGGGGAGCTCATCGTGCAGCTCCCGCCGGGATGGAACTTCCGCATCCGGCGCGTGCTGCGGAGCCTGTTGGAGGAGACGCTTCCGGACCCACGCACGCCGGGTCTGAGCGCCCGCGAACGCGACGCACGCGTGCGCGCACGACGCCGTCAGATGCAGCTCGCGATCGGCCAGTTCGTGAGCGAGGTCCTCACCGCCGACATCATCGGCAAGGAAATCGCGCTCGCCACGCGCAATCGCTTCGGCACACGCCGCGGCTCGCTCCGCGAGCACGTCGAGGCGATCCTCCGCGACGTCTCCGCCGGTCGCTGACCCGACCGCGGCCGTGCTTCCACTAGACGCCGCGTCGTAGTAGCACGGCGGCATGAAATTCGGACTCATGTACGCGAACGCCGGTCCGTTCGCCTTCCCCGAGATGCTCACCCACTTGGCGCAGACGGCCGAGCGGGTCGGTGTCGAGTCGATGTGGACGGTCGAGCACGTCGTCATCCCCGTCGGCTACGCCTCCACGTATCCGTACGATCCGTCGGGAAAAATCCCGGCGCCGGATCAGGTACCGATCCCCGATCCGCTGATCGCGCTCGCGTATGCCGCGGCGGTGACGAAGACGCTGCGGCTCGCGACCGGCATCCTCATCCTGCCGCAGCGCCATCCGCTCTACGTGGCCAAGGAGGTCGCGAGCCTCGACGTGCTGTCGCACGGCCGCGTCATCCTCGGTATCGGCGTCGGCTGGCTCGCCGAAGAGTTCGCGGCCCTCGGCATTCCGTTCGCCGAACGCGGCGCGCGCACGGCCGAGATGGTGCGCGCGATGCGCTCGCTCTGGAAGGACGAGGCCGAGCCCTTCCACGGCAAGTTCTATCGCTGGGAGAAGCTCGAGTCGCACCCCAAACCGGTGCAGAAGCCCGGTGTCCCGATCGTCGTCGGCGGCCACACCGAGCTCGCCGCACGCCGCGCCGCGCGCTACGGCGACGGCTTCTTCCCCGGCGTCGCCGAGGAAGACAAGCTCACCGCGCTCCTCGCGATCATGCGCGACGAGTGCCGCAAGCTCGGCCGCGACCCGACGACGATCGAGGTGACGTCGGGACGGGCGACGCCCGACCTCGACGGCGTGAAGCGCCTGCGCGACCTCGGCGTGTCGCGCTTCATGGTGCCGCCGCCGGCCTTCGACCCCGACGGCATCACGCAGGGGCTGGAGCGCCTCGGGGACCTGATCGCCAAACTGTAGATGCGCGCGCGCGTCGTTCTCGGGCTCGTCCTTCTCGCCGCGTGCGGCGGCGTGCAACCGGCGGATCTCGCGCGCACGACGCCGTATGCGCTGGCGCAGAGCGCCGGGCACTTCGTCAGCGTCGACGGCCTGCACATCTTCGCGATCACCGCCGGCGAGGGTCGCGACGTCGTCCTGATCCACGGAAATCCGTCGAGCACCTATACGTGGCGGAGAGTCATCGCGCCGCTCGCGACCCGCTATCGGGTGCACGCAATCGACCTCCCCGGCTACGGGTTCAGCGACAAGCCCGACGACGACGCACGCTACTCGACGGCGGCATTGGCGCGCGACGTCACCGGCTACCTCGACGTGGTCGGCGCGCGACGCGCGGTGCTCGTCGGCAGCTCGATGGGCGGCTACGTCGTCAGCGAGACCGCCCTCCTCTACCCCGATCGCGTGTCGGCGCTGGTGCTCGTCGATGCGTCGGGGCTGCCGGGGATCGACGGCTATCCCCTCACCACGCGCATGGCCGGCTGGCCGGTCATCGGCCCGCTGCTGCGTAGCCTGCCGTCGCGCCAGCGCGTGCGCGAGAGCCTCGAACACGCGGTCTACGACCCGACGCAAATCACCGAGGCCGACGTCGACGCGTACGACGCACCGTTGCGCTCGGCCGGCGGTACCAACGCCTTCATCGCGCGCATGCGCCAGCAGGTCGGGGAGGAGCGCGCCGCGCGCGTGCGGACGATCGGCGCGCCGACGCTCGTGATCAGCGGCGACACCGATCGCGTCGTCCCCCCCGCGATCGCCGAGCGCTACCACGCGCTCATCGGCGGCAGCGAGCTGCTGGTGATGGCGCGCACGGGGCACCTGCCGCAGGAGGAGCACCCCGAAGAGACGGTCGCGGCGATCACCCGTTGGGTCGACGCGCACCCCTGACCACCCGACCGACGCGTCGGATTCACTCGCCGGCACCGCGTGCTATGAAGGCGCATGATCGTCGTCACGAACCGCATCCCCGTCTCCAAGGGCCACGAGATCGACTTCGAGGACCGCTTCAAACGCCGCGTTCACCTCGTCGATCGCCACCCCGGATTTCTCCGCAACGAGGTCCATCGCCCGCGTCCCATGAAGTTCGATCACGAGCAGGGAACGTGGCGTGAGGACCCCGAGGGCGAGGGATACTACGAAGTGAAGACGTGGTGGCGCAGCTTCGAGGACTTCGTCGCCTGGACCCAGAGCCCCGCGTTCCAGGAAGCGCACGCGAATCGCCCGCCGAAAGAGATGTTCCGCGGCGCGAACGTTCTCGAGGTCCACGACATCGTCACCAGCACCGACCTCGAGCCGCCACCCGGCTGACCGGCCGGCAGCGAGCGGGGGCGTCATGAACTAATCGAGCAGTCGAAAGGAGGTTTCATGCACTCTCGACCCCAGTCCCGGCGGGGTCGCGCGCTGACGCTCGTCGTCACCGCAGCGGCGATCCTGCTGGTCCTCGTCGGCGCCTCCTCCCAGGTGCTCGCGGACGACGATCTCTCCTCGGGGGCGGTCCGACGATTCGATCGATTTCTCGACGACCATCCGTGGGTGGCGCGCGACCTGCAGCGCGATCCGACGCTGGCGAACGACGACCGTTACCTCGACGACCACCGCAGCCTGCGCGAGTTCCTCGAGGAGTACCCCGGCGTCCGTCGAGAGCTGCGCCAGGATCCCTACGCTGTGCTGCGCCGCGCCCATCGCGTCGAGCGCGAGGAGCGCCGCGAGCGCGAGATCAGCCGCGACGAGATGCAGCGCTTCGACCGCTTCATGCGCGATCATCCCGGCGTCGCGTCGGATCTGCGCGACGATCCGTCGCTGGTGAACGATCGCGGCTACCTCGGCGAGCACCCCGCCTTCCGGGACTTCCTGCACGACCATGCGGTGATTCGCCAGGAGTTGCAGGACAACCCGTACGCCTTCGTGCGGCGCTGGGAGCGCTACGCACACCGCGCCGACCACTCTGGCACGAAGGGCGCCGGCCGTCGTTGACTCGCCCCGGCGGGCGGGCTTGAAGTGCCGCTCGAGGAGGTTTCCATGGACGCCGTTCGCCCCACGTTTCACTCGCGCCTCAGCATCGAGATTCCGGCCGAGGCCGAGCTCTACGAGAAGCTCAAGGCGTATCAGTGGAACGCCTCGACCGAGATCGACTGGTCGCGGCCGATTCAGAACTACTCGGAGGAGTCGTACGCCGCCGTCCGCCAGCACTTCGCCCGCGAGGACTACGATCGCCTGCGCGCGCAGCAACGCGCGTTCACGTTCACCCAGCTCTTTCTCGGCGAGCAGGCGGCCCTGGCGCTCTGCGCCCAGCTCCTCAACATGGTGCCGGAGATGGAGACGAAGCTCTGTCTCTCGGGTCAGATCATCGACGAGGCGCGCCACGTCGAGGTCTTCGGTCGTTACCTCGAGAAGCTCGGCGTCGAGGCGCCGCTCAATCCCGCTCTCGAGGATCTCGTGCATCGCCTCCTCGAGTCGGATCACTACGGCGAGAAGATCGTCGGCATGCAGATCTTCCTCGAGGGCGTCGCCGTCGGGCTCTTTCAGCGCTTCCAGAAGGACAGCCCGGACCCTCTCATGCGCGACCTGATCCAGCTCGTGCTGCGTGACGAGTCGCGCCACGCGGCCTTCGGCGTCATCTACCTCGCCGACAAGTTTCGTGGCGTGAGCGCCGCGGAGCGCCGGCGCGTGGAGGATTTCGTCGCCGAGCTGTGGCGCCTCTTCCATCACGCGACTGGGTCGCCGTTCGGGCCGGTGAACGAGTTCCTCTCCGCCACCTTCACCGACATCGCGCATCGACTGAAGCTGATCGGCCTCGAGCTGCGCGACTGACACACGTGCTCGGCATCGCCGGCGGGATCTGGTAGATCGGCGTGCCCATGCCGCCGGTCACCACCGTCCTGATCGCGAACCGCGGCGAGATCGCCGTCCGCATCATTCGGACGTGTCGCGCGATGGGGGTGCGTACGGTCGCGGTCTACTCCGAGGCCGACGCCGACGCGCCGCACGTCGCGCTCGCCGACCAGGCGATCGCGATCGGCCCCGCCGCGGCACGCGCCAGCTACCTCGACGTCCCGGCTCTGCTCGCCGCCGCGCACGCGAGCGGCGCCGACGCCGTCCATCCCGGGTACGGCTTTCTCTCCGAGAACGCGGCGTTCGCGCGCGCCGTCGTCGCCGCCGGGCTGACCTTCATCGGCCCGCCGCCGGAGGCGATCGCGGCGATGGGCGACAAGGTCGCCGCCCGCGCCCGCATGGAGGGCGCCGGCCTGCCCGTCGTCCCCGCGTCCGGCGTGCTCGCGCCCGATCCCGACGCGTTCGCGGCCGCGGCCGCGACGATCGGCTACCCCGTCGTCATCAAGGCCGCCGCCGGCGGCGGCGGCAAGGGCATGCGGATCGTACGCGACGCCGCGGCGCTGCCCGACGCCATTCGCGCCGCCGCCCGCGAGGCGACGGCGGCCTTCGCCGACGGCCGCATCTATCTCGAGCGCTGCCTCGAGCGACCGCGCCACGTCGAGGTGCAGATCTTCGGCGACCGCCACGGCCGCATCGTCCACCTCGGCGAGCGCGAGTGCTCGATCCAGCGCCGTCATCAGAAGATCGTCGAGGAGACGCCCTCGCCGGCGGTCGGACCGGCGCTGCGCGCGGCGATGACGGACGCCGCGGTACGCGCCGCACGCGCCGTCGACTACGTCGGCGCCGGCACCGTCGAGTTCCTCCTCGACGAGTCAGGCCGCTTCTACTTTCTCGAGATGAACACGCGTCTGCAGGTCGAGCATGCGGTGACCGAGTGGACGACGGGGCTCGATCTCGTGCGCGAGCAGATCCTGGTCGCACGCGGCGAGCCGCTCTCCTTCGCCGCGATCACGCCCCGCGGCCATGCGCTCGAGTGCCGCCTCTACTCCGAGGACCCGGCGCGCCAGTTCCTGCCAGCGACCGGCACCGTGCACGTGCTCACCGAGCCCGCCGGCCCCGGGGTGCGCTTCGACGGCGGCATCGCGCGCGGCAGCGTCGTCGGCGTCGAGTACGATCCCCTGCTGGCGAAGATCTCGACCTGGGGGGCGACGCGCGAGGAGGCGCGGACGCGCATGCTCGCGGCGCTGCGCGAAACCGTGCTCCTCGGCGTCGTCACCAACCGCGACTACCTGCGCGCCGTGCTCGCCCACCCCGCGTTCGTCGCCGGTGCGACGCACACGGAGTTCCTGGCCGAGCACTTCGCCGACTGGCGGTCGCGGTCGGCGCCGGAACGGGATCTCGCCGCGCTCGTCGCCGCGCTCGCGCTCACGAGCCCGAGCGGCGACGGCGCGGCGGCGCCCGGCGCAGCGCCGAGTCCGTTCGCGACGCTCGGCCCGTGGCGCGCGGGGAGCACGGGGGCATGAGCCTGACCGTCCTCGTCGACGGCGAGCTCGTTGCCGTCGCCCTCACGCGGACCGGCGACGCGATCGTCGCGCGTGTCGGCGATGCCGAATACCGCGGCAGCATCCAGCGGCGCGGCGAGACGTGGCGGCTCGAGCTCGGCACGCGCGCTCTCGCCGCCACCGTCGTCCGCGACCGCGACGAAGTGTGGATCGCGCTCGCAGGCGAGATCTATCGCTGCGCGCTCGCCACCGAGGAGCGCGGCGAGGCCGGCGCCGGCGCGGTCGGCAGCCCGCGTGTCACCGCGCCGATGCCGGGCAAGGTGCTCGACGTGCTCGTGCGCGAGGGACAGCAGGTCGCCGCCGGCGACGCGCTCGTCATCCTCGAAGCGATGAAGATGGAGACCGTCGCGTCCGCCGACGCCGCCGGCACCGTCACGCGCGTCCACGTCGCGACCGGGACGATGGTCGAGCCGGGCCAAGTCCTCGTCGAGCTCGAGCTCGCCTGAGCGACCCCTCAGGGCGCGAGACAGGCGAAGCCGGCGAGCAGTCCCGCGGTACCGAGAACCTCGCTCGCGCGCGGGCTCGCGAGTGCCACCGCGTGATCGGTGCTGCAGCTCGTGCGGCCGATGACGCAGTCGACGATCGCGTCGTTGCTCGTGAGAGCGCCGCACGCCGCTTCGAGACCGGCGAAACCGAGGGCGGACCGCAGCTCACTCGCGAGCAGCGGGCTGCACCCCTTCACCATGCCGGTGCGCGCAATCGCCGTCGCCTTGGTGATCGCGTCGAGGTTGCGCGAGCAGCCGGAGGCGGCGCGTGCGTCACACGCCGCGGCCGCGTCGGGAGTCGGAAACTCCCCCTTCTCGCGCATGCTCTGACAGGCGAGCAGCGCGGTCACGCAGCGCTCGGCGTCGGTGAGACGGGTGGTGGCGAGCTTGCCGCCGACCTTCGCGAGCTTCGCCTGACACGCCCGCACCACGCGCTCGGGGGGCGCCGCAGTCGCGGCATTGCCGGCCGAACCCGTGCCGACGCAGGGGAACGCGGCGGCGAGCCCGCCGGCGCCGAGGAGCGCGCCGGCACGCGGGCTGAGCGCCGCCGTGGCCTCTCCGGCGTCGCACGCAAGCCCGCGGCCGAGGCAATCGAAGACGGCGACCACGTCGCCGAGGCTGCCGGGCGGGCTGAGCGCGGCGCAGTCGCCGAGTGTCTGCTCGAAGCCGAGGCCGCCGACCGTCTTTCGCAGCTCGTGCACGTCGATGCCGCCGCACACCCGCGCGTCGGCGAGCTTCTTCAGCGCCCGCGCCTGTAGAGCACCGACGAGCGTCGCCGCCTTGGCGCAGGTCTGTGTGCGTGCCGCCGTGCGGCAGCTCGCGAGCGCATCACCGAAGAGCGTGCCCTTCTCGGCCTTGGTCTCGCACGCGAGCAACGCGCCGACGCAGCCGCTCATCGCCTCCATCCCCTTCGTGAAGACGACGCCCGCTTGCTGCGCGACGACGCGTTGGCAGAGGGTCAGCGCGGCGGCCGGCGGTCGCGGGCAGACGTCGCCGACGCCGTCCGCGTCGACGTCCTCCTGCCCCGGATTCCCGACCGTCTGACAGTTGTCGCAGACGTTCCCGACACCGTCGCCGTCTTGGTCGCGCTGGTCGAGATTGGCGATCGCCGGACAGTTGTCGAGGCCGTCGGGGATGCCGTCGCCGTCGCCGTCGGCGACGGTGACGATCGCCACCGGTTGGACGAGATCGACGCTGTCCGAGAGCAGCGTGATGGTGCCGTCGATCGGTTCGACGCGGAAGATCTTCTTCACGACCGCATCGGCGACCGCGTAGCTGCCGTCGGGTGCCACCGCGACGTCGCGCGGGCCGGCGAAGAACGATTCCTCGCTGGCGATCGGGGTCACCGCGCCGTCGAAGACGTCGACCTGGAAAATCGCGCCGGGGCTCGAGCCGAAGTGATTCGGGTCGGCGTCCTCGTCGGCGACGATGATGCCGAACGTCGGGTCGAAGTCGATGCCGCCGAGCTTCACGAACGCACCCTCGGCGGTGAGGGTGCGCGTCGCGCCGCCGGCGTCGACGACGCGGACCGCCGACCCGAACGAGCGCACCGCGGGATCGTCGCAGGGACCGGGGGTCCTCGTGGCGGTCGGCCCCGTCCGCGTCGCGGTCGGGGTCGGCGTCGTGCCGGTGCGGGTCGGCGTCGGACCGGTCGGGGTCGGGCTCGGCGTCGGACAGGAAACGCCGGCGTCGGCCACCAGCACGTCGCCGGTGTCACCGTCGAGCGCGATCTTGACGGGATTCACGAGCTCGCTGCTCGTCGAGAACGGCGTCACGTCGCCGTGATCCTCGTCGACGCGGAAGATCGCCGCGTGCGAGCCGCTCACCGCGGCGTCGCGGTCGGCGACGAGGAGCGTGCCGTCGTGCTCGGCGAGGACGCTGCTCGGGTTCGAGAACGGCTTGCCTTGCGCGATCGTTTGCTCCACCTGTTTGCTCGCCTTCCCGACGCGGAACAGGGCCCCGCGCGCGTTCGGGCCGGCGTCCTGATCGACGACGATGAGATCGCCGCGCCGATCGATCGCCGCATCGTAGGGATTGACGAAGAGCGGATCGCCGGCGAGGAAGCTCAAGAGGCCGGTGGTGGCGTCGAGGCCGAAGACGGCGCCGGTGCCGGTTCCGAGACCGCGCGGGTCGGCGCCGCGGTCGATGACGAGGAAGTCGACGCGCGAGTGCCCGAGCGGCGGCGGCGGCGCGGCGCCGACGATGCGGACTTGCACCGGAGCGCTGAAAAACGAGCTGCTCGATACCGTCGTCACCGCACCAGTGGGCCCGACGCCGTAAATCTTCTTCGCCGCAGCGTCGGCGACCAGATAGTTCCCGGCGGCGTCGACGGCGACGCCGCGCGGTCGGTTGAGTGCCGGGTCGCCGAGCACGCGCGTGATCGCGTTGGTCGCGAAGCTGTACGCGAAGACGGCACCGGTGCCGGTCGCGAGGTCGTCGGGGTTCGCGTCCTCGTCGGCGAGCACGATCGTGCCATCGGCCGCGAGCGCGATCCCGAACGGCTCGACGAGGCCGTGCGTCTCACCCTTGACGCCGTGGAGCAGGGTCACGCAGCCACCGGTCGCGGCGTCGAGGCGGAAGACCGCTCCCGAGCCGACGGCGTCGCTGTCGACGACCAGGATGTCGCCGTCGCCCTCGATCACCGCCCGCACCGGGTTGTTGAACTTGCGGCAGCCGGAGAGCGGCACGAGCGCTCGGGTCGCGCGCTGCCAGCGGAAGACCTGCCCGCTCGAGCCGTTCACGACGGCGTCGGGGTCGACCACGATGACGTCGCCGCTCGCCTCGAGCGCCAGTCCACTCGGGTTGATGAGCGGCGCGCCGCTGGCGAGCGTCTCCTTCACCATGCCCGTCCCGGGATCGACGCGGTAGACCGCGCCGTCGGTCGTGGTCACACTCGCCGAGTCGGTGCCGCGATCGGCGACGATCAGACTCCCGTCAACGTCGACGATGGCGTCGAAGGGATGCTTGAGACGCGCGTCCTTGGCGACCTTCACGACGAGGCCGGTCGCTCTCACTTCGAAGACGCCCCTCGCCCCGTCGTCGGTGACCAGGAGACTGCCCGCCGTCAGCGCCGCGTGCGTCGGCGACGCCGAAAGCGCGAGCAAGGCGGCGAGAACGATCGCGCGGAGGCCGCGCGTGGGGCGAAGTTGCGATGTCATGGGATGAGCCTATGCGGTCGCAATCACGGGGAACCGCGGCCGTACGTCGCAAATAGGATGCCGGCGGCGCGTCGCTCGCGACCCGGAATTTGCGCGTCATTTCGCCGTGCGGCACCGCCGTAGCCCTTGCAGGGGTGCACGATAGCTCAGCGATTGGGGAAGTTCTGCGCGACTCCCATGGCGCGCCGTCGCGGCGAGCTCCAGCGTCACACGCCGAGACGGTCGCCGACGCCGAGGCCGAGGGCGGCGATGACCTCGGCGGCGGGCTTCTTGTCGCGCGTCTCCTCGCGTCGCGCTTTGCCGAGGCGGACGGCGCCCGCGGCGGCGGCGACGACGAGACCGCCGGCGTCACACCCGAGGATAGCTCCCGGCAGAGCTCCGGTGGCGTCGGCGAGCGCCCGATGGCTGTCGTAGAGTCGCAGCTGCGACGTCCCCGCGGTGGTGAAGGCGCCCGGTTGCGGATCGCAGCCGCGGATCAGATCGTGGACGTTCGCCGCCGGACGCGACCAGTCGATGCGGGCGTGCGCGTCGCGGCAGAGCGGCTCGTAGGTCGCGTGGCGCTCGTCCTGCACGAGACGAGGCGCCGTACCTTCCTCGATCAGGGCGACGCTCTCGAGGACGAGCGCGACCCCCGCGGGCACGATGCGCGCGTAGTAGAGCGAGCCGGCGCTGTCGTCCGGAGCAATGGCAATCCGCCGCTGCGCGAGCAGCGGACCGGTGTCGATCCCGGCGTCGACCCAGAAGACCGAGACGCCGGTCTCGTGATCGCCCGCGATCAGGGCCCAGTTGATCGCGCTGCCGCCGCGATGGCGCGGCAACAGCGACGGATGGAAGCAGATGCTGCCGAGACGCGGCACCTCGGCGAGCGCGAGTGGGACGATCTGCGTCACGTACGCGAGGATCAGGAGATCCGGCGCCAGCGCCGCGACTTCGGCACGCACCGCCTCCGGCTTGTAGCTCGGCGGCTGCCGGCACGAGACTGAAGCGGCACGCGCCGCGGCGGCGAGCGCGTCCGGCCGCGCGGGGGTGTCGGGCGGGCAGTACACGGCGACGACGTCGTGGCCGCGCGCGAGCAGTCCCGTCAGCACCTGCTCGCCGAACGCGGCTTGTCCGATCACCACGATCTTGAGCGCCATCGATCCTCCGCGCGCCTTGCGTAGCAGACACGGCGATCGGCTGCACGTGTTCGCGTCGACGCGACCGACGCGTGTTGTCCCTCTCCGACGAAGCGCGCGTCGGCATCCGACCGTGCCCCGTCACGTCCGCGCGGCGGCGTTCCGCCGGACGCGGATTCGCCGCTGGCACCGGCATTGCTCCCGACGTTCGCAGAGAGAGGACCCGACGATGCCGGTGAAGCACGCATTGCTGGCGCTGCTCGCGCAGCGCGACCTCACGGGCTACGAGCTCAAGGTCCGTTTCGAGCGCACGCTCGGCGATTTCTGGCAGCTCAACTCGGGACAGGTGTACTCGACCCTCGAGCGCCTGCGTCGCGGCGGACTGGTCACGCGGCAGAGAGAGACCGGGAGCATCGAGCGCAGCCGGTATACGCTCCTACCCCGTGGCCGCCGCCAACTCGAGCGCTGGATCGCGGCACCGGCGCCCCGCCTGCGACCGGTGCGCGACCCGCTCTACGTGAAGCTCGTCTTCACGCCGCCCGAGCGCACACCGGCGCTTCTCGGCTCGTTCGTCGCCGAGACGCGCCGCTATGGCGACGCCGTCGAGACGCTCGGCGCGCTCGTAGCGCGCGAGCCGCTGTCGCCGACCGGCCGTGCGCGCTGGCTCGTCGCGGAAGCGACCCGCCTCCAGTACGACGCCCAGCTTCGTTGGCTCGCCACCGTGCGCCGCGTGCTCGACGGTGCGGGCGCGACGCCGATCGCCGCTCCCGAGCGCGAGCCGATCGCGCGGCGCGGGACGTTGCGCGCGCTGCCGCCGAGCCGAAACGAGGCGGACGGGGCTCGCTCGCGGCGCCTGCGCGGCACGCAGGCGAACGCCGTGACGACGACGGAAGGCACCGCCGCCACGCCCGCGACCGCGCGCCGCTGACCCACGGCCGAAGGCGCGAAGCCATCGTCGCGGATCGCCGCGCACGCCACCCGGCGACCCCGGGTCGACGCTCCGAAAACCTGTTTGCGTCTCGTCGCACATCGGGTGCGAGCGAGGCCGTCCGCCGGCGCCGGACGGGCGTCTCGCGGCGTCGCTCACGTCGCGACGGCTGGGGCGCTACGCCGCGTTCGGCGCGCTCTTTCGTGACCTCGTCCCGTCGCCGTTTGACAACCCGACGTGAAACCTCTACCGCTAAAACACTTTTTCTACGTCGCCCATGGTCCGCCGCGAAAAGAGCAATTACATCATCCGCTCGGTGTCGCACGCCCTCGACGTCATCGAGCAATTCTACGGCGACGCCGACGAGCTCGGCGTCACCGAGCTCAGCAAACGGCTCAAGCTGCACAAGAACAACATCTTCCGGTTGCTCGCGACCCTCGAGTCGCGGGGCTACATCGAGCAGAACAAGGCGACGGAGAACTATCGCCTCGGCGTCCGTACCCTGCAGCTCGGACAAGCGTACATCGGCCGCATGGGATTGTTGCGCCAGGCGCGTCCGATCATGGAGGCGCTGGTGAAACAGTGCCGCGAGAGCGCCTACGTCGCCGTCGCGCGGCGCGGCGGCATGGTACCGCTCGACAGCGTCGATGCCGATCAGCCGATCCGTCTGGTGTCGCAGATCGGCGAGACCTTGCCGCTCCACTGCACGGCGTCCGGCAAGGTGCAGCTCGCCTTCGAATCCGAAGAGGAGCAGAAGGCGCGCCTCCCTGACAACCTGAAGAAGTACACGGCGAGCACCATCACGGAGCGCCAGGCACTCGTGCAACAGCTTCGGGCCGTGAGCGAGAAAGGCTACGCCGTCGACGCCGGCGAGTACGTCGAGGACGTGCGCTCGGTCGCGGTCCCCATCAAGGACTACACCGGCCGCGTCGTCGGCACGCTCGCCGTGAGCGGTCCGTCGTATCGCCTCGCCAACGAGCGGATTCAGAAGGAGCTGGCGCCGCTGATCCTCAAAGCGGGCGGCGAGCTGTCCTCGCGGCTCGGCGGCAGCAATTGATTTCGCCCCCGCTCGCTGCGCTCGCGATGGGCGTCGCCACCGGAAGTAAATTCCGGTGGCTCCCTCACCCTCCGCGAGAGCGCAGTCGGCTACCGCTCGTGATCGCGTAACGGCGTTTGTAGCGGCGCCTTGACCGGGTTTTTCGCAGCGTGTTAGGTGGCGCGTTTCCCACGCACAGAAGGAGACCCCGACGTGAAGATCCTCGCGACCGTCAAACGTGTGCCCGACCCGGAGACCAGCATCAAGGTGAAGCCGGACGGGTCCGGCATCGTCACCGACAACATCAAGTGGGTGATCAACCCTTTCGACGAAATCGCGATTGAAGAGGCCCTCCGCATCAAGGAGAAGGTCGCCGGGAGCGAGGTCGTGCTGGTGAGCATCGGCGGCAACGCCGCGCCGAACGACGTCAAGGAGCAGTTGCGAACGGGGCTCGCGATGGGCGCCGATCGCGCGATTCTCGTGGTCACCGACAAGGCGCTGGAGCCGCTGGTGGTGGCGCGTGCGCTCGCGAAACTCGTCGAGACCGAGAAGCCCGACCTCGTCGTCATGGGCAAACAAGCGATCGACGACGACAGCAACGCCGCGGGTCAGATGCTCGCCGAGCTGCTCGGCTGGCCGCAGGCGACGTTCGCGTCGAAGGTCGAGCTCTCCGGCGACCAGAAGTCGGCGACGGTCGTCCGCGAGGTCGACGGCGGCCTCGAGACGTTGCGCTTTCCCCTCCCGGGCATCGTCACCGCCGACCTGCGCCTGAACGAGCCACGCTACGCGTCGCTGCCCGGCATCATGAAGGCGCGCAAGAAGGAGCTGAAGGAGATCCCGCTCGGAGATCTGGAAAACGCGGGTCTCGACGTCTCGGGGCGCACGCAACTCGTCAAGATGGAGCCGCCGCCGAAGCGCCAAGCGGGGAAGCTGGTCGAGTCGGTGGACCAGCTCGTCGAGCTGCTGCACACCGAAGCCAAAGTCATCTGAGCGGCAGGAGCGGAGATCCCATGGGCGACGTCCTCGTATTTGCCGAGCATCAACACGGAAAGTTCCCGAAGACCACGCTGGTCGCGTTCGCGGCCGGTAAGGACGCGGCGACGAAGTACGGTGGCGCCTGTCACGCGGTCGTCCTCGGTCCCGGCACCGACGCGCTCGCGAGCGAGGCCGCGGCGTACGGCATGCAGACGGTTTTTCAAATCGAGAACCCGAAGCTCGAACACTACCTCGCCGACGCCTACACGGCGGCGCTCGCGGAGCTCGTGAAGGCGAAGGGTGTCGAGACCGTGATCGCGACCGCGACGGCGATGGGCAAGGACCTGACGCCGCGTCTCGCGGCGCGCTTGGACGCGGCGCTCGGCGCCGACATCTCCGAGATCAACGCCGACGGCACGGTGACGCGGGCGATGTACGCAGGCAACGTGTTCGCGACCCTCAAACTCGCGGGCACGCCGCGGGTGATCTCGGTGCGCGCGACCGCCTTCGAGGCCGCGACCAAGGGTGGCGCCGGCAAGGTCGAAAAGGTCTCGGTCACGCTCGCCGAGAGCACACGCGCGATGCAATTCGTGGGGCTCGAAGAGATGAAGTCCGATCGCCCGGTTCTCACCGAGGCGCGCATCGTCGTCTCCGGCGGCCGCGGTCTCAAGAACGGCGAGAACTTCAAGACCGTCCTCGAGCCGCTCGTCGACGAGCTCGGCGCCGCCATGGGCGCGAGCCGCGCCGCGGTCGACGCCGGCTTCGTCCCGAACGACCTTCAGGTCGGACAAACCGGCAAGGTCGTCGCGCCGGAGCTCTACATCGCCGTCGGCCTCTCGGGCGCCATCCAGCACCTCGCGGGCATGAAAGACTCGAAGGTGATCGTGGCGATCAACAAGGACGCGGAGGCGCCGATCTTCCAGGTCGCCGACTACGGCCTCGTCGCCGATCTCTTCAAGGCCGTTCCCGAAATGAAAGAGGCGGTCCACAAGCTGAAGACCTGAACGTCGGCCCGGTGCCCGTCGCGCGGCCGTCGTTGTCGCAATGAAGAAGGTCGCGCTCCTCGTCGAATGGCTGGTTCTCCTCCTGCTCCTCGAGGTCGCGATTCGCGAGGTCGTGCCTCCGCAAGTCGACGTCCCGCATCTGCGCGTCTTCGCCGAGGGGTTCTACACCTGGTATCCGGGCTCGCGATTCACCTACCACAACCTGCCGAAGGTGGAGCCGCCGACGGCCGACGTCCGCATCAACGAGTACGGTCTTCGCGGCGCCTCCTTTGCACGCGAGAAGCCGGCGGGCGAAACCCGCGTCCTCGTGCTCGGCGATTCGTACACCGCCGCCGTCCAACTTCCCGAGGACCGCATCTTCACGACGCTGCTCGCGCTCGAACTCGACCGCGGCGCGTCGACCGGTCCCTGGCGGGTCGTCAACGCCGGTTTCAACGGCGTCGGAACCGCGCACGAGCTGCTCTACTTCCTGCACCAGGGAGCGTCCTTCGCCCCCGACGTCGTGGTGTTGGTGTACGCGTACAACGACCTCGCGGACAGCCTCGCCCACGGGGGATTTCGCCTGACGGACGCGGGGCTCGAGCTGAAAGAGGAGTTTCGCAGCCCGGCGTTCTGGCGCGACCCACTGCTCGCGATCCGCGACGCCGTCGGCAATCGGAGTCTCGTCTTCTACCTCGTCTACAAGGCGTTGAGTGGCGCCGGCAGAGGTGCCGAGGTCGGCGCGGCGCATGCCGACG
>JBGOSW010000069.1:0-21804 GCA_041476145.1 Binatia bacterium
CGGGAGTGAATCCCGGGTGCGTTCAACGATGACGCCCCCGCTCGCTGCGCTCGCGATGGGCGTCGCACCCGGGAGTGAATCCCGGGTGCTCCCGCGCCGGACTACAACTCTTCCATCCGCAATCGGACGTCGGCGTGCGCCCACGCGATGCGAAACTCACGCTCGACCGCGTCGGCCGCAACCGTCTTTCCTTGGGCGCGGAGCGATTCGTGGAGACCGAAGAGTGAGCGCCCGTTCCGCGGGTTGCGCCGGAGGTCCTCGCGGAACACGGCTTCCGCCTCCGCCGGACGTCCGGCGACGTAGAGCGCGGCGCCGAGTGACTCGCGCACCGGGTAGTACCAGGCCGGCGGCTCGTCGTAGGCGAGCGCGTCCTGACGCTCCACGGCGCGCCGCCACTCGCGGACGGCAGCCTCGCGGTCGCCGGCGACGGCCGCCAGACGCGCGTCGAGGACGCCACGTGCGACGGCGAGAACGTCGTCAGTGCGGTTCAAGTTGAAGAGCGCGTCCTTGGGGAGTGCGGAGCGCGCGGCGTCGAAGGCCTCGCGCTCCGCCAGGGCCAGCGCGCGCGCGCCCGTCGCCGCGAACGCGACGCCGCGCGCGAAGTGCCACAGCGCCGTCGCGCCGCCGAGACGCGGATCAGGGGCCGGCGACCGTGCCAGCGTGTCCCAACGTCGAAAGCGCAAGGCGACGAAGAGCGGCGTCGGCGCGAAGTACTCGGCCATTCCCACCATGGGGCCCGTCGGCGCGAGGTGCGCCACGTTGGCGACGACCGCCGCGGCGGCGCGCTCGGCCGCCGCCGACTCGCCCGCCATGGCGCGCGACGCGGTGAGGAAGTGCAAGTTGTGCGTGTAGTAGATGAGCGGGTATACGCCGTCGCCGTCGGCGTCGCCGTGGAGGTAGACGCGATCCGCCTCGGCCGCGGCCTCGTTGGCGCGCGACGCGGCGGCGTAGTCGCCGGTCCGCATGTAGATGTGCGCCGGCATGTGGACGAGATGGCCGGCCGCCGGCGCCAGCGTCGCCAGGCGCGCCGCGCTCGCGAGCGCGCGCTCGGGATGCGGTGAGGCTTCCACGGCGTGGATGTAGTAGTGGTTCGCCCCGAGGTGACGCGGGTCGCGTTGCAGGACACGCTCGAGGGCGGCGACGATCTCCTCGGTGCCCTCGGCCGGCCTGCCGTCGGCCGTCCAGAGCTGGAATGGGCGGAGGTCCATGAGGCTCTCCGCGAAGAGCGCGGCGGCGTCGAGATCGTCGGGATGGCGTGTGGCGACGTCGCGCATCGCGTCCGCATAGGCGACCGCGAGCGCTTTCAGATCGGCGTCGGGGGCGTCCGAGTAGCGGCGCACCAGCGCCTCCACGTAGGCGCGCTCGTCCTCGCGGGCGTCAGCCGCGAGCGCGCGTGCCCGCTGCACGGCCGCGTACGCCGCCTGCTCGCGTGCCGGGTCGACGTCGAGGTTGATGTTCGGACCGAGGGCGAGCGCGATACCCCAGGCCGGCATCGGCGCTTTCGGATCGAGCTCCGCGGCACGACTGAACGCACGCGCCGCCTCGTCGTGATTGAACGCGTAGAGGAGGCGGAGACCTTGATCGAAGAACCGCTGCGCCTCGGGACTCACGGTCGCGATCGGATGGTGGAGGTCACCCAGGCCGCGCATCAGGGTCGCGGGCCGGCGGGGCCGCGGCTGCGGCCCGCCGCCGTGCTCGCATGCCGGCGCGGGCGCGGCGAGCAGCGCGGCTGCGGACGCGGCGGCGGCGAGGCGTCGCATCCGCACGGTTCTCACAGCGCCCCCGCGTCGTAGACGGTACGGCCGCCGAGGACCGTGCGCAGGACGCGCGTTCCGGGGAGATCGTCGAGGGCGCATTCCAGCGGGTCGCGGTCGACGACCACGAGGTCGGCGTGGTCATCCGGACCGAGGGTGCCGATGCCGTCCCATTGGAGCACGCGCGCGGCGTCACGCGTCCACATCGCCAACGCCTCGGCGCGCGTCACCCGCTGCGCGGGTCCGAGGTTGCTCCGGCCGCTCACCGCGAAACGGTGGGTGAGGGCGAGCTGGATGTGCTCGAAGATGTTCTTCGGACCCCAGTCGCTGCCACACGCGACCTTCATGCCGGCGTCGAGGAGGCGACGAAGGGGGATCAGATGCTCGAGGACGTGCGCTCCGATACGCTCGAGGAACAGATCGCCCTTGCCCCACGAGAAGGACATGCTCGTCGTCACGTCGAACCCGAGTGCCGCGTAGCGGCGAGCGGCCGACGGTTCGACGAAGAACGCGTGCTGCAGGATCCAATGGCGCCCGCGGATGTCATGCTGCGCGGCGACGGCTTCGAGCTGTGCCAGGTACTCGGCGTGCTCGCCGGTGCCGGCGACGATGACGTTCAGGCGCAGGTCGTGACGGGCGCAGAAGTCCATCGCGAGCGCGGCCTTCTCGGCGGAGACGAAGGACATACCCGTCGTCGGCTCGCCGTACGGCCCACGGTACGGCTCGCGCATGAGGAGGAAGCCAGGCCAACACGGGCCACCCCGCGACAGCGTGACGCCGCTCACCCGGAAGAGGTCGTCGCGGACGTCGACCATCGCGCGCGCCTGCTCGAGCCGCGCGGCGAACTCGGCGAGCGAAAGCGGTCCGTCCCAGGGCAGGGAGTAATTCTCCGCTTCCGGTGCCGCGAGGACGCGGACGCTGAGCGCGCCCTGGTCGCGGAGCATGCGGTACGCTTCGATGAGCGGCGCCTCCATGGCGTGTCCCTCGTAGACAGTGGTCACGCCGAGCGCGTTGTAGCGCGCCATCGCGTCGATCGTGCCGGGGACGATCGCCGTCGGTTGCAGCAGCGGCAGCTGGCGGAGGAGGCCGTTCATGAACGCGTCGCCGGTGTAGTAGTTCGTCACCGATCCCTTGAGGATGCCGGTCGGCTCGCCGCCGGCATCCTTTTCGATCCAGACGTGCTCGATCTGATCGGGTGTCTCCCGGGTGATGCCGAGGCGAGCGAGCGCCGCCGAGTTGAGCGCGCAGACGTTCGGAATGACCGGCGCCCACGCCTGGATCAGCACCGGATGGCGTGTGGTCGCGCGGTCGAGCACGGTGCGGTCGGGAAGGGTGCCTTCGGCGAGGTCGCGGTGCGAGCGTCGCAGGAAGTAGTGGGGCTCGCCGACCGGCGTCGTCATGATCCACTCGCCCGCCGGCGTCGACGCCGCACGGGCGGCGATGCGGGCGACGATGTCGTCGTGCGACACGGCGTCGGCGAGATCGACGAGAGGAAACGCCAGGACGCCGAAGTGCATGAGATGCGGATGGGTATCGATCAGCCCCGGCAACAGCGCCGCGCCGTGCAGGTCGACGACCTCCGCCGCGGCGCCGGCGAGGCTCTGCATCGCCGGCGCATCGCCGCTCGCGACGACTCGCCCGTCGCGGACGACGAGCGCCTCGACCGCCCCGCCGTCGTCACGTAGGGTGCGCACCCGCCCGTTTACGAAGACCGTCGTCACGACCCCTCGACGACACGCGTGTGCGACGATGTGAGCAGGATCGGGCGCGGCATCAATCGTAACAACCGAGGAGGCGCGAGATCACCAAGCGCTGCACCTCCGACGTCCCCTCGCCGATCTCGAGAAGACGCTGATCGCGATAGAAGCGCGCTACGGGATATTCCTCCATGAGGCCGTAGCCCCCGAAGATCTGCACCGCGGCGTGCGTCACCCGACGCATCACCTCCGACGCCCAGAGCTTCGCCATCGCCGCTTCTTTGCGAAAGGCCCGACCCTGATCGCGCAACCAGCACGCCTTGTAGAGCAGGTTGCGCGTCGCCTCGATCTCGGTCGCCATGTCGGCGAGCTTGAATGCGTTCGCCTGGAAATGGCTGATCGGCTTCCCGAACTGGGTACGCTCGCGAGCGTAGGCGAGCGCCGCCTCGTAGGCGCCTTGCGCGCCACCGAGGCCCATCGCGGCGATCGACAGCCGTCCGCTGTCGAGCGTCTCGAGCATCTGCTTGAAGCCGGTGCCGCGCTCGCCGAGGAGGTTCTCGCGGGGAACGCTGACGTTGTCGAAGTAGAGCTCCGCCGTGTTCGACGCGCGCCAGACGAGCTTGCGGTGCATGCTCCGCGTCGTGAACCCGGGCGCGTCCTGCTCGACGATGATGCAGCTGTACTCCTTGCTGCCGTCCGGGCGCGTGCCGGTCACACACTGTACGGTCGATCCGGCGGTCATCGGCGTCCCGGCGTTGGTAATGAAGATCTTGCTACCGTTGATGATCCAGTGGTCGCCTTCGAGGCGCGCGGTCGTCTTGGTGCCACCCGCGTCGGAGCCCGCCGACGGCTCCGTCAAGCCGAAGCCCCAGAGCCGCACGCCGCTGCAAAGGTCGGGGAGATAGCGCCGCTTCTGCGCCTCGGAACCGAAGTAGTAGAGCGGCCCGATGCCGAGGGAATTCTCGGCGGCGACGGTCGCGGCGTGGGAGCCGTCGACGCGGGCGATCTCTTCGACCGCGATGATGTACGACAGGTAGTCGAGCCCATGGCCGCCGTAGTCCGGCGACACCGTCATGCCGAAGAGGCCGAGCTCGCCCATGGCGCGCGTCAGCTCGCACGAAAACTCCTCGTTCCGATCGAGCTCCGCGGCGCGTGGCGCGATCTCGCGCTCCGCGAACTCGCGCACCGTTCGCCGCAACATGTCCTGCTCGGGCGAGAGGTCGAAGTTCACGCGGGCACCATAAGCCAGCCCCGCGCGATGGCGCAAGCAACGGCGCGGCGCTCGATGACGGGCAAAAAAAAGGAAGCGCACGCATCGCGCTTCCTTCGGAAGACGGAGGGAGAAGAGAGCTTAGTGCTTGTGCTCGACCTTCTTGCCGTACGTAACGTCGCCTTTGTCGACCCGCAGCGAGAAGCCGCATTCGGGATTGGTACAGACCCACGCCTTGAACATCACGGACGCGCCCTCTTGGCCGTAGTCGGACAACGGTATCAACAGTCCGTTATTGCACTTCTGGCACTTTGGCAGCTCCATCTCCACGCCTCCTTTTCGACTCCAAGCGCCCCATGCGCTGCACCTTATCGTAGCGACTGACGGAAACGCAAGGCGCGAAGTTGCCACGCACGCTGCGCCGATCGCTCGATTCGCGATGGCGGATGCGGATGGCACGGGCGCTGGCCGCGGCGTCTCAGCGCGAGCAGTTGCCTCCGGTGCATTGGGAGGTGTTGAAGAAACAGTTGATGCAGAGCAAGATCCCGGCGTCGCTGTCGCAGAAGTCGAAGCAGCTCTTGCCGTCGAGATTGCCGGTCTCACACTCCTCCGTTCCCTCGATGGTGCCATTCCCGCACAATTGGTTCGCGACCGGAGTACCGGTGGAGACAGGCGTCAAAGTCGCACTCGGCACGGGGGTCGTGGTCGGCTCGGGAAGGGCGGTGCCGCCCGGACGCGAACCGTCACAGTGGAAGTTGAAATCGGGATTGTTGCGGTCGAGGCCCTTCGGGTAACAGCGCTGCTGCGCGCTGTCCACCTTGCGCCGGCAGATGAGCGGCCTGCGGACGCAGCCGTTGGGGTTCGTCGAATCCGGCGAAGGGCACGGCTCCGGTTGCGTCGCACCCGGCACGACGAAGGCGTCCGTTTGGCACGGACCGTCGGGCGACACGCCACATTGCTCGCAGAGACCGCCGTTCGACGAGCCACCACCGCCGCCGCAGCTCGCGACGATCGTCGCCGTCACCGCCGCCACCAGGAGCAGGAGCAATCCGAGCGACCGATACTGCTCCGCCATCAACCGGGTTCTGCTCATATCGCCTCCATGCGCACGTGCGCCGTGCCGCTGAGCTATCAAGTCGCCGGGTCGGGATCAATTACGGTCGGAGCGAGGAGCCATCAACCCGGGAGCGAACGTCGCAGGACGCCGAGGGTGATGCACCCGGCGACGACGAGCGGCATGCCGAGATGCAAGCGTTGCAGCGCGAAGAACGCCACCGCCGCGAGCAGCACCGCGAACGGATCGACCACACCCGGCGCGGGCACGAAGGTGTGCGCGGCGAAGGTGATGGCGAGGTTCGCGATGACGCCGACGACGGCGCCGGTGATCGCGGCGAGCGCCGCCCCGAGCCGACGGTTCCCTCGCAAGCGTTCGATGAAGGGCGCGCCGAGGAAGATCCAGAGGAAACACGGAACGAACGTGACCCAGGTCGTGAGCAACGCCCCGATGATACCCGCCGTCGTGGGGCTCAGGCCTTCAGGGTGATTCCACGCCGCGATGAAGCCGACGAATTGCGTCACCATGATGAGCGGGCCGGGCGTCGTCTCGGCGAGGCCGAGACCGTCGACCATCTGTCCGGGCACGAGCCAGCCGTAGCGCGCCACCGCCATGTCGCGGATGTAGGCGAGCACCGCGTACGCCCCGCCGAACGTGACCATCGCCGCCTTGCTGAAGAGCAGCGCCTCCTGGAAGAGCACGCTTCCCGTCCCGCGCGATCTGCCCCGCCGGTCCGCCGAAGTTCACGAATCCGAGGCGGAGCCAGTAGCGAAACGCATCGCCGAAACGGACCCGCGGCAAGACATCGTCGGCGCGCACGGCGGCGGACCATAGCAGGCGCCGCTGGACCGGCAACGGCGTACGACGGGCGTCGTCCGCTTGCGCGTCCCCGTCGATTCCCCGACAAGGAAGCGTGGCGAACGATCCCGTCTGCGGCATGCAAGTGGACGAGGCGCGCGCGTGTGCCGCTGAACGCGGTGCCCGCGTCGTGGCGGACGCGTACACCTGCGCAATGTGTCCCGACGTTCGTGCCGACCGGCCGGGCGGCTGTCCCTCGTGCGGCATGGCGCTCGCGGCACCACTCGCCACGACGCCGGCGCATCGCGAGTACGTCTGCCCGATGCATCCGGAGATCGTGCGGCCGGATCCGGGAACGTGCCCGATCTGCGGCATGGCGCTCGAGCTCCGCGTCATCGAGGCGGAGCCGACGGAGGACCCCGAGCTCGGCGCGATGCGCCTGCGCTTGCGGATGACCACCGCGCTGACGGTACCGTTGGTCGCGCTCGCGATGACGGACATGCTCCCAGGGGCATCCATGCATCGCGTTCTCGGCCCGCACCTCTTCGCATGGGCACAGTTCGCGCTCGCGACCCCGGTCGTCCTCTGGGGCGGCGCGCCGTTTTTCACGCGCGGCTGGCAGTCGGTCGTCCGCCGCCGCGCCAACATGTTCACGCTCATCGCCCTCGGCACCGGCGCCGCATACGCGCACAGCGTAGTGGCGACGCTCGCGCCGCAGATCTTTCCGGTCGCCTTCCGCGAGCACGACGGCGCGGTGCCGCTGTACTTCGAGGCGGCGGCCGTGATCACGGTCCTCGTACTCCTCGGCCAAGTGCTCGAGCTGCGCGCCCGTTCGCGTACCTCGGATGCGATTCGCGCGCTCCTCGGGCTCACGCCGCCGACGGCGCGGCTCGTCACCGGCGACGGCGACCGCGACGTCGCGGTCGCGGACGTGCACGTCGACGACCGCGTGCGCGTCCGGCCCGGTGAACGCATCCCCGTCGACGGCGTTCTCGAAGACGGTGCCAGCACCGTCGACGAGTCGATGCTGACGGGCGAGCCGATGCCGGTCGCAAAGCACGTCGGCGAACGCGTGACCGGCGGCACCGTGAACGGCGCCGGCAGCTTCGTCGTGCGCGCGGAGCGCGTCGGCAACGCCACCGTCTTGGCGCAGATCGTCCGCATGGTCGGGGAGGCGCAGCGCAGCCGCGCGCCGATCCAACGCCTCGCCGATCGCGTCGCGAGCGTCTTCGTTCCCGTCGTGATCGTGGCCGCGGCGGCGACCTTCGTCGGCTGGGCGCTCCTCGGGCCGCCGCCGGCGCTGGCACACGCGCTGGTGAGCGCCGTCGCCGTCCTGATCATCGCCTGTCCATGCGCGCTCGGCCTCGCGACGCCGATGTCGATCATGGTCGCGACCGGACGCGGCGCGCACGCCGGGGTGCTGGTGAAGAACGCGACCGCGCTCGAGACCCTGCGTGCCGTCGATACGTTGGTCGTCGACAAGACCGGCACGCTCACCGAGGGCCGGCCCGCCGTGACCGCGATCCGCGCCGTCGACGACGTCGACGAGGCGGTGCTCCTGCGGCTCGCCGCCAGCGTCGAGCAGCGGAGCGAGCATCCGATCGCGGCGGCCGTGCTCACCGCCGCGAAGGCGCGCGGCCTCACGCTCGACGTCGTCCACGACTTCGAGAGCCACACCGGCATGGGGGTCGTCGGCGACGTCGGCGGGCGACGAATTGCCCTCGGCAACCGCGCCCTCATGCGCGCGGAGGGCGGCGACGTGACGACGTTCGTCGACGACGCCGCGCGGCGCGCCGCCGAGGGGCAGACGGTGCTGTTCGTCGCCGCCGACCACGAGGTGCTCGGGATCCTCGCGGTCGCCGATCCGGTCAAGGCCTCCGCTCCCGAGGCGCTGCAACGCTTGCGCGCCGAAGGCCTGCGGACGGTGATGCTCACCGGCGACACTCGCGCCACCGCCGAGTCGGTGGCACGTCGCCTCGGCATCGACGACGTCGTCGCCGAGGTGCTGCCAGAGGAGAAGCGCGCCGTCATCCAGCGACTCCAGGCCGAGGGGCGTACGGTCGCCATGGCGGGCGACGGCATCAACGACGCGCCCGCCCTGGCGCAGGCCGACGTCGGTATCGCCATGGCGACGGGTACCGACGTCGCGATCGAGAGCGCCGGCATCACACTCTTGCGCGGCGACCTCGGCGGCGTCGTGCGCGCCCGCCGCCTCTCGCGGGCGACCTTGCGCAACATCCGCCAGAACCTGTTCTTCGCGTTCGTCTACAACGCGCTCGGCGTGCCGCTCGCGGCCGGCGTGCTCTATCCGCTCCTCGGGTGGGCGCTGAACCCCATGCTCGCGGCCGCGGCGATGAGCCTGAGCTCGGTGTCGGTGATCACCAATGCGCTGCGGTTGCGTCGCGTGCGGTTGTGATCACGACGGTGCGTCGCGCGCGAGCTGGCCGCCGCAGCTCGAGCCGGCGCCCGCCGTGCAGCCGAAACAATGGCTTGCGGTGGCGATCGGCAGGCCGATGAGGTCGTCGCACGAGGCGAGCGTCCAGATCGTTGCCGCAGTGTCGCGTCCCGCGAGCGGCAAGGTCAGCATTTGATTGAAGTCGCAGTCGTAGAGGGCGCCGTCCCAGCCGACGCTCACCAGCGAGCGACACATCAGTCCCTCGACCGTCGCCGGATTGAAGTGATTGACCAGGAGCCCCAGGTAGCTCGCAAGTCGCCCCTCGCGCCGCAGCGTCGCGGCGAAGCGTTCGATCGGCATGTTGGTGATCGTCAGCAAGCGATGAAATTCGATGCCGAAGAGCGCCGCGAGCTCCGTCTTGTACCGCGTCTCGAGGTCGGCCTGCGGGGGTGGCAGAAAGGCACCGACCGGATTGTAGACGAGGTCGAGTCGGAGCTCCGACCCGGCGCCGCCGTAGCCGAGGCGATTCAGCGCCCGCAGCGCCGCGATGCTCTGGTCGAAGACTCCGCGACCGCGCTGACGATCGACGTTCTCCGCCGTGTAGCAGGGGAGCGAGCAGATCAGCTCGACTTCGTGGGCGCGGTAGAATTCGGGCAGGTCCTCCATGCCGGGCACGGAGAGCACGGTCAGGTTGCAGCGCACCAGCACGCGGCGTCCGAGACGGCGCGCCTCGCGGACGAGATCGCGAAAGCTCGGGTTCAGCTCCGGCGCACCGCCGGTCAAATCGACCGCTGCAATCGCCGGGCTCGCGGCGAGGAGTGCCAGGACGCGCGCCGCGGTCGCGGGGCGCATGATCTCCGTGCGCGTCGGCCCGGCGTCGACGTGGCAGTGGTGGCACGCCTGATTGCAGAGCTTCCCGACGTTCACCTGCAGCGTCGTCACGAGGCCGCGGGTGAGCGGCGCGAGCCCATGCTCCGCGAGCGTGGCGACGAAATCCGGCGGCGGCGTGCGACACGGGATCACGCCGGCAGTCCTAGCACTCCTGCACGGCCGTTTCACGGTCGGCGCGGACGCTCCGTGACGTCCACCGTCGCGCGGCATCGAACCAGGCGATGCGTGGGCGCGACGCGGCGATGCCGATCGTGAGGCCCTCGACGGCGGCCTCCGGGCAGGGAAAGATGCGGCCATGGCGTTGAGCGTTCCGTACTTGGGGCACGGGCTCGGGCTGCGCACGCAGCACTATCCGCAGATCTCGGACGGGACGGCGCGCGCGGACTGGTTCGAGGTCATCTCCGAGAACTTCATGCTGCCGGGGGGTCGTCCGTTGGCGGTTCTCACACGCGCCCGCGAGCTGGCGCCGATCGTGCTTCACGGTGTGTCGCTGTCGCTCGGCTCGACGGATCCTTTGAACGCGGCCTATCTCGACGAGCTCGCCGCGCTCGCACGCCGCTTCGAGCCGGCGTGGATCTCGGATCATCTCTGCTGGGGCAGCGTCGGCGACCATTATGCCCACGACCTCCTGCCGCTGCCGTTCACCGAAGAAGCGCTGGCACACGTCGCGGCGCGCGTTACGGCGGTGCAGGAGCGCCTCGGCCGGCAGATTCTCGTCGAGAACGTCTCGAGCTATCTCACCTACGCGCACTCGGCGATGTCGGAGTGGGAGTTTCTCGCGGCGCTCGCGGAACGCGCCGACTGCGGCATCCTCCTCGACGTCAACAACATCTACGTGAGCGCATGCAATCACGGCTTCGATGCGGCGACGTACGTCGCCGCGATCCCGGCGGCGCGGGTCGGGCAGATCCACCTCGCCGGGCACACCGACAAGGGGACGCACCTCCTCGACACGCACGTCGGGCCGGTGCCCGACCCGGTGTGGGATTTGTATCGCCTGGCGCTGCGGCAGTGCGGGCGGGTATCGACGCTCGTCGAGTGGGACGAGGAGATTCCCGAGTTTCCGGTGCTCGCCGCCGAGGCGGAGCGCGCGCGTGCCGTCGAGACGGAGGTTCTCGGAGCGTATGCCGAGTCTGCGTGAGCTCCAGTTGGCGTTCTTCCGCGCCCTCGACAGCGGTACCGCGGGGACGACGGATCCCGATCCGGCTCTCCTCGCCGTGATCGAGAGCCGCGGTGCCCTCGACGCGGCGGCGCGCGTCGACGTCTACGCGCAGATGTACTGGATGCGGATCGCCGACGCGCTGCTCGAGGACTTTCCACGTGTCGCGGCGCTCGTCGGCGATGCGCGCTTCCACGCCCTTGCGCGCGCCTATCTCGCGGCGACGCCCTCGCGCCATGCGTCGCTGCGCCACGTCGGCGGCGGCTTCGCCGACTTTCTCGCGACGCGCGTGCCGGCGGAGGTGCCGCCGTTCGTTGCCGATGTCGCGCGCCTGGAGTGGGCACGGCTCGCGGTGTTCTACGCGGCCGACGCCGCGGTGCTGGCGCTGGCGGATCTCCAGCGCGTGCCGCCTGCGGAGTGGGCCGGGCTCCGCCTGCATCCGGTGCCGGCACTGCAAATCCTCGAGGTGCGCTGGCCGGCACACGCGATCTGGGCGGCCGCAGGTGACGCTTGTGACGCGTGGGAGCCGGGCGCGACCGTGTTGCGTGTCTGGCGCGACGAGTTTCGCGTCTATCAGTCGCCGATGGACGCCGCCGAGATCGCCGCGCTCGCGGTGTTGCGCGCTGGGGGCACCTTTGGCGACGTGTGCACGGCTCTCGCCGCCATGGTGCCGGCCGAGGACGCCGCCGCGCACGCGGGCGCGCTGTTGCTGCGTTGGATCGACGACCACGTGCTGGCGGCGCCGGCACCGTGAGCTCCGAGCCGGCGTCGACGCGGTCGCGCGCGCGCCGCCCTGGGCGTCCCGCGGCGCTCGCGCTCGGAGCGGTCGCGCTCGTCGTCGCCGCGCTCGCCGGAATCGATCTCCGGGGCCGCGTGCCCGCACCGAGCGCGCCGACGGTCGCGCTCGAGCCGCTACCCGGCGCAGGACCGCTGGCACCCGCGCTGCAAGCACGCCTCGAACGCGCCGCCGCGACCGTCGATGCGCGCGAGCCACCGCGCACGCGTCAGCGCGGCGTCGATGGCGCGCCGCGCTACACGAATCGTCTGATTCTGGAGAGCAGTCCGTATCTCCTGCAGCACGCCCACAACCCCGTCGACTGGTATCCGTGGGGCGACGAGGCGTTCGCACGCGCTCTCGCCGAGCACCGTCCCGTCCTCCTCAGCGTCGGCTACTCCACGTGCCACTGGTGCCACGTGATGGAAGAAGAATCGTTCGACGACGCGGAGATCGCCGCCTATCTGAACGCCAACTACGTCGCCATCAAGGTCGACCGCGAAGAGCGTCCCGACCTCGACGCGACCTACATGGAGGCGATCCTCACGCTCAACGGCAACGGCGGCTGGCCGATGACGGTCTGGCTGACCCCGACGCGGCAACCGTTCTACGGCGCGACTTACATCCCCGCGCGCGACGGCGACCGCGGCACCAGGGTCGGCTTCCTCACCTTGCTGCGCCGGCTCCGCGCGACGTACGACGAGAACCCGCTGCGCATCGCGCAGCAGGCGGACGCGGTGACCGAGCGCGTTCGTGCGCTCGCGGCGCCGCCACCCGGCGACACGCTTCCCGGTGCCGACGTCCTGCGGCGCGCCTTCGCCGAGTACGCCAGCAGCTTCGATGACGCCCACGGCGGCTTCGGCGGCGCCCCCAAGTTCCCGGCGCCCGCCGCGCTCGAGTTCCTCCTCCGCTATCACCGCCGCAGCGGCGACGCGCGCGCGCTCGCGATGGTGACGCGCACGCTCGAGGCGATGGCCGCGGGCGGAATCCACGATCACCTCGGCGGCGGCTTCCATCGCTACGCGACCGACGCGGCGTGGGAGGTGCCGCACTTCGAGAAAGTCCTCGCCGACAACGCGCAGCTCGCGCTGGCGTATCTCGACGCCTACCAGGTGACGCGCCGGCAGGACTTCGCGGACGTGGCGCGCGAGATCCTTGACTACGTCGCGCGCGAGATGACCGCGCCCGAGGGCGGCTTCTACACGGCGACCGATGCCGACAGCGACGGACGCGAGGGGGCGTTCTTCGTCTGGACGCCGGCGGAGATCCGTGACGTGCTGAATCCCGGCATGGCGGCCGCCGTGCTGGCGTTCTACGGCGTCGACGAGCACGGCAACTTCGACGGCGCGACGATCCTGCACGCGCCGCGCCCGCTCGACACCATCGCACACGAGCTCGGCAGCGACCCCGAGCGGCTGCGCTTCATCTTGAGCGAGGCGCGCCGCGCGCTCTACGAGCACCGCAGCCAGCGGCCGCGGCCGCGAACCGACACCAAGATCGTCATCGCGTGGAACGGCCTCATGATCAGCGCCTTCGCGCGCGGCGGCGCCATTCTCGGCGTGCCGACGTTCGTCGAGCACGCGCGTGCCGCGGCACGCTTCCTTCTCGCCGCACGCGGCGCCGACGGGCGCCTGCCGCGCAGCGTGACCGGGGGTGCGCCGCGGGGAGATGCGTTCCTCGACGACTACGCCGATCTCGCCGCTGGGCTCCTCGACCTCTACGAGGCGACCTTCGACGCGGCGTGGGTGAGTGCCGCGCTGGCGCTGCACGCGACGCTCGCGACGCGATTCTGGGACGCGGGGCAGGGGGGGTTCTTCGCGACCCCGGACGACGTCGTGCCGACGCTCGCGCGCCGCAAGCCCGACGAGGATCTTCCGGTGCCCTCGGGCAACGCCGTCGCCGCCGAGAGCTTGCTGCGCCTCGCCGAGTTCACCGGCGACGAGACGCTCCGCCGGCGCGCCGAGGACACGGTGCGCGCGCTCGCGTCCGCGCTCGGCCGCGCCCCGACGCGCGCCCCACGTCTCCTCGGCGTCGTCGATTTTCTCCTCGATCGTCCGCGCGAGATCGCGATCGTCAATCCGGATGTAGGCGGCGATCCACGTCTCGTCATGATCGCGTACGCGCGCTTCGTGCCGAATCGGGTGTTTACCGTTGCACGTGAGGACGAGCTCGCGGCGCGGGCGGCCCTCATGCCTTGGCTCGCGGACAAGCGCGCCCTCGACGGGCGCAGCACCGCCTACGTCTGTACGCGCGGCGCCTGCGAGCTGCCGACGTCGGATCCCGCCGTGCTCGATCACCAGCTCGCGGAGGTCGCGCCGCTGCCGCGCGACTGAGCGCGGCCGCGATTTGCGATCGGTCGCGGGTCCCGGATATGGCTGGGACGCGGGGAGGACTAGTGATGGAGCGGGCCACCCAATCGCTCGAGCAGCTCAGCATCAACACCATCCGCACGCTCGCCATCGATGCCGTGCAGAAGGCGAACTCGGGGCATCCCGGGTTGCCGCTGGGAGCGGCGCCGATGGCGTACGCGCTCTGGCAGCGCCACCTGCGGCACAATCCGCGCAACCCGCACTGGCCGGACCGAGACCGCTTCGTGCTCTCGGCGGGACACGGCAGCATGCTGCTGTACTGCCTCCTGTACCTCACCGGCTACGACCTCGGGCTCGACGACCTGAAGGCG
This sequence comes from Binatia bacterium, assembly GCA_041476145.1. Taxonomy (GTDB): domain Bacteria; phylum Desulfobacterota; class Binatia; order UTPRO1; family UTPRO1; genus DP-19. The sequence continues at coordinate 14,414 of JBGOSW010000069.1, forward strand.
TTCCGGCAGTGGGGCAGCCGCACGCCGGGACATCCGGAGGTGCATCTCACACCGGGCGTCGAGGCGACGACGGGCCCCCTCGGACAAGGCGCGGGCAACGCCGTCGGCATGGCGATAGCCGAGCGCGTGCTCGCGTATCGCTTCAACCGGCCGGGCCACACGATCGTCGATCATCGCACCTACGCCATCGTGGGGGACGGCGACCTCATGGAGGGCGTCTCGTGCGAGGCCAGCTCGCTCGCCGGACACCTTCAGCTCGGCAAGCTCATCTTCCTCTACGACAGCAACGGCGTCTCCCTCGACGGTCCGACCTCGCTCGCATTCTCGCGCGAGGACGTCGGCGCGCGCTACGCCGCGTACGGCTGGCAGGTTCTGCACGTCGAGCACGGCGACACCGACGTCGCCGCAATCGACAGCGCTCTCGGCGCGGCCGAGGCGGACACGACGCGTCCCTCGATCATCGTCGTGCGGACGACGATCGGCTACGGCTCGCCGCACAAGCAGGGCACCTCCGAGGCGCACGGCAATCCGCTCGGTGTCGAGGAGGTGAAGCTCACGAAGCAGGCGCTCGGGTTCGACCCCGAGCGTTCGTTCGCCGTGCCCGAGGCGGCGCTGGCGCACTTTCGCGAAGCCGTCGACCGCGGCCGCGAGGCCGAGCAGGCGTGGAGTCGCCGCTTCGACGCCTATGCCGCCGCGCAGCCGGAGCTCGCCGCCGCGTTCCGCCGCGCGCTCGCGGGCGAGTTGCCCGAGGGCTGGGACCGCGACCTCCCGACCTTCGGCGCGAACGACGCCCAGGCGACGCGTCAGGCCTCGGGGAAGGCGCTGAACGCGCTCGCCAAGCGCGTTCCCGAGATCATCGGCGGCGACGCCGATCTCTCGGTGTCGACGAGCACCGCCCTGAAGGACGCCGGCTCGTTCGACGCTCAGACCGGCGCCGGCCGCAACCTCCATTTCGGCGTTCGCGAGCACGCCATGGGCGCGATCGCGAACGGTATCGCCTATCACCACGGCCTGCGCCCGTTCGTCGCGACCTTCTTCTGCTTCTCCGATTACATGCGGCCGTCGGTACGCCTCGCGGCGCTGAACGGCCTGCCGGTCGTCTTCGTGTGGACGCACGACTCGATCGCGCTCGGTGAGGACGGTCCGACGCATCAACCGGTCGAGCACCTGATGTCGCTGCGCGCGATGCCGAACCTCGCCGTCGTCCGCCCGGCCGATGCCAACGAGACGGTGCGGGCCTGGCGCTGGGCGCTCACGCAGCGCACCCGGCCGGTGGCGCTCGTGCTGGGGCGGCAAAAGCTGCCGATACTCGATCGTACCGGACTCCGTGCCGACGCCGATGTGGCACGCGGCGCGTACGTGCTCGCCGACGTCGACGGCGGTGCGCCCGACGCCATCCTGATCGCCACCGGCTCCGAGGTGTCGCTGGCGCTCGCGGCGCGCGCGCAGCTGGCGCGGGACGGCATTCGTGCGCGCGTCGTCTCGATGCCATGTTGGGAGGCGTTCACCGAGCAGGACGCAGCCTACCGCGACGCGGTGCTGCCGTCGTCGGTCGTGGCGCGCGTCTCGATCGAGGCAGGCGTCACCTTCGGCTGGGAGCGCTGGATCGGCGAGCGCGGAATCGCGATCGGAGTCGATCGCTACGGCGCCTCGGCGCCCGGCGAGGTCGTGCTCGCGGAGCTCGGGTTCACGCCCGAGCGCGTGGCGGGGGCGGCGCGCGATCTCATCCAGCGTCTGCGCTCGTCGCGACGGTAGGGGCGCGCTCAGGCGCGTAACGTCGAACGCGCCAACAGCAGGCTCGCGAGCAACGGGAGCCCGTAGTACGCGACGCGGAAGATCAGCACCGCGACGACGGCGCGCTCGAGGGGGACGTCGAGGCTCGCGAACACCGCCGCCATCGACCCCTCGAGGACGCCGAGTCCGGCGGGCACCAACGACACGATGGAGACGAACATCCCGATCGCGAAGCCCGCGATCACGTAGCTCGGCCGCACCGGATGCCCGATGGCGATGAACGCGGTGTGGAGCACGAGCAAGGTGCACACCCAATCGAGCAGGATGTACGCGGTGGGGGCCAGCATGTCGTGCGGCCGGTCGAGGAGAAAGTCGAGGCCGGCGTTCAGATTGCGCTGGAAGCGCAGGAGCGCGAGGCGCCGTGGCGCCCGCTGTGGGGCGATCGACCGCAATCCACGATGCAGGAGTCTGGTCGCGGCGAAGAGCAGACGGCGACGCCAGCCGCGGCGCAGGATCAAGAGCGTCGCGAGCAGGACCACGAGGCTGAAGCCGCCCAAGAGGCCGGCCGCGACGAAGAGATCCCGTCCCACGAGCGCGTGCGAGAGGAGCAAGAGCACGAAGCCGGCGATCACGAAGATCAGGAGCGTGAGGTTCGTGATCAGCGTCTGCACGAGCGACACCAGGACGGCCCTCCCCACGGGCAAGCCGCGGCGGATGAAGAGGTACATCCGCAGCGCAAACCCCGAGAGACCACCGGCCGCGACGAGATAGTTGGCGGTGTTCGCGACCAGCGTGATGCGCAGCATGTCGCGGAAGGAGAGCGGGTATCCCGCTGCGGCCGCGATCCCCTGGTACGAGCGCGCCATCGTGCAGTAGCTGCCGACGGTGGCGAGCGCCGGCAACAACAGGAGGACGGGAACGATGCCGCGAGCGGTCGCGCGAAGTTGCTGCAGGTCGCTGCGCGTCACCACGACGACGAATACCGCGACGCCGAATAGTACGGTGACGGTGAGCAAGGCACGGCGCGGGCGGCCGAGGGGAGCCGCCGCGGCGACGCCGAGCGTCGGTAGATCGCTCGCGCCGCGGGATCCCGCGCCGCCGCCCGCCGCCTTCACGCCCGACGGCGCGTGCGGCCGGAAGGTGCGAGGACGCGCCCGAGCCACGCAGCCGTGGTGCCGGCGGGCACCCCGACGACGGCGCCCACGAGCGCGGCGCCGATCACGTCGCGAATCCCGGGATGACCCGCGCCCGCGGCGACGAAGACGATCGCCGCCGTGCAGGCGCTCGCCGTCACCATCGTCGCGGTCGAGCCGGCACTGGGATCCCACCAGAGATCGAGCACGAGGGCGCCGAATACGGCCAGCACCGCGCCCGCGTAGAGGAACGCTGCCGGCGGAGTCCGGTCGCGGTAGACGGTCGCGATCGCGGTCGCGCCGCGGTCGCCGGTGAGCGTCACGTCGGCGACGTGCAGCGCGCCGCTGCCGACGTCGACGACGTGCATCGCGGAGAGGTGTTCGAAATGACTCGGGGCCGTGCCGCGTCGTCCGAGTCGCCGCATCCGCCAGCTGTCACCGAGCTCGCCGGAGAGCTGCTCGTGGACTCCGCCGTCGTCGACGAGATCGACGTCGTAGTGAACCGCCCGATCACGCCGGTCCGATGCCAGCGGCAGGTGGGCGTCGACGACGACGTCGACGCGCGACCCCTGGTCGGCCGTCGCGACGAGCGCGCCCTTTGCGGCGGTGGTGAGCGGCAGTTGTCGCAGCGGCGCGCCGGGAAAGAGCCGCACCGCGAAGGGGTACGCGAGCACGACGATCGCAACCATCCCCCCCGCAACCGCGACCGCCGGCGGCACGCGCCCGTCGTGCTCGTCGGCGAGGAGCGGCGCAATGACGATGAAGGCGCCGAGCACCAGGAACGCGACGACCGCGATCACCGCTGCGACGCCGTCCGGTACCAACTCGAGCGCGTCGAGCAGCATGGTCACGGCGAGAACCGCGACGGCGGCCGTCGGCGGCACCCATGAGCGAAGCGCGTCAGTGACGAGAAGGCGGCGGATCGAAGGCGGGCGCGAACGCGCCGCGCCTGCTCCGGAACGAGGACGCGATGCCGTACGGCGCATGCGTCATGCTATACGAAGAAGTGACGGCGGCGGCAAATTCGCCGCGCCGCGCGCCGGATCAGCCGGCGGCGCGGCGGAGGCGGTAGGCGACGGCGGCGTGTGGCGCCGCGGCGACGGGACGGCGGCGCGCCTGCTCCTGCCGCCAACGCGTCAAGCCTTCCCGGATGTGCTCCGGATCGAGATCGAGGGCGTAGCAGATGTTCTCGAACGAGAAGATCCACGTGTTGTCGTGCGAGTCGAACCACTCGCAGGTCTCGCCGAAGAGGCGGCGACCGCGGCGATTGGTTGCGAACGCGTAGTGTTGATAACTGCGCACCGCTTCCTCCAGGATCGCGAGCACGAGGCGTCGCTCGCGTTCGAGAGGAACCGTTCCGGCTTCTGAGCTCATCGTTGCTCCTGTCGTAATGTGGGTTGAGAGTCGGCCATCGGCACGCGCTCTGCTGCGATCTCGGCGAGCATTCCCGCCAGGACCGGGGCATCGAACGGCTTCGAGAGCAGCCGCGCACCGCACTGGGCCGCTTGCGCCACCAACTGCTCATCGGCGAACGCGGAGATGAGGATCACTCGCTGCGTCGGACGGTCACGCTGCAGTTCGGAGACCAGTTCGGTCCCGAGGATCAGCGGCATCCGCACGTCGCAGATGACCACGTCGTAGGTCTGCCGCAGGCAGCGCTCGAACCCTACCAGGCCATCGCTCACCCAGTCCGTCGCGTGACCGAGCTCGCTGAGCACCTCACCGAGGTAGCGACAGAACGTGCGATCGTCGTCGATGATCAAAACGCGCATCCGAGAGCGGAGAGAGCAACGACGATGCCAAGGCCCTCGGTGTCGGAATCACGTGGCTTTTCGCCGTCGTCACCTCGCTCCGCCGGCGCGAAGCGCACACTCACTCGCGCCGGCATCGCCGCTGGTCGAGGAATACCGGTCGCTTACGTCGGTGAGACCGAATGGCGCCCGAGGTGGGGCGAAAGGCCTCATCAGGAGGTGCGAAGCCCGTAGCGCCGCAGCATGCGGTAGAGCGAGCGGCGATCGACACCGAGGATCGTCGCCGCGCGCGAGATGTTCCCGCCGGTCTCCGCCAAGACGTGCGCGAGGTAACGGCGCTTCACCTCCTCGAGCGTCGGAGTGCCGCGGTGCAACGTCACCTCGAGGGTCGAGTGCAGCTCCGGGGCGAGATCCTCGGGAGTGAGGACCGTGCCGCTCGCGAGCGCCACCGCGCGCTCGATGCAGTGCTCGAGCTCGCGGATGTTGCCCGGCCAGGGGTAGTCCATCAACAGGACCATCGCCTCGTCGGTGAGGTGGGAGATGTGCTTCTCATTGCGCTCCGCATAGCGTCGCAGAAAATGTTCGGCGAGAAGCGGGATGTCTTCGCGCCGCTCGCGCAGCGGCGGCAAGGTGATGGTGACTACCTTCAGGCGATAGAAGAGGTCCTCGCGGAAGCTGCCGCGCTGCACCAACTGCTCGAGATTGCGATTGGTCGCGGCGACGACGCGCACGTCGACCTTGATCCATTCCTGCCCACCGACGCGTTTGATCTCGTACTCCTGAAGGACGCGCAGCAGCTTCGCCTGCATGGGCGCGCCGATGTCGCCGATCTCGTCGAGGAAAATCGTCCCGCCGCTCGCTTCCTCGAAGAGCCCCTTCTTCTCGCCCACGGCGCCGGTGAAAGCGCCGCGAACGTAGCCGAAGAGCTCGCTTTCGAGGAGCGTATCGATGAGCGATCCACAGTCGACGGCGACGAAGCGATCGGCCGCGCGGCCGCTGTGGCGGTGCAAGGCCGCCGCGATCAGCTCCTTGCCGGTTCCACTCTCGCCCTCGACGAGGACGGTACTGCGCGACGGGGCCACGCGCGCGACGGTCTTGTAGACGTCGACCATCGCCGGGCTGCGTCCGACGACGACGCCGTAGGTGTCCTCGGCGCCGCGATCGCCGTTCTCGCTCGTGTTGGTGAGCCGACGCTCGCCGAGGGCGCGGCGCACCGTCGACTTGATCTCCTCGAGGTTCATCGGCTTGCTGACGTAGTCGAATGCGCCGTGCCGGATCGCCTCGACGGCGGTTTCGACGGACCCGAACGCGGTCATGACGATCACCTGGATCGCCGGGTCGCGCGCCTTGAGGGCGCGGGTTACCGCGATGCCGTCCATCTCCGGCATCCGCACGTCGGTGACCGCGAGATCGAAGTGCTCGCGCTCGGCACGCTCGAGGGCGCGGGGGCCGCTGTCGCAGGCGGCGACGAGATAGCCCTCGCTCTGCAGGACCTCGGTGAGCAGCTCGCGCGTGACGGCGTCGTCGTCGATGACCAGGAGCTGCGCCGTCATGCGCTCTCTCCGGGACCGATCGTGATCTCGACCGTCGTGCCCTCACCGCGCCGACTCTGCACGCGGATGCTGCCGTCATGGGCGCGCGCGATGTCCTGGCTGATCGTCAGCCCGAGGCCGGTCCCGCGTCCGATGCCCTTGGTGGTGAAGAACGGCTGGAACACACGCGCGATGTCCTCGGAGGCGATACCCTTGCCGTTGTCGCTGATGCGCACCACCAATCCCGGCGGACCGCCGTTGTCGCTCGCCGCCTCGGCATGCACCACGATGCTCCCACCCTCCTCGACGGCGTCGACCGCGTTGGTGAGGACGTTCAGCAAGATCTGCTGGATGCCACGTGGATCGGCGGCGATCGTCGCCGGTGCCGCCGCGAGGTCGCGTGTGACCGCGATCCGCTTGGCACGCAGGACCGGGTCGAGCAGGCGCAGCGTGTCCTCGATCAGCGGTGCGATCGCGACCGGACGCCGCTCGAGGCTCGGCGTGCGCGTCTGATCGAGAGCGTTGCGGATCGCCTGACTCATCACCCGCACCTGCGACTCGATGATCGCGAGCTTCTCACGTCCATCGCGCGACGTCACCTCCTTCTGCAAGAGCTGCGTATAGCCGAGCACCGAGTTCAACGGTGTACCGAGCTCGTGCGCGATCGCCGCGGTCATCTGGCCGAGCGCGGCCAGGCGCTCGGCGCGACCGAGTTGCTTTTGGACGTGCCAGAGCTGCTCGTTGATGCGCTGCAGCTCGAGGTTCTTGGCGGCGATGTCGGCGGTCGCCGCCGCGACCCGTGTCTCGAGCTCGTCGTTGAACCGGCTGAGTCGTCCCACCAGCTCGCGATTCTCTTGATCGGCGGTCGCGATGGTTTCGAGCATGCGATTGAAGTGATCGCCGAGCTGCTGCAGCTCGTCGCTGCCGCGCAAGTGGACGCGGGTGTCGAGGCGGCCGCCGCGGGCCGCGTTCATGGCGTCGACGAGCAGGCGGATCGGGCGGGCGATCGTGCGCGTCAGGATGAGCCCGAGCACGGCGGAGATGCCGAGCACCGAGAGCAACGTCAGCAGCAGCGCCTGCCGCGCTTGTAGGTTGCTCAGCCGCTCGACCTCGGCGAGCGACGCCTTGACGCGGATCGAGCCGATGACGCGCTGGCCGAGGTGAAAGGGTGCGACCGCGAGACCGAGGTGCGCGCTCCCCGGGAGGAGCTCCCACATCGGCCGGTCGAGCTCCATCGCCAG
>JBGOSW010000070.1:0-21311 GCA_041476145.1 Binatia bacterium
TCGGTCTCGTTCTTGAACACCTCGATGAACTCGACGACGCCGCGGTTGCCGACGTTCAGCGCGCCGTTCAAGTCGAGGACGCGCGGATCGCCCTCGGAGTAGAGGTCGAGCTTGGAGATGTCCTCGCTGCCGATCAGCACCGAGGTGTCCTGGTTGTTCGGGTCGACCGGCGGGACGACGCCGATGCCGATGCGGTTGCGCTTGGAGAAGATCCGGCTGACGATCGGCACCTCCTCGTAGCGCCCGGCGAATTCGTCCTTCAGACGATAGCGGCACACCGGGCAGAGGTCGCCCTCGATGTGCGTGCCGAGCATCTTCTCGAACTCCTTGCGGAGATGCCGGGGGATCAGGTGCAGCGGCTCTTCGAACATCGGGCAGCCGTCGATCGCGTAGAATGGGTCGCTCGCCTCCAGGCCGCGCTGCAGCTTCTCGGCGAGGGAGCTCTTGCCGGAGCCGACCGGCCCCATGAGGTAGAGGACCTGCCGGCTCTCCTCACCCTTCAGCGACGCGGCGTGGAAGTAGCGCACGATCTGCGCGATCGTCCGCTCGATGCCGAAGAACTCGTCGCGGAAGAAGTTGTAGACCTTGACGGACTCGTCCTTGTAGAGGCGCTTCACGCGCGGATCGTCCCCTTCGAGGATGTCCGACGTGCCCAGCTTGATGATGATGTCGTAGAGCCGCGAGTGCGCGAGCTTCGGAAGGCTCGGATCCTCACGCACGCGTTCCAGGTAGTCGAGAAAGGTGCCGCGCCACGATTTCTGCTCGTGGGCGGCGCGATCGTCTTTGATCAGCTTCTCAAAGACGTTCTTCCCGTTGTCCATAGTCGCTCCTTCCCGACCATCAGCCGGGAGTTCGGGTCGCCCACGCCACCGGAGCCGTGCGCGCGAGAAGCCCGCGTGCGGTGATGTCACGCAAAAGTATAGTGGTGTGCGGAAGGCTCGGGCAAGTATGCTTCGGCCGCGAGGACGCCGCACAGCGGCGAACGAGGAGTGGCGGAGGGTTGAAGGGGTGAGATGAGGGGCGCGCCGCTTGGGCGTGTCTCCCCCCAACCTCCCCCGCAGGCCACCATCCGACGGCCATGCTCCCCCCCGTGGCCGAAAACGCTAGCATCGTGCTTCGCGGAGTGTCAACGTCAAAGCGTGCGCGCGGCTTGCGCATCGGCGCCGTTTCGCCGAAGAGATCCTGGTGAACGCGACCGAACCGCTGCGCCGCGCCGCGCGCCGCTGGCCCGATCGCGAGGCGGTGCGCGACGGCGACCACGCGCTCACGTTCCGCGAGCTCGAGGCGCGCGTGAACCGCGTCGCGTGCCTGCTCGGACGTCTCGGCGTCGTGCGCGGCGACCGCGTCGCGACGAGCTTGCCGAACTCGGTGGCGCACGTCGTCGCACAACTCGCGATCGTGCGCGCCGGGGCCGCGTGGGTGGCGATCAACCGCCGCCTCGCGCCGCCCGAGGTCGCGTACATGCTCGAGCATTCCGCTGCGCGGGCGCTGCTCAGCGACGCGGACGGTGCGTCGGGCGCACCGTCGCGGCTCGAGGTCCTCGACGTGAGCGGCGGCGACGCCGCGCTCGAGCGCCGCATCGCCGCCGAGCCCGACGAGGCGCCCGCGACACCGCTCGGCGAGGACGACGTCGCGCGCTTGCGATACACCTCGGGCACGACCGGCAAGCCGAAGGCGGCGGTGTTGACGCACGCGAGCGCGCTCACCTCGCTGCGCAACCTCCTCGCCGAGCTGCACGAGCTCACACCGGACGACGTCGCGCTGCACGTGATGCCGCTCACGCACGCGAGCGAGGCGCTGCTGGCGCCGACGTTCTGGCGCGGCGCCCGCACCGTGATCGCGTCGACCGCCGAGCCACGCGCGCTCGCGGCGACGATCGCGCGCGAACGGGTGACGATGCTCTTCCTCGTGCCGACGATGATCAGCGCGCTCGTCGACGCGGTGGGCGGTGTCGCGGCTGCGCTCCCGAGTCTTCGCACGCTGGTCTACGGCGCGGCGCCGATCGCGCCCGAGCCGCTCGAGCGCGCGCTCGCCTGTCTCGGCCCGGTGCTGTTGCAGATCTACGGAATGAGCGAGTGTCCGTTTCCGATCACGACGCTCTGCAAGGCCGACCATCTCGACGCGCGCCGACGCGGCTCGTGCGGGCTCGCGACGGCGATGAACGAGGTGCAGATCCTCGATCGCGACGGCGCACCGCTACCGGCGGGCGAGGTCGGGCAGATTGCGGTGCGCGGTCCGCAGATGATGCGCGAATACTGGCGGGACCCGCAGGCGACGGCGGCGGTGCTCGTCGACGGCTGGCTGCGCTCGGGCGACCTCGGCCGTTTCGACGCCGACGGCTTTCTCACCCTCGTCGACCGCACCGACGACGTCATCATCAGCGGCGGCTTCAACGTCTACCCGCGCGAGGTCGAACTCGTGCTCGAGGAGCACCCCGCGGTGGCCGAGGTCGCGGTCGCGGCGGTGCCGCACGCGCGCTGGGGGCAGGGGGTCGGTGCGTGGGCCGTCTTGCGCCCCGGCACGCGCGTGACCGACGCCGAGTTGATCGCCTTCTGTCGCACGCGCCTCGCCGGCTACAAGAAGCCGGTCGCGGTGCGCTTCGTTCCCGAGTTGCCGCGGAGCTCGACGGGGAAGCTCCTGCGCCGCCGCCTCCGGCAACCCGAGTGACGGTGGGCTGACACAGCGGAGGGCGTCGCGCGCGCACCGAAGCGGAATGCGGGGCCGTCCGAAGCCCGCCACCTCGGCGCGCTTCCCGCGATTGCTGTCGCGAGGACCAATCGCGACGGCAAGAGGCCAGATGCCGTCACTGCACCGTGTTGCTGCCCTTCCCCGGATCGACGGTCTTGATTCCGCCCACCGTGACGCCGCTCGCGGTGATGGAGTCGTCGCCCTTGCCGGTCTTCACGAGGAGGTCGCCGCCGACGCTCGACGTCGTGAACGTCACCGAGTTGTTGCCGTCGCCGTACTTGACGGTGGCGTTGCCGGACACGCCGAGGTCGAGCGCCTCGAGGGTATCCGTGCCCTTGCCCCCCTTCAGGACGAGGTCGCCCGCCGTCACCGTCACGCCGCCGAGGAAGAGGAAGTTCTCGCCGGCGCCGAGGTCGAACTTGGCGAGCGCACCGATGGGCACGCCGGCGAGCACGACGGTGTCGAGCCCGAGGTTCCCGCCTTTCACCGTGGCCGTGCTCGCAAGGGTGGCGCCCTCCATTGCGATCGCAGTCGATCCGGAGGCGTCCGCCTGAAAGAGGGGACCCAAACAGGAGATCTGACCGCCGACCGCCGCGGCCTTCCACAGCTTGACGAGAAACGGGCCCGCGACCGATCCCTCGCAGAACGCGAGGAGACCGGAGTTCTGGATGCTGACGCTCCCGCCGTACGGGACGAGGTTGGAGACGCTGATGAGGTACGCGGCGCTCTTCAGGCTGAAGTTCCCGGTGACGCCGCCACCATTGACGACCACGACGCTACCGTTGCCGACGTTGGCGTTGGCGCCGCTCGGACACGAGACGGCATTGCCCTCGCCTCCCGCCTTGCCGATCTTCAGCGTGAGCGCCCCCGCGAAGGTGGAGCCGCACAGCTGCAACCCGTTGTCGCCGGCGCCGGCGTCGATCTTGGTGTCGCCCTGGAAGGTGGAGCTCTGCACGTCGAGCACGTCCGGGCCCTTTTCCATCTTGATGGTCACCTTGCCCGCGAGCGTCACGCCGTCGAGGCGGAGGAGGTCGGCGCCGTCGCCGAGCGCGATGGTCGTGCCCTTGCCGGTGAGGCCGGCGAGGACGACCGGCCCGGCACCACCGTTGATGGTCGTGCTGGCCGCAAGCGAGCTCACGCGCACGGAGTCGAGCGGGAGCCCGACCTGGTCGAGCTTGATGGCGTTGCCGCCGGCGTCGCCCTTGATCTTCAGGGCGCCGCCGCCGACGGTTGCCGTGACATCGAAGGCGCGGGCCGGCGGCGCGGCGGCGAGCGCCACGCCGAGGACGACGAGGAGCGCGCGGGCGAGCGGTGACATCGGTGGTGGCCTCCGGGGCGGAGCCTAACCACCGCCCCGCGCCGCAGGTCAAGCGCGCTCGGCGCACGTGCGCGAGCACCTCGCGCTGCACCCGGCCGAGGTCCTTGATGCCGGCGGCTGCGAGTGCGGTCATGGCGGTGAGTATGCCCAGGCACAGGGCACCCGTGATACGCATTCGGCGCGCGCGCGAGTGCGCGGCGTGCCAAGGAGGGCCGTGATGAGCGATGCCGTAGACTTCATCGTCAATCGATCGGACCTGCGTCAGGCCGATTTCGTACCCGGCCGCGACTCGGCTGACAGCGCCCTCGAGTCGGGCCAGGTGTTGCTGCGCGTCGACCGGTTCGCCTTCACCGCGAACAACATCACCTACGGCGCCGTCGGCGACATGATCGGCTACTGGAACTTCTTTCCGGCGAAGGACGGATGGGGACGGATCCCGGTATGGGGCTTCGGCGATGTGGTGCGCTCGCGCCACGACGCTCTCGAGTCGGGCGAACGGATCTACGGCTACTTCCCGATGTCGACGCACCTGGTCGTGCAGGCCGACCGAGTATCCGCTGTGAGCTTCGTCGACGCGGCGCCGCATCGTGCCGCACTGCCACCCGTCTACAACCAGTACCTCCGCATCACGGCCGAGCCCGGGTACGATCGCGCCGACGAGGCGCACATGGCGCTCTTCCGGCCGCTCTTCACCACGTCGTTCCTCCTCGACGATTTCCTCGCGGAGCACGCGTTCTTTGGCGCGCGCGCCGTCATCCTCTCGAGTGCCTCGAGCAAGACGGCGCTCGGGCTCGCATTCCTCAGCAAGGCCCGACGCGGTCAGTGTGACGTCGTCGGCCTGACATCGGGCGCGAACACTGCATTCGTCGAACGCACCGCCTACTACGATCGCATCATTGCTTACGACCACGTCCAATCGCTGGCCGGAGGGTCTGCTGCAGTCTTCGTGGATTTTGCGGGCAACGCGACGGTTGCCGGCTCAGTTCACCAGACGCTGGGCGAGCAGCTCAAATACAGCTGCTCAGTCGGCGTCACGCACTGGGAGAAGATGGCACCGACCGAGGAGGTTCCGGGGCCACCCCGCATCCTGTTCTTCGCACCTGATCATGCGAGAAAGCGCGTCGGCGACTGGGGCGCAGCCGCCTTCCAGTCGCGTGTGGGCGAGCCCATGCGTCAGTTCCTCGCTTCGACCGCGCCCTGGTTGAGCATCGTCGAGGGCCGCGGGCGCAACGCCCTCGAGTCCGTGTATCGAGCGATGCTCGAGGGCAAGATCGATCCCGCGGAGGGGCACGTTCTCTCGCTCTGCGGTGCGTCTTGACGCGACAGCCTGCACCCGGGTAGCAACGCGCCTGCGCTGGCCAAAAACGCGCGTCATCCGGAGGACTCACATGAAAACGCTTCTGTCTTCTGTGCTGTCACTTACTCTGTTGGGGGCATGGATCGGGACTGCGGCGGCCGCGCCTCCCAACGACAACTGCGCCAGCCCCACGGTCATCGCCAGCCTGCCCTTCACCGAGCCGGGGTTGGACACGACCTCGGCCACGACCGAGGGAACCGATCCGGTTCATTCTTGCACCAGCTCACGCAGGTGGCCTGCGGTTCCTTCGCATTTAACCTCGACGTGACCGCGGGCACGACGTACTTGATCGAAGCGACAGACGAAATCGACGGTGGCGGAACCTTGGTCCTCAACCTGGTCCGCGGGCACGATTCGGTAGTGCGTCCCGTCAAGTCATTCGCCGTGAAGATCGGTGTCGGGCAGACATCGGTGACGAAGAAGGTCAAAGTGAAGGTCACGAACGCAGATATCGACGAGACCGTCGGCCACACGATAGGGCTCAGCGCCGGGTATGATTGCCCGATCAACATCATCAGTGTGCAACCCGATTTTGACTTGGTGACTCCGGGGGTGCAGAGCACGACGGTGGTGCGCGGCGGAAAGTCGGCGAAGGCCGTGATGGAATTGCTCATCACCAGCGCTGGGATCACGACCCCGAACCATTTCTCCCCGGTACGATGTTTCGTGGAGCTTTCCGTCGACGCGGGAGGGGCACCCATAGGGGGCGACGTGTCAAACGACGATTGGCTATTCTACGTGGACATTACCGACTTCAACGACTGACGCTTCGGAGGAAGAGACTGGTCGCATCCGTCGACGACACCTTGAGCGGTGAACGAACGACGATTCTCTTCTTCGGCGACAGCGCCACGCGCGGCTACGGCGTCGGGCGCGAGCTCCGCTTCCCGGCCCTCGTCGCCGCCGAGCTCGCGGCGCGCTCGAAGATTCCGTTGACGTTCGACGTCGGCGCGGCGAGAAGTGACTTCCGCGATTTTCGCAGTCGGTTCGAGTCCGAGCTCACGCGTGTTCGCCCGCTCGTCCTCGTCTGTCAGTGCCCGGTGGGTCCGGCGTGTTTCTTCCCGCGCTTTCCGGCGAGCGTCCGGACGCTTCTCGCCCTCGAGAAGAAGATCTTCGATCGGATGACGGACCGATTCGTGGAGTCGGAGATCCGGGGCGGCGAGCGGACGCGACACGATGCGCTCTACGAGGGGAGGTACCTCGACCGCGTCAATCGCTGGAAGCCGTCGAACTGGCCGATTATCGGGCCGCTCTGGCGGGCGCGTGTGCGTCGCTATCCGACGGTGGCGAAGATCACCTGCGAGGGCTACGTGGAGCGCATGGTCCGTCTGCGCGATCAGGCGCGTGCGGGCGGAGTGCGCGAGATCCTCTTTCTCGGCCTGCTCCCGGTGTTCGAGGACGTCTGTCCCGGCTACGATTCGCGCGCGCCCGCGTGGTGCGCCGCGCTGCGCCGCGCGCTCGACGTCGCCGACGCCGGATCGGCCTTCCTCGACGTCCACGCGACGCTCGGCACTGCCGATCTGAACCGCCTTCTCCTCCGCGACCGCATCCACCTGTCCGTGCACGGGCACCGCGAGGTCGCGCGTCTGGTGGTCCCGGCGCTCGAGCCGTTGCTTGCGAGGGCGGGCAGCGACGCCGCCGGGTAGGCGCCGGGAGAGGGCGGGTGTTTACGACGCGCGGTGCGTCGGCGATACATACGGGACGACCGGGAGGTGCGAGCGATGCGACGACGAGCGCGTTTCATGGGCATGAGGGCACTGACGGCGGCGACGCTGTTCGTCGCGAGCGTGGTGCCGGCGAGCGCCATCGACTTGGTGTTCGCAGTGATCACCACTGACGACAAGCCCGACGCCATGATCGGCGACGGCATCTGCGCCGACGTCGACGGCAAGTGTACGCTCCGCGCCGCGATTCAGGAGGCCAACGCGCACCCGGGCGAGGACATCATCAACATCATCGGCGACAAGGACAAGAAGTTCCCGCTGAAGCTGGTCGGGGCGAACGAAGACGCGGCGGCTACCGGCGACCTCGACATCACCGACACCACTGGCGTCCTGATCATCCACGGCAACGAGCACGCCATCATCAAAGGGAAGAAAGATCGCGTGTTCCACATCCTCCCGGGTGCGAGCCTTCAGCTCGAGGGCGTCGGGGCCGCGAACGGCTCGACCCTCACCAAGGGCGTCGTCGTCGATCCGACGACGCTCGACGGCGGCGGCATCCTCAATGAAGGGATGCTGGACATCAGATTCGGTAAGATCATCGGCAACAAGTCGCAGACCGACGGCGGCGGCATCGCCAACCGCGGCACGCTGTTCATGGCGCAGACGACGGTCGGCAAGAACAAAGCGGTCGGCGACGGCGGCGGCCTCTACAACGGCGCCCAGGTCGGCGGCACCGCGGACGTCAACACTTCCACCTTCGCGAAGAACCAAGCCGGCAAGGGCGGCGGCATCGACAACCAGCACACGCTGACGCTCAGCAGCGTCACCGTCGGCGCCAACAAGGCGATCGCCGACGGCGCCGGCATCAACAACCACGACGGCGGCACGCTTACGCTGCAGAACGTCACGGTCAAGGACAACAAGAGCAAGAGCAAGACGGTGGGCGGCGGTGTCGCCAACGGCACCGCGAGCACCGCGACCTGCACCAATACGCTCGTCGACAGCAACAAGCCGGCGAACTGCGCCGGGACGATCGCCTCCGGCGGCGGCAACGTCGAGAACGCCGCCACCTGCGGCTTCGGCGCCGGCGACAAGCCGAACGCCGGCAAGTTGCAGATGAAGGGCCTCAAGTTCGTCGAGCAGAACCCGTTCACGCAAACGTATCTGCCCAAGGCGACGAGCCCCGCGATCGACGCCGGCGTCGACACCGGCTGCCCCGAGCTCGACGAGAATTTCAAGCCCCGCATCGACGCGGCGAGCGTGCCGAACGCCAACAACAGCATCTGCGACAGCGGTGCGGTCGAGTTCGGGGACGGTCTGTTCTGACCGCGCGCGGCTAGCGCAGCATCCCGCCGATCGTCGACCAGAGTGGTAGCCTCGCCGAGCGTCGGGCGGGCGCGGCGTAGTCGAAGACAGTTTGGGCAGCGAGGGCAGCGTCGCATCCGCTACCCACCGGCAAGATCGCGTCGCACGGCGCCACGACGTGTCCGGATGCGACGGCCGACACCTGCGCAACTCGGCGCGATCCCGCTCGTCGCAGCCGGGCATGCGCTTTGCTCCCTCCGTGCGCGTCCTGGGACGGCGACGACCGCGGAGGAGCCATGACCGACTACCACGACTGCTTCCACCACGGCGCGTGCCGTCGGCTGGCACGCTGGCTCACGTTCGCCCTGATCGGCCTCGATCTCGGCGGCGGCGGGATCGCGGCCGCCCAGTCCGCGCCCTTTCTGGTCAAGGACATCGCCAGCGCGCCGGCGTCCTCGAATCCGACCGGCTTCTTTCGTATCGGCGCGACGACCTACTTCAAAGCCACCACGCCCACCACCGGCGCCGAGCTCTGGAAGACCGACGGCACACCGGAGGGCACCGTGCTGGTTCGGGACGTGAATCCCGGACCGGCGTCTGCCATGGGCTCGTTTCCACTCAGCAGCCTGAACGGCGTCCTCTACTTCTGGGCGACCGACGGCACGGGCACCAACGCAGCGATCTGGAGAAGCGACGGCACGGCGGCCGGGACCACCAAGGTCGCCTCCGTGACCGGCGGGCCCCTGATCAACGCCGGCAGTGTGCTCGTCTTCAACGGCCCCGAAGGCGAGCTCTGGAGAACCGACGGCACCACCGCCGGCACCGTCCTGGTGAAGGACATCTACCCGGGCTCTCAGTGGAGCAACCCGCAGAACATTACCAACGTCAACGGAACGGCGTACTTCTCGGCCAACGACGGCACCGCGGGAACCGAGCTGTGGAAGAGCGACGGCACCGCGACCGGCACCGTGCTCGTCAAGGACATCCAGCCCGGCGCCGGGTCGTCGACGCCGTCCAATTTCACCGCGGTCGGCGGCGTCGTCTTCTTCACCGCCACCGACAGCGCGGCCGGCACCGAGCTCTGGAAAACCGACGGCACCGCCGCCGGCACCGTGCGCGTGAAGGACATCGTGCCCGGGACCGCCTCGACGTCCTTCTATACACTCGTCGACCTGAACGGGACGTTGCTGTTCGCGGCCAACGACGGCGTCCACGGCTTCGAGTGGTGGCGCAGCGACGGCACGACCGCGGGTACTACGATGGTGAAGGACATCGCGCCCGGCTCCGAGACCGGGCTCCTCCAGCTGCCGGTGCCGACCGCGATCGTGAACGGGGTGCTGTACTTCGGGGGTAGCGGCGGCGAGGTCGACATCGAGCTCTGGCGTACCGACGGCACCGCTGCCGGTACGGTGCTCGTGAAGGACATCTATCCCGGTCAGCACCTCTCGTCGTGGCCATCCAGCATGGTGGACGCGGGCGGGTTCCTGCTCTTCCGGGCCGACGACGGCACGCACGGTGTCGAGCTCTGGACGTCCGACGGCACCACCGAGGGCACCATGCTCGTGACCGACCTGAACCCGGGTAGCGCCGGATCTTCCCCAGGTAGCGCCGGATCCAACCTCTTCCCGCTCCAGAATAGCGGTGGCACCGTGTTCTTCGCCGCCACCGACGGCGCGAGCGGCGTCGAGCTCTGGACCAGCGACGGCACCGCCGCCGGCACTGTACTCGTGAAGGACATCGCGGCCGGCACGCCGTCGTCGTCGCCGGCCGAGGTCGCGAACGTCAACGGCACGCTCTACTTCGGCGCCGACAACGGGGTTAGCGGCACGGACCTCTGGAAGAGCGACGGTAGCACCGTCGGTACGGTCCTGGTGAAGGACCTCAGCCCGGCGACGGCGGTGCCGTCGATGTTCACCGAGGTGAACGGCTCGGTGCTCTTCTCGGTACAGACCAGCCTCGCCGGCTCCGCCTCGCTGTATCGGACCGACGGCACGACACTCGGAACCTCCAGCCTCGCGAGCTTCTCCGCCGGCCTCGGCGACTTCACCAAGGTGGGCGCGACGCTCTTCTTCATCGGCGGCAACTCGTCTTCCGGCGTCGAGCTCTGGAAGAGCACCGGCACGGCGCCGATCCTCGTCAAGGACATCGTCGTCGGCTCCGGCTCGAGCTACCCGACGTGGCTCACCAACGTGAACGGCACCCTCTTCTTCGCCGCCACCGACGGCGGTAGCGTCGGCAACGAGCTCTGGAAGAGCGACGGCACGGCAGCCGGCACCGTGCTGGTGAAGGACATCCATCCCACCCCCAACTGGGGCTCGAATCCTCGTGAGATGATCGACGTCAGCGGCACGCTCTTCTTCGTCGCCAACGACAACGCCGTCGGCCCCGCCCTCTGGAGGAGCAACGGCACCACGGCGGGAACCGTGCGCGTGAAGGCGCTCGGCAACCCGACCGAGCCGCGCGACCTCGTGAACGTCAACGGCACCATCTTCTTCGCGACCCGCTTCGACGGCGTGAACGGCGAGGAGCTCTGGAAGAGCGACGGCACGACCGCAGGCACCGTCATGGTCGCCGACCTCAATCCCGGGAGCGCCGGCTCGTCGCCGACCTCGCTCACCAACGTGAGCGGCACGCTCTTCTTCGCCGCCGACGACGGGGTGCACGGCCGTGAGCTTTGGAAGAGCGGCGGCACGGCCGCGACCACCGTCCTCGTCACCGACGTCCTACCCGGGAGCGGCTCGTCTTCACCGACGCACTTGAAGGCGGCGAACGGGCTCCTCTTCTTCCAGGCCGACGACGGCGCCGGCGGGCGCGAGCTGTGGCAGAGCGACGGCACCGCGAGCGGGACCGTGCGGGTGGCCGACCTCGAGCCCGGGCCCGTGGGGTCGAACCCCGGTCCGTTCACGCTCATGGGCGGCACCGTGTTCTTTCCGACGATCACCGAGGCCTACGGCTCCGAGCTCTGGGGCCTGACGATCGGCTCCTGCGGCGACGGGCTCGTCGATTCCGGCGAGGCGTGCGACGACGGAAACCGGGTCGCAGGCGACTGCTGCTCAGCGAGCTGCGAGCTCGAGCCGGCGGGCACCGTTTGTCGGCCGGCCGCGGGCCTCTGCGACGTCGCCGAGACCTGCGCCGGCGATGGCACCGCCTGCCCTGCGGACGCGTTCGCCGGCGCCGGGACCGAGTGTCGCGGCGCCGCTGGCGAGTGCGACGTCGCCGAGAGCTGCAACGGCAGCAGCATCAATTGCCCCGCCGACGGCTTCGTCGCCGCCGGGGCACCCTGCGCCGACGACGACAACGTCTGCACCACCGACGCTTGCGACGGCAACGGCACATGCGCGCACTCCCCCGGCAACCCCGGCGACGTCTGCCGCCCCTCGGCCGGGGGGTGCGACGCGGAGGAAACCTGCACCGGCGTGGTCGCGGAGTGTCCGCCCGATTTCAACCCGCCGTGCCCGACTCTCACGCCGAGCCCGACGCCCACGGCGACCCCGACCGAGACCGTGACCCCGACCGAGACGGCGACGCCCACCGAAACGCCGACCGCGACGCCGACGGCGACGCCCACAGAAACGCCGACCGCCACGGCGACGGAAACCGCGACGCCGACCGCGACCACGACCGCAACCTCGACGGCGACACCGACGGCCACCGCCACCGCGACGGAGACCCCCACGGCGACCGCGACCGCGACCGCGACGCCGACCGCGACTGCAACCGCGACGGTCACGATTACGGCCACACCGACCGCGACGCCGACCGAAACCCCCACGCCGACGCCGACGGCCACCGCAACCGAAACGCCGACCGCGACCGTGACGGCGACGATCACCCCGACGCCTACACCCACCGCCACTCCCACGCCCACGACCACCGCGACGCCGACCGCCACCCCGACTCCGACCTGGACGGCGACGCCGACGGTCACGCGCACCGCGACGCCGACCACCACCGCGACGCGCACGCCGACGCCGACGGTCACCGCGACGCCGCCGCCGGTGCCGCACGCCGCGCTCTTCTTCTCGTGGACGAGCGGCAGCGCCGGCACCAACCGTTACGCGCACCACTACGAGTCGAACGGCGAGCAGTTCGCCGAGTTCGCGCTGCCGCAGGCGGGGCGGCTCGGGAATCTCTCGGTCGCGTGCGCGACCGCGATCAGCTCGGGCACGAACACGATCACGCTGCGGAAGAACGGCAAGAACACCGCGCTCGCCTGCGTCCTCGGCGTCGGTACCTCGACCTGCACCGATACCGCCGACGTCGTCGACTTCGCCGCCGACGATACGCTCGACGTGAAGATCGCGAACGCCGGCTCGTCGCTGCTCATCCGTTGCCGGGCGATGGCGACGCTGACCGCGAGCGGTGGCAGCGGTCTCCACGACAGCGTCATTACCCTGCAGGCGGCTTCCGAGACACCGCTCACTGGCCAGTACTGCGGCATGAACATCGACGCCGCCGGCACCGCAACCTGCGCCGCCAACGATCCTGACGACGTTTCGATCATCATGCCGGACGCCGGGACGCTCACCGGCCTCGCCGTCAAGCTCAACTCCGGCCCCGGCAACGGACGCAGCGAGACCTTCACCGTCGAGAACCTCACCACCGGCACCGTGACCGGCCTCTCGACGACCATCACCCCGGGCAACCAGATCGCCTCTACCACCACGTGCACCAGCGCCTGCACCTTCGCCGCCGGCGATCGGCTCGCCGTTCGCTTCGACCGCACCGGTAACCCCGTCGAGCGAACGCGGTCGATCGCGTTCACCTACCGCGACGCCGGCTCGGCGCTGGCGTCACGGCGCACGCACTTCGCGACCGGCACGCTCTACGGCGCCTACCACTCGCCGATCGACGCCGCCGCGCCGGGCGCCGCCGCGGTGCGCGTCGACCGACCGGCACAGCTCCGAAACCTCTACGTCCACTCGACGTCGCCGGCGACGACGGCGTTCACCGTCACCGTCTGCTCAGGCGCGACGTCGCCGCCGAGCTGCGCCGGTGTCCGCCCGCAGTGCACGGTCGCGGCCGGCGCCACCGAGTGTCACGACCTCGCGAGCACGACCGCCGTCGCGGCCGGCGGCTACGTCGAGGTGCAGGTCCAAGGTCAGGGCGACTCGCTCGGCACGGTCGGCTTCGGCGTCGAGATCGTCGACCCGGCGAGCTGAACGGGTGACGGCGACGACGGCGACGCCTCCGGCCGCTGCGGTCGAGGCAGCGCGTTGGGCATCTCAGAACGCCGTCGAGAAGCCTCCGTCGGATACGTCGAGCGCGCTGCGATCGCCGCCGATCATGGCGCCGATCTTCGCGTGCACGCCCGGGAGCACGTAGCTCACGTAGTGCTTCGCGGCCATCACCTTGCCGGAGTAGAAGTCGAAGTCCTCCTGGCTCTGGTCGTCGTCGTCCTGGCCGCGTTTGGAATCGGCGATGCTCGCCGCCTGCAGCAGCAAGTGGGCGATCGTGACCTCGGCCATGCTCTCGAGGAAGGCGTTCGCGACCAACGTCACCTGGTCGATCTTGCCGCCCATGAAGAACTCCATCAGGGCGCCCGCGCCGCGCTGGAGGGCGTCGGTCGCCTCGCCGAGCGCGCGTACCTCGGTGCCGATGCCGGGCTGGTGCGAATGCGTGTCCACGAACTCGGCGATCTCCTTCAGGAACTGCCGGAAGTTCTCGCCGCCGTGCTCCTGGAGCTTGCGGGCGACGAGGTCGAGCGCCTGGATGTGGTTGGTCCCCTCGTAGATCGAGAAGATCTTGGCGTCGCGACAATACTGCTCGACGGGGTTGTCGGTGACGTAGCCGGCGCCGCCATAGGTCTGAATGGCGAGCTCGGTGATGCGGAACGACTGATCCGAGCAGTACGCCTTGACGATCGGGGTGAGGAGATCGACCTGTCCCTGGTGATACCTCGCCTTCGCTTCGTCGGTCTTCGCGAGCGCATACGCGAGGTCGAAGTGGAGCGCGAGCTTCAACGCCAACGTGCGCATGCCCTCGACCTTCGCCTTCATCTCGAGGAGCATGCGGCGCACGTCGGCGTGCTCGATGATCGCCACCCGCGGCGCGTTCGGATCCTTGAAGTGCTTGACCGACGAGCCCTGGCGGCGCTCGCGCGCGTAGGCGAGCGCGTTCAGGTAGGCGGTCGACGCCACCGAAAGCCCCTGCACGCCGACGGCGATGCGGGCGCCGTTCATCATGCGGAACATCTGGCGCATGCCCATGTGCGGCTGGTCGCCGACGAGGATGCCGCGGCAGCCGCCGTTCTCCCCGAAGTTGAGGACCGCGGTCGCCGAGGCGCGGATGCCGAGCTTGTGCTCGATCGACGCGGTGACGACGTCGTTCGGTTGTCCGAGCGAGCCGTCCTCGTTCACCCGGATCTTCGGCACGATGAAGAGCGAGAGGCCCTTGGTGCCGGCGGGCGCGCCGTCGATGCGCGCCAGCACGAGGTGGATGATGTTCTCGGTGAGGTCGTGGTCTCCCGCGGAGATCCAGCACTTGGTGCCGGTGATGTCGTAAAGGTTTCCCTCGACGTGCCGCGCGCGCGTCTTGGTCGCGCCGACGTCGGAGCCGGCCTGCGGCTCCGAGAGGCACATCGTGCCCGCGAAACGTCCTTCCATCATCGGCGGCAGGAAGCGCTCCTTGTCTTCGTGCCGCGCGAACACCTCGATCAGGTCGGCGGCGCCGTGCGTGAGAGCCGGGTACATGTTGAACGCGGTGTTGGCGCCGCTTTGCAGCTCCTCGAGAACGACCGCGATCGCGTGCGGTCCGCCGAAGCCCCCGCCCTCGCGCGGCATCGGGAACGACATGAAGCCGAGCTCGAAGAGCTTCCGCCACGCCTCCTTGAAGCCCGCCGGTGTCCGCACCACGCCGTTCTCGAGCACGCAGCCGGCGCG
Organism: Binatia bacterium; assembly: GCA_041476145.1. GTDB lineage: Bacteria > Desulfobacterota > Binatia > UTPRO1 > UTPRO1 > DP-19. Next base: position 15,214 of record JBGOSW010000070.1, read on the forward strand.
GTCCGCGACGCCGTTCAGCGGACCGGTATACGCGTTCACGAATCGCAGGCACTGCTCGATCGTCGCGTCGCATTCCTCGCGGGAGAGGTGCGAGAACGCTTCGTGCGTGAAGACCTGCTCGACGTGCAGGTGCTCGTAGAGGGTGAACTGGATGGCGCGAAGATCCGCCTTGTAGTTGTTCACGGCTGCTCCGGACATGGTTCCTCCTCGGGGGCGGGGCGCTACGGCCGCACGCTGCCGCAAAACCGGCAAATGTCAAGGAACGGCCGAGGTGAGCGCGATCGGGGGCGCGCGAGGTCGGAAGAGAAGTCTACGACCTCGCGCGCCCCCGATCGCGCCCACCTCGGCCGGCCCGGCTGCGCCGGGCGGCGGATGACGGCAGGCGAAGCGCCTTGCGCTCGCTTGGTGGGCGGCGTACGTCGTCGGCGGTGAGTGACGATCTCGAACGTGCTGCGCCGAGGTATGTACCGGCGCTCGGGTTCGCGTTGCTCACGCGGTTCTACGATCCGGTGCTGCGTGCGACCTTGCGCGAGGCGACGTTCAAGGGGGCGCTGGTCGCGCAGGCGGCGGTCGGGGCGGGGATGCGTGTTCTCGATCTCGGCGCCGGCACCGGGACTTTGACGTTGATGCTGCAGCGGAGCGCGCCGGCGGCGGAGATCGTCGGCGTCGACGGCGACCCCGAGGTGCTGGCGCTGGCGCGCGCGAAAGCCGCGGAGGCGGGACAGGCGGTTCGTTTCGATCGCGCGCTGGCGTACGCGCTGCCGTACGACGACGCGTCGTTCGATCGCGTCGTCTCGAGCCTGCTCTTCCATCATCTGTCGCCCGCCGACAAACGGCGCACCTTGCGCGAGGTCTCCCGCGTCCTCGCCGGCGGCGGCGAGCTGCACGTCGCCGACTGGGGACGGCCGCGGAACGCCGTCATGCGGGCGCTCTTCCTCGGGGTGCAGCTCCTCGACGGTTTCGCGACGACGGCGGAGAACGTCGCCGGCATGCTGCCCGAGCTCTTTCACGAGGCGGGCTTCGTCGCCGTCGGCGAGACCGACGCCTTTGCGACCGTCTTCGGGACGCTCGCGCTCTACCGCGCGACCCGCCCTCAGGTGAGCGCGCCGCTCGCCAGTACCTCGTAGACGGCGCCGTACATCCCGCGCTTCAGCGTGCCGTAGATCGTCCGGTCCTTGCCGGCGAGCGCCGCGGCGCGTGCCAGCGCGCGCGGCAGCACCTCCTCGCCCGCGACCGCCTCGTCGACGATCGCTTGCGCGTGCGCGGCGGCGCCGCCGATGCGGGCGCCGGTCAGGATCGCGTCGCGGAAGACCGCCGGCGTGAGGCGGCAGGCGATGAGCGCCGTCATGCCGGGCGCGAGCGGGATCTGGATGTCGACCTCCGGCAGGCAGAAGAAGCCGCGGTCGGCGCGCATGACGCGGAAGTCGTGGGCGAGAGCGAGCATGGCGCCCGCCGCGAAGGCGTGCCCGTTGATCGCCGCCACGGTCGGGACGGGAAAGACGAGGAGACGTCCGAGGATGCGCATGAGATCGCCGACGAATGCCCCCGCCTCGTCACGGCCGTCGCCCGACATCCACGTCAGGTCGAGGCCGTTCGAGTAGAACTTGTCCTCGCCGGTGGTGACGAGCGCCGCCGGCGGGCTCGACGCCTCGACGGTGTCGAGGGCGTCGTTCAACGCCTGGAGGGACGAGCGGTTGAAGCGGTTCTCGCCGGCGCACATGGTGAGAACGAAGACGTCGCCGTCGCGGCGGAGATCGACGAGTGGCATTGCCGGTCCTCTCTCGTCCGGCGCATCGATGGCGCTGGACTGGTCAGGGTGAGGTTGCAGCCGGCTTCGTATCCCGGTCGCGGAGCTATCGCACGCGGGCGAGACCGCTCGGACACGTCTCCGTCGAGCGCAGCGCGCACGACGCGCTCGTGCGCTTTGGTGCTGCCCTGGACGGAAATGATGACGGAGGTCACGGCGTCAGGAGATTTCGGCGCAGCTTGCCGGATGGCGTGCGCGCCAGCGTCGCCGCGTGCTGGAACGAGCGCGGTACTTTGTATCCCGCGAGCCGTGTCCGGCACCAGGCGCCCAGCGCTTCGGCGTCGAGCGCCTGCCCGTCGCGCGCGACGATCGTCGCCGCGACTTCTTGGCCCCAGACGGGATGCGGACGTCCGTACACCGCCGCTTCGCGCACGTCGGGATGTTCGGCGAGCACCGCTTCGACCTCGGCCGGGTATACGTTCTCCCCGCCGGTGATGATGAGATCGGTGCGCCGATCGAGCACGTGGAGGAAGCCGTCGGCGTCGATGCGGCCGAGGTCGTTGGTGTGGAGCCACCGGTCGCGCAATGCCGCGGCCGTCGCCTCGGGGTTGCGGAAGTAGCCCGCCATGACCGTCGGGCCGCGCACCACGATCTCGCCCCAGCCGTGCGCGTCGGGTGCGTCGATGCGGATGTCGGTGCCGGGAAGCGCGCGGCCCGCCGCCGTGGGTGGCCACGCGGTTGGCGCGGGCGCGGCGGTGGCGACTTGGGAGGCGGTTTCGGTGAGGCCGTACGTCGGCAAAACGGGCAGACCGCGATCGCGGGCGCGCGCGAGCAAGGTCGCCGGCGCCGGTGCGCCGCCGATCAGGACGGCGCGGATCGACGGCGGGAAGGGCCGGGTGTCATCGTGGTCGAGCAGGCGGAGCAGCATGGTCGGTACCAGGGAGAGCAACGTGATCTCGCCGCTCCGCAAAGTCGCGCTCACCCGCGCGGGATCGAAGCCGGGTTGCAGGGTGACGAGAACGCCGTCGAGGACGCCGCGCAGAATCATCGAGAGTCCGCCGACGTGGTAGAGCGGCAACGCCGCGAGCCACTGGTCATCGCGACGGACGCCGAGATTGGTGCGCGAAGCCGCGGCGCTCGCGGCGTGGTTGCCGTGGGTCAGCATCACGCCTTTCGGCGTGTCCGTCGTCCCCGAGGTGTAGACGAGCGTGTGGAGCGCCGCCGGATCGAGCCGACGGAGCGGCGGCGGGTCGACCGAGGCGACGGCATCGAGCTCGTGCCCCGCCTCGACGAGGCGGCACGCGGGCGACGACGAGCATCCGAGATCCGCGTCGGACCCCCGGTCGTGGATCACGAGGCACGGGTCGGCGTCGGCAATGTCCGCGGCGATCTCACGCGCCGCGAGCCGCGTGTTGAGCGGGACGACGGTCGCGTAACAGCGCTGCGTCGCGTGTATCAGCTCGACCATCCGGCACGAGGTCTCCATCAGGAGCGCGACGCGGTCGCCCGGCCGGACCCCGAGAGCGGTCAGGCGTGCGGCGAGTCGCTCGACGCGCGGCGCGAGGGCATGCCAGGAGAGCAAGTCCGCGCCGTCGCGTAGCGCCAGCGCGTCCGGATCGCGCTGCGCGCGCTCGACGACCCACGGCAGCGACGTGGCTGGCAGCGCCTCAGGCATGCGTGGCCGCCTGCGCCTGCGACACGGCTGCCACCGCGAGTCCGGGTCCGGCGGCGCGCAGCAGCGGTGCCGTGAGCGCGCGATCGATGTCGGCGAGAAGCCGGGCGCCGCCGAGGCCGACGGCAAGACCCGGCGTCGCGAGCACGGCCGCGACGTGCAGCGCCGCGCCCATGCCGACGGCGCTCTCGATCGAGTCGGTGACGATGACGCCGAGCCCGCACTGCGCGGCGACCCGCGCCAGCGCCAATGCGCGCGTCGGTCCACCGACCCGGACGGCCTTGACGACGAGCGCCGACACTCCGCCGGCCGACGTCGCGCGGATGAGCGCCGCGGCGTCGGCGATCGACTCGTCGAGGGCGAGCGGTATGGGTGCGCTCGCGGCGAGCGCGGCGAGATCGTCGGGCACGAGCTCACGGAGCGGTTCCTCGAGGAGCGCGATGCCGAGCGGCGCCAAGGCGGCGAACGCCGCGCGGGCCTGGGCGAAGGTCCAGGCGCGGTTGGCGTCGAGGTGGAGGGCGATGCCCGAACCAACGAGTCGCCGGACGGCGTCGACGCGCGCCACGTCGTCCACCAGCGGCGCCGCGCCGACCTTGATTTTGAGCACGCGAAAGCCGTGCGCGACGGCGTCCGCGGCGTCATCGCGCAGGCTCTCGACGGTGTCGCCCGCAAGGAGGGCGCGGACCGGGATCGTCACGGTGGGGTCGCCGCCGAGCAGCGCGCACACGGCCATCCCGCGCCTCGTCGCCTCGAGATCCAAGAGCGCGGTATCGACTGCGCACACGGCCGCGATCGAGTATGCCGCCCCCGTCGATAGGACGAGCGCGTGCAGTCGCGCCGCGTCCGGGCGCTCGCCGGCGAGCGCGACGATCCGACGCAGGTCGTCGGTGACCTGGGCGACGCTGGTCTCGCCGATCCACTCGGCCGGGCTCGCCTCGCCGACGCCTTCGACGCCCGCGTCGGACGTGAGACGCAGCAGCAGGCCGCGGCGCATCGCGACTGCACCGCGCGACGTCAGCAACGGGCGCCGCAGTGTCAGTCGAATCTCCTCGACGGTGGCGCGGACGATCCTCACGCCAGAATCCCGAGTGCGAGCAGGATCCCGAACACGAGATGGAGCCGCGCCGTCCCGGCGAGGCTCGAGTTGAGCGCGCTTCCCGATCGACTCCAGAGCGCACGTACCTCGCCGAGCGCGAGCGGGAGCGCCGCCAGCGCAACGAGTACGAGATCGCCCGCGTCGGCAGCGAGCGCCGGCAAGGCGACGAAGGCGAGTGCGACGAGCGTCGTGTACTCGATGCGGGTCGCGCGCGCGCCGAGGCGGACGGCGAGGGTGCGCTTGCCGGCGCGCGTGTCGGTCGGAATGTCACGCAGGTTGTTGACGACGAGGATCGCGGTCGCGAGGCACGCGATCGGGATGGACGCGACGACGGTTGGCGGGTCGATGCGGCCGATCTGAAGCAACACGGTGCCGCTCACCGCCACCGGTCCGAAGAACGCGAAGACGAAGACGTCGCCGAGGCCGTGATAGGCGAGCGGCCAAGGGCCCGCCGTATAGGCGACGGCGGCGAGCAGTGAGGCGATGCCGATCAGCGCGATCGGCCACCCGCCGGCCGCGATCAGGTAGATGCCGGCGAGCGCCGCGACGGCGAGAACGCCGAGCGCCGCGCCGCGCACGGTGCGCGGTGCGGCGAGCCCCGCCTGCGTGATGCGCCGCGGCCCGACGCGCTCGGCGGTGTCGGCGCCGGCGGTGAAGTCGTAGTAGTCGTTCGCGAGGTTGGTGCCGATCTGGATGAGGATCGCCGCGACCAGCGTGACGGCGGCGACGTTCGCACGCAGCGGACCGTGTCGCGCCGCGAGCGCGAGCCCGACCATGACCGGGACGATCGCGGCCGGCAGCGTCCGCGGTCGCGTCGCGGCGAGCCAAGCACGCATGCGCGTCGCAGCGATCATCGCCTCAGGGCAGACGCGGGAAGCGCGAGAAGTCCGGCGTGCGCCGCTCGTTGAACGCGTTCCGTCCTTCCTGCGCCTCTTCGGTCATGTAGAAAAGCAAGGTCGCGTTGCCGGCGAGCTCTTGGATGCCGGCCATGCCGTCGGTCTCGGCGTTGAAGGCGGCCTTCAGGCAGCGCAGCGCCAGCGGGCTCATCGCCAGCATCTCGCGACACCACTGCACCGTCGTCGCCTCGAGCTCGGCAAGCGGCACCACCTCGTTCACGAGACCCATGGTGAGCGCTTGGCGCGCATCGTATTTGCGGCAGAGGAACCAGATCTCACGCGCTTTCTTCGGGCCGACCAGTCGCGCCAAGTAGGCGGCGCCGAAGCCACCATCGAAACTTCCCACGCGTGGCCCCGTCTGTCCGAAGACGGCGTTGTCGGCCGCGATCGTGAGATCGCACACGAGGTGCAGGACGTGGCCGCCGCCGATCGCATAGCCGGCGACCATCGCCACCACCGGCTTCGGCAGGCTGCGGATCAGCTTCTGGAGATCCAGCACGTTCAGGCGCGGCACGCCGTCGTCGCCGACGTAGCCCTGCTCGCCGCGCACGCGTTGATCGCCGCCGCTGCAGAACGCCTGGTCGCCTTCGCCGGTCAGGATGACGGCGCCGATCGCGGCGTCCTCGCGGGCGCGGTTGAAGGCGTCGATCAGCTCCATCACCGTCTGCGGGCGGAAGGCGTTCCGCA
>JBGOSW010000071.1:0-21002 GCA_041476145.1 Binatia bacterium
GACTTCCGCCGCGACGCGCTCGACCGCACCAATCAGCAGGACATCGGCGTCGTGACGCGCGTGCAGCGCGGCTTGCGCGCCCGCGGCCCGGCGGGCGTCCACTCGGCGTTCCTCGAGTGTCGCATCGGTCACTTCGAGCGCATGGTGAGCCGCGCCCTCGCGACCGCCGACGGCCCGCTCACCACGCGCGGCGCCGCAACCGAAGGACCGCTCTGGCGGCACGCCGTCGTCACGGAGGAGACCGCATGAAGTTCTTCCACTTCCACCTCATGCCCTGGCGCTACCTGCCGGAGGACTTCGCGGCGACGCACGACTCCGCCTGGGTGTGGTGCCCGAACAGCTACTACGACCCGGTGCGCGGCCACGCGCTCTACACCGAGTACATCGACTCGCTGGTGCAGGCGGAGGCGCTCGGGTTCGACGGCGCGTGCGTGAACGAGCACCACCAGAACGCCTACGGCAACATGCCGAGCCCGAACCTCATCGCCGCGATGCTGTTCGCGCGCACGCAGCGCATGCAGGTCGCGGTCCTCGGCAACGCGTTGCCGCTCTACGGCACGCCGCTGCGCGTCGCCGAGGAATTCGCGATGCTCGACACCATCTCGGGCGGGCGCCTGATCGCGGGCTTCGTCGTCGGCGGCTCGCCGGAGTATCACAGCTTCAACATCAACCCGACGACGGCACGCGCGCGCTTCGCCGAGGCGCACGACCTGATCATCCAAGCGTGGACGCGTCCCGGGCCGTTCGAATTCTACGGCAAGTACTACCAGCACCGTTACGTGAACCCGTGGCCGCGGCCGTTGCAGCAGCCGCACCCACGCATCTGGGTGCCGGGCGTCGGCTCGCTCGAAACCATGGAGTTTTGCGCCAAGCGCCGCTACGCCTACATGTCGATCCCGTTCTTCAGCATGCGGACGGTGCGGCGCATGAGCGGGCTCTTCAACGAGCAGTGCGAGAAGCAGGGCTACACCGCGCATCCCGAGCAAACCTCGCTCAACATCGGTGTCTACGTCGCCGAAACCGACGCCAAGGCGTGGGAGCGGTTCGAGCCGCCGTTCTGGTACTTCCAGCGCAATCTCTTGAAAGGGCTCATCGACATCAACACGCCCGGCTACACCTCGATCAAGTCGACGATGGGGATGGTGCAGAACCTCGGCGAGTTCGTCGCCTCGTGCCAGACGCGCGCCGACCTCGAGCGCGGCGACTTCTGCGTCGTCGGCAGTCCGGAGACGGTGCGCCAGAAGCTGTCGGAGCTGCTGCGCGCCCTCGGCACCGGCAATCTCCTCATGAGCGCGCACTACGGCTCGATGGACTTCCCGACCTACGACTCGAGCATGCGTCTCTTCGCCTCCGAGGTGCTGCCGAAGCTCCGCGCCGAGTTTGCCGCGCAGGACGCGATCCCCTATCCGGCGCCGCGCGCGATCTTCGAGTCGCAGGAGGCCGCGGCATGACACCGACGGCGGAGACGCTCACGATCGACGGCGAGACCGTCACGGTGCACCGCGGCGGCGGCGGACCGCCGATCGTCTTCCTCCACGACGTGCTCGGTCCGTTGTGGGAAGGCCTGCCCGAGCGGCTCGCGCGCACGCGCACGGTCGTCATGCCGGCGCTCGTCGGCTTTCCCGGGTCGACCTATCGCGAGGACCTCGACACCATGGAAGACCTCGCGTTCTGGATGCTCGCCCTCCTCGAGCAGCGCGGGCTCCTCGGCGCCGTCGTCGTCGGCGAGGGCTTCGGCGGCTGGCTCGCCGCCGAGGTCGCGAGCCGCTGGCCGGCGGCGATCGGGCGCCTCGCGCTCCTCGCCCCCTTCGGCCTCCGCCTCGCGGCGGCGCCGCCGGGGGGCCTCTTCGAGCTCCGCGGCGACAAGCTCCGCCCCGCGCTCTTCGCCGATCCCGAGTCGGAGTTGGCGCGCCGCCATTCGCCCGACATGCCGACGAGCATGGAAGAGCTCGAGTGGAAGCTCATCGCCGACCGCGCCGCCGCGCGCTTCGCCTGGCGGCCGTATCTCCACAACCCGAAGCTCGCGCGCCGCCTGGCGCGCGTCGCGTCGCCGACCCTGGTGCTCTGGGGTGCGGAGGATCGGCTGCTGTCACCCGCGTACGCCGAAGCGTGGGCGGCGGCGCTGCCGCAGGCACGCGCCGAGTTGCTGCTCGCCGCCGGCCACGCGATCGGTCTCGAACAGCCGGAGGCGGCGGCGGCGCGCATCGAGGCGTTTCTCGCGACGTAGCGCGACGCCGGCCCGTCCCGTCAGCGATCGAGGCGATGAAACCGCTCGAGATCGAGAATCGGCGCCGCCGGCGCCATGACCGGCGCGCGTCGCGGCCACGGAGCGATCCGCCGCCCTTCTATCGACTCGTGTATCGCGTCGTCCGTCGCGTGCCGCGCGGCAAGGTGGTGACGTACGGACAGGTCGCCGCCATCCTCGGCCAACCGCGCGGCGCGCGCGCCGTCGGCGTCGCGCTCGGCGCGCTGCGTGCGCCGCGCGTCGAGATCGTGCCGTGGCACCGAGTGATCAACGCCGCCGGCCGTTGCAGCCATCGCGACGGATTCTGGGCCGACATCCAGCGCGAGCGTCTCGAGGAGGAAGGGGTGCGCTTCGACCGCGACGGCAGGGTGGATCTGAAGACGACGCAATGGACGGGCCCGCGCCGCGAGTGGATCACCCGGCTGCGTCTCGAGATCTGATCGCCGGCCTGCGACGCGGCACCCGGATGGTGTCGGACGGCGCGTTCTGGCAGAGATCCGGCATGACCCGTCATCCGATCCGCTTCGGTATCCAAACAGGGCAGCAGCTCGTCGAATGGCCGCAGATGCTCGACCTGTGGCGCAAGGCCGACGCCTGGGGCTACGACTCGCTGTGGAACTTCGATCATTTCTACCCGATCTTCGTGCCGCCCGAGGGACCGTGCCTCGAGGGTTGGACGACGCTCGCCGCGCTCGCGCAGGCGACGACGCGGGCGCGCATCGGCACCTTGGTGAGCGGCAACACCTATCGCCATCCGTGCGTGACGGCGAAGATGGCGGCGACGCTCGACCACGTTAGCGGCGGCCGCTTCAATCTCGGGATCGGCGCCGGATGGTTCGAACTCGAGCACCGCACCTTCGGTATCGATTTCAAGACCGTCGGCGCGCGTCTCGCGGCGCTCGACGAAGCGTGCCGGGTCATCAAGAGCATGTTCACCGAGGAACGGACGACCCTGCACGGCAAGCACTACACCGTGACCGAGGCACTCGGCCTCCCGAAACCCGTGCAGCGGCCGTACCCGCCGATCATGATCGGCGGCACCGGTGAACGCGTGCTGCTCCGCATCGTCGCCGAGCACGCCGACATGTGGAACTCCTTCGGCACCGCGGACCGCATGCGCGAGCTGATCGACGTCCTCCGCAGCCACGGCGATGCCGTCGGCCGCGACACCGACGTCATCGAGAAGACGGTGTTGATGCCGCTCTGCTATCGGGCGTCGAAAGACCGCGAACAATTCGTCTGCGCGGTCGCCGCTTCGACCGACCAGTCACCGCCCGAACAGGCCCGCCAGCGCGTGATGATCGGCGATACGCAGGAATGTCTCGACACGATCGAGCGCTACACGCGCGTCGGCGTGACGCACTTCATCTTCATGAGCTTCCAGCCGTACTTCGAGGAGGAGATGCAGCGCTTCACCGAAGAGGTCGTGGCGCAGGTGCGGGGTCGCTAGCGGACGCGCCGTCCGCCGCCACCGCGGTGGGATCACGCCAGGTCGAAGAGCAGCACCTCGGCGGTGTCCGCGGCCGGCGCCGGCTCGCCGGTGAGCTCGAGCGCGCGCTCGTCGGACACGGCGGCGCCGTCGCCGGGCACGAGCGGCGTGCCGTTCAGGCGGACGCGGCCGCGCGCGACCTGCACCCACGCGTGTCGCCCCGGTACCACGCCGTGCGTGACGCGGTCGCCGGGCGCGAGCAGCGTCGCGTAGAGCCGCACGTCCTGGTGGACGGTGACGGAGCCGTCGGCGCCGTCGGGCGCGGCGATGAGGCGGAGTCGGCCACGGCGCTCGGCGGTGGAAAACGCTCTCTGCTCGTAGCTCGGAGGGAGCCTGCGCTGCGCGGGGAGGATCCAGATCTGCAGCAGGTGCACCGCTTCGGTGCGCGAGGCGTTGAACTCGCTGTGCGTCACGCCGGTGCCCGCGCTCATGCGCTGCACGTCGCCGGGCCGGATGACCGACCCCGTTCCCATGCTGTCCTTGTGCTCGAGCGCGCCCGCGAGGACGTAGGTGACGATCTCCATATCGGCGTGCGGGTGTGTCGGAAAACCGGCGCCGGGCTGTACGTGGTCTTCGTTGATGACGCGCAAGGCGCGGAAGCCCATGTGGGCGGGGTCGTGGTAGTCGGCGAAGGAGAACGTGTGGCGGCTGTCGAGCCACCCGTGCTGCGCGTGCCCGCGCTCAGCGGCCGGCCGGATCGTGATCATGCGCGCCCTCCAGTGCGGTGGCGCTTTGCAGGCGCCGCCGGCGTTTCGTTGTCGATGCCGTTCGACTCTCTTTATAATCCCGCGCCATGACGATGCCCACCTCGGCGCCGCCTACGGTTCGGCGCGTCCTCGACCCGCGTGGCGGCCTCACGGTCGTCCGCCGCGGTGTGCCGCCGCGGCGTCTCCACGACCTCTACCATTCGCTGCTGAACGCGCCCTGGCCGCTGCTGCTCGCGAGCTTCGCCGTGGGTTACGTCCTGCTGAACGCGCTCTTCGCGGTCGCCTATCTCGCCGGTGGCGACGACATCACGAACGCGCATCCGGGCTCGTTCGTCGACAGCTTCTTCTTCAGCGTGCAGACCATGGCGACCATCGGCTACGGCGCGATGGCGCCGCGGACGCTCTACGCCAACGTGTTGGTGGCGACCGAGGCGTTCCTCGGCGTCGTCAGCTTCGCGCTCGCGACCGGGATCTTCTTCGCGAAGTTCTCGCGGCCGACGGCGCGGATCCTCTTCAGCCGGGTGGCGGTGGTGGCGCCGCGCGACGGCCGGCGGTCGCTGATGCTGCGCATGGCGAACGAGCGCGCCAACCAGGTGGCCGAGGCGCAAGTGCACGTCGAGTTCGCGCGCACCGAGACCACCGCCGAGGGGGAGCAGGTGCGGCGCTTCTACGATCTCGAGCTCGTCCGCACGCGCACGCCGATCTTCATTCTCTCCTGGACGGTGATCCATCCGATCACCGAGGCAAGCCCGCTCTTCGGCGCCACCGACGCGTCGTTACGGGAGTGCGAAGGCGAGATCATCGTCTCGGTGATGGGCATCGACGAGACGTTTTCGCAGACGATCCACGCGCGCTACTCGTACGTCGCCGACGAGATCGTCTGGGACGCGCGCTTCGCCGACATCATGTCGCGTCTTCCCGACGGACGTCGCCACGTCGACTACACGCGCTTCCACGAGGTGATCGCGCTGCCCTGACGGCGGCGCGCCCGAGCGGCGGCCTAGCCGGCGAACCCCCACTTGCGCTTGTTCGCCTCGACCTCCTCGGCGGTCGGCGGCGGCTTCTTCTCCGTGGGGGAGACGATGAAGTCGTCCTTGTGCGGCATCATGAGATAGTTGAGCGGCGTGTCGTCCTTGAAGACGTCGGGAACGGCCGCTTCCTCGAAGATCGCCTGCCACGGGCACTCGGGCTCACAGGCGCCGCAATCGATGCACTCGTCGGGGTGGATGTAGAGCTGGTTCGGGAAGGTCTCGTGATCCGAGCCCTGATACGCGTAGATGCAGTCGACGGGACACACGGAGACGCAAGCGGTGTCGACGCAATCGCGGCAGAGACGGGTGATGATGTAGGTCATCGCGACCCTCCTTTACGGGGCGGGGATTCTTGCGATTCCCCCGCACTCTGTCAAAGCGCACGTCGGCGCCGGAGCGCGATGTCGAGGAGCAAGAGGGCGAGGACGAGCGGCACCAAGACGGGTGCGAGCGACGTGCGCGCGCGCGTGACGCCGGGCCGTGCCGCCAACAACGCCGACGGCTCGGGATCGACGGCGCCGCCGGTGACGAGCGCCAGCTGCTCGAGGAGGCGGAGGTTCGGGCCGTGGCTGCGGAACTCGCGGCCGCTGTCGGCGCTCGCCGGCACCATGAGATCGATCTGCTGCGACAACGACGGATCGCGGCCGAGGAGCAGGACGGATTGCAAGCCGGCGCGCAGGCTCGGCACGACGGTGCTGAACGTGCGCCGACCCGTCCGCCGGAGCGGCGCTTCGATGCCGGACGGGAAGCGCAACGTGTACGGTCCCGGGTCGTCGGCGACGGTCTCGAGCCGGACCATGGTGCCGTCGCGCAGCCGCAGCGCCTCGAGACGGCGGTCGGAGGCGAGACCCGGCGGCGCGGCCCAGCGCGCGAGCTGGGTCCACAGCGTCCCGAACCCGTTCCACGCCGCCCACGCCGCGGCGCCGCCCTGGAAGTCGAGCGGCAGGACGGCGACGCGCCCGAGCTCGTACTGCCAGGTGGCGAGCACCGGATCGCGTCGCTCGCCGTTCTCGACGTAGAGCCGTACCTCGGCGGCCGGCTTGGCGCGCGTGATCGCGAAGTGCGCGACCGGCGGCAGCTCGTCCTCGGCGATGCCCGCCAGCATGGCGCCGGGGTCGGCGACGCGCGTCGGATGGTCGGTGCGCTCGGGGACGTTGCTCATCAGGCGCTGGGTGTCGCGGATCATGAGCTGCGGCAGCGCTTGCACCTGCTCGACGTGGTGGAACTCGCCGCCGGTCGCGCGCGAGATGGCGTCGAGGAGTTCGAGGTTCACGGTGTCGGAGCCGATGCGGATCGTGGTGACGGTGACTTCGGCGCGCGCCAACGCGGCGATCAGCTCGACGTGATCCTCCACGCCGCGGTTGGTGTCGCCGTCGGTCAAGAGAATGATGTGGCGCACGCGCCGGCCCGACTCGATGAGGTGGCGGCGCGCGATGTCGAGCGCGTCTTTGAAGTCGGTGCCGCCGCCGTACTGCAGCTGCTGGATCTTCGCGGCGAGGGCGCCGCGGCTTTCGCGTACCGGGCGCAGCGGTCCGAGCTCGGTCGGCAGCGAGTCGAAGGCGATCGCGCCGACGAGATCGCTCGGGGCGAGCTGATCGAGGACGGCGAGTGCGGCGCGTTTCGCGTACTCCAGCTTCTCGCCGTTGTGCAGCATCGCCTCGGTGCTCGAGTAGCCCATGCTGTTCGAGCGATCGACGACGAGGTAGAGCGCGATCGGCTCGCGCTCCTGCGGCTCCGGGGTCTGGGATTGGAGCTCGACGGGGAGGACGCGTTCGAGCGCGCTCCCGATCCATCGCGGGTCGCCGAAGAGGTGCTCGCCGCCGGTCGCGACCAGGGCGCCGCCGCGCGCCACCCAGGCGGCGAGCACCGCGAGCGCGGGGTCGGTGAACGCGCCCCGCCCGACGTCGTCGAGGACGACGAGGTGGTAGGCGTCGAGGCGCGGGGCGCGCGTCGCGAACGCCGGCGGCGCGATCAGCTCGACGTGCATGCCGTGCTCGGCGAGCGCGGTCGCGACGACCGGCGTCGCGTGCTCGCTCACGACGAGGACCTGCAGCGGGCGCGTCACCGCGAGCGCGGCGCGCGCCGTGCCCGGCGGTTGCGGTGCACCGGCCGGAAGCGCGAGGCGTGCCTCGAGCAGGTACTGGCCGGTGTCCCGCAGGTGATAGGGAACGCCGACGACGCTCACCCCCGGTGCGAGGTCGATGGTCTCGCCGGTGAGACGCTCGCCGTTCGCGAAGACCTCGAGGACCGCGCGCGTCGGCGTCGGCGCCCAATTCTCGACGACCGCCTCGAGCGGCAGGAGGGAGTGCTCGGGCGCGAGCGCCGGCGCGAGCAGGCGCCGCACGCCGGCCGCCGGTAGCGTCGCCGGCGCCGGGACGATCGGGAAGGTCGGCAGGCGCGGCGCGGTGAGCGCCGCCTCGGCGAGAGCGCTGCCGGTCGTCTCGTTGCCGTCCGTGAAGAGGAGGAGCGCGGCTTGCTTGTCGTCGGGGCAGAGGGTCGCGGCCGTCGTGAGCGCGGCGGCGAGGTCGGTCTCGCCCGCCTCGACGCCGGTCGTCCCGGAGACCATCGCCGGAATCAGATCGTCGACCGGCCGACGCTCGCCGGCGGGGTGCACGAGCACACGCGCGCGGGTCGCGAACGCGACCGAGCCGAGGACGTCGTGTTCGCCGAGCGCGGGAGCGAGGCGCCCGAGGAACGCGCGCGCGCGCGCCGCCGCGGCGGCGCCGACGCTCGCCGATACGTCGATCGCCGCGACGACGCAGGTGCCCGCCTGCGGATGCGCGCGCTCGAGGTGCGCGCCGGCGAGGACGAGGACGAGCGCGGTCGCCGCGACCGCGCGGCACGTCGTCGCCACACGCGCGGCACGCGTGCCGCCGCGGCCGAGGAAGAGGAGCGGGACCGCGAGCACGAGGAGCAGCAGCTCCGGCGACATGACGTGTACACCGGCACGCGCCGCCGCGGCGGCGAGCGCGTCGACGATCGCCGTCATGACGCGCGCCGTCGCGCCCAGACGAGCCATTCGGTCGCGAGGAGGGCGGTCGCAGCCAGGTACATCCACCAGCCGATCTCGCGCCGCGCGTGCGCGTCGAGTGCGCGCGGCGCGACCGTCGGCGCCGATTCCGCGGCGGCGTGCCGCCCGATGTCGGACTCGCGCTCGTCGAAGAGGTTGGCGAGTATCAAGCGCTCGCCGCCGGGCGGGCCGACACGGTACGCGCCGGCGCGATCGGCGACGACTATCGGGGGGTCGCCGGCGAGGTGTAGGCCGGTGCCGCCGGCCGGTCCCTGAACGGGCGCCGTCGGCCCGGGCGCGGCGCGCGCCGGGATGCCGGTCTCGACCGCGAGCGCGACGCCGCCGAACGGCTCGGCGAGCCATCGCAAGGTGCCGAGTGTCAGCATGAGGAGCGGCAGCTTGTCCGACGAGGTGAGCGGTGCCGCGAGCTCGGCGCCGAGGCAGGCGATGCGGCGACCGTCGCGCTCGCCGGCGACGAGCAAGGGAAACGCTGCGTGGCGCGCCGCCGCGAGCACGATCGGCGTCGCCCAGTCCGGCGCCTCGAGCGCGTGCGTATGCGCGACCTCGATCGCGTCCAGCGCTTGCAACCCGCGCAGGGCGGGATGATCGGGTTCCCAGTCGATCACTGCGGCGCCGTCGACGGCGCGCGCCGTCGGGCAGATGGTGTTGCCCGCCGGCGGCGCCACGTAGAGGGCGTTCACCGCCGGCGGCAGCTCCGCCGGGACGAGACCGTCGAAGAGCGCGGCCCGCCGGCCGGTCACGCCCTCCGCCCGGTAGTGGTCGCGGCTCACGACCTCGACGCGGCTGCCCGCCAACGCGCCGGCGAGCTGGCCGAAGGCGTCGGCGAGCGCGCGCGAGTCGCTGACGAGCAGGAGGTCGAGCGGTTCCCCGGGGGCGATCCAGCCGACGGCGCGGTCGTCGACCGCGAGCGCGTCGTCGACGAGCAGCGAGACCACGAGCTCGCCGCCGTGCGGCGGATGCGCGAGCAGCGCGTACTCGGTCGCGCGCGGCGCGAGGACGAGCTCGCGCCGCTCCCACCGGTCGGCGCCGATCCACGCCTCGAGCGTCGCGCGCCGGCTCGTGCGCGCGAAGTTCCGCACCACCGCGGTTACCGCCGCCTCACGCGCCGGCTGGAACGGGGGCTGATCGATCGTGAGCGCGGTGATCGCGACGTTGTCGTCGGTCGCGCCGAGCTGGATGTAGTGGAACGCGGCGAGATCGTCGGGCGCCATGCCCGTCTCCTCGGGCGGGAGGTCGGTGAGGACGGCGAGGCGTGTGCCGGGTCGAGCTCGTGCTTCGGCGAGTGCGAGCTCGAGCGCCGGCGCGTGGCGCGTCGGGGTATCGAGCGGTTCGAGCGCCTCGAGCCGCGCCCGCAGTGCGGCGCGATCGCTCGTCCAACGCTGCGCGACGTGCGGCCGCTCGGCCGCGGCGACGAGCATGGCGTCGTCGCCGCTTGCGAGCTCGTCGAGGAGCGCGCGCGCGCGCCGGCGCGCGAGTTCGAAGCGGGTGCCGCCCGCCTCGCGCGCCTGCATGCTCGCCGAGACGTCGAGGACGAGGACGAGGGGGGCACCGACCGCGGGCGCGGCCGCGTCCTCGAGGTAGGGCCGGAGATAGCCGGCGATCAGCGCCAGCAGCAGCGCGAGCTGGAGAAGGAAGAGCGCGTCCGGACGGAAGCGGCGGCGCTCCAGCACCGCCGCCGGGACGTGCTGCCAGAGGAACAGCGTCCCCAGCGGGACGACGCGCCGGCGGCGATCGAGCAGATAGAGCGCCAGCAGCACGGCGATTGCCACGAGCGAGAGCGCGCCGACGGGATTGAGAATACCCATCGGCTCATCGCCGCCGGACGAGTCCGGCGCGCGCCAGGGCGCCCGTCAGGAGCGCGGCGACGTCGTCGCCGGCGACCAGCCGCGCGTAGCTCGTCTCGCGGCGCGCCGCGAGAGCGTGCAGCGCGTCGAGGTGGGCGGCGAGCACCGCCTGGTAGCGCGCCAGCGTCACCGCCGTGAGCGCGATCGGGCGCGTCGCCCCGGACTCGACGTCGACGAGCATGCCGCGCGAGAACACGCGCGTCGGATCGAGCTCGCCGGCGCCGAGGACGTGCAGCAGATGGACGTCGTAGCCGCGGGCGCGCAGCGCCTGGATGGCGCGCTCCACCTCGTGCGGCTCCATGAGGAAGTCGGAGATCACGAGTGCGAGCCCGGGCGCGCGCCAGCGCGCCGCATAGCGTTCGAGCGCGGCGCCGAGGCCGACGCTGCCCTGTGGGCGTACGTCGGCGAGCAGGGCGGCGACGCGCGGAATGCTCGCGCGCTGGCGAAACACCGGAGCCGGGGGCGCGTCGTCCGCCGCGTGGCCGACGCCGTTCGGCGCGGCGTCGCCGCCGAGCACGGCGACGCGCACGGCGTCGCCCGCGTTCAACGCGACGCAGGCGAGTGCCATCGCGAGCTCACAGGCGGTGCCGAGCTTGTCGTCGCCGGTGGGAACGGCGAGCGACGCGCTGGCGTCGAGGAGGATGTGCGCGACGACGTCGCGCTCGGCGGTGAAGCGGCGGACGAGCAACGCGTCGAGGCGCCCGAGCGCGTTCCAGTCGAGGTGGCGGAGATCGTCGCCGGGGGCGTAGGCGCTGTGCGCCTCGAGCTCGATGCCCGAGGGCTGCGGGCGGCCGGGCACGCGACGCTCGCCGGGCCGATCGCCCATGCCGCGCCGCACGTGGAGCGCGAGCCCGTCGTAGCGTGCGAGCCGTGCCGGATCGAGAAGCCGCGCCCGCAGCGCGACGTCGGGACCGCCGTCCGCTCCGCCTCGAAAGACGCGCGCGGCGGACCGGAGCCTCATGCGGGCAGGCGCCGCGCCGCCGCGAGCACGCCTTCGATGACGTGGGCGGCGTCGATGCCGGCGGCCTCGGCCGCGAAGTTCAGGACGACGCGATGGCGGAGCGCCGCGAGCGCTACCCGATCGACGTCCTCGAAGGTGATGTGCGGGCGGCCGTCGAGGAGGGCCATCACCTTGGCCCCGAGGACCAGCGCCTGTCCGCCGCGCGGGCTCGAGCCGTAGGCGACGTAGCGCGCCACGTCCTCCTCGGCGCCGGCGCGGCGTCCGCCGCGTGCCGTCCCCGCACCGTCGCCGCCGCGCGCCGCCGCCGGCACCGTCATCCGCACCAGGCTCGCGACGTAGGCCTCGATGTCGGGTGCGACCAGGACGTGCCGCACGAGGCGTTTCAGCTCCTCGACGCGCGCCGGTGCGTGGTCGCGATCGAGGACCGGGCTCACCGTCGCGAGCTCGGCGCTGGTCGTCGTCGAGACGATGCGTTCGAGCTCCGCCTGCGACGGGTACTCGAGCAGCACTTTGAAGAGAAAGCGGTCGAGCTGGGCCTCGGGCAGCTGGTACGTGCCCTCCATCTCGATGGGATTCAACGTGGCGAGTACGAAGAAGGGCGGCGCCAGGGGGTAGCTCGTTCCCGCGACCGTCACCTGCTGCTCGGCCATCGCCTCGAGGAGCGCCGACTGCGTCTTCGGCGTCGCGCGGTTGATCTCGTCGGCGAGGAGCAGATGGGCGAAGACCGGGCCGGGGACGAACACGAACTCGCGCCGCCCGTCGACGCCCTCGTTGATGATGCGCGTGCCGGTGATGTCGGCGGGCATCAGGTCGACCGTGAACTGGATGCGATTGAAGCTCAGGTTCAACGCCTCGGCGAGCGAGCGCACGATCAACGTCTTGCCGGTTCCCGGTACGCCCTCGATGAGGACGTGTCCGCCGGCGAAGAACGCGGTGAGGATGGTCTCGACGACGCGCTCGTGACCGATCACGACCTGGGCGATCTCGCGGCGTACGGCCGCGAAGGTCGCTTGGAAGTCCGCGATCGCGGCGCTGGCGACACGCGGCGTCACGGGTGGGCATCCGGCGCGACGTCACGGTGCGCGAACACCTCGCGCACGATCGCCTCGTACGCGGGCGGAACCGGCATGCGGCGGATCGCGTGCTCGGCGCGCGCCGCGCGTGCCAGCTCGGGGTGGCCGTCGGCGCCCGCGGCGGGCGGCTCGCCCGTCGCCCGCCGTGAGCCGGCGCGTTGCGCGCGTACCGAGGCGCCGATGGCGAGCTCGAAGGTGTCGCCGCCGTGTGGATCGACGTCGGTCGGCGTGCCGAAGAGATGGGGATCGGTCTCGTTCCCCGCGCCCGGCGCGGGCTCGCCGCTGCCGCTGCCGACCGCGGTGGTGTCGTGGTCCTCGCCGAGACCGCGTGCCGCCGCCTCGGCGTCGTCGGCGTCGGTCGCTCGGCCGGTCCGAACCTCGCCGAACGGCGCCGGGCGCCGGCCGCCGTGCCGCGCCGACGGCAGCCCCGCAGTCTCCCAGCCGTCGTCGGGGTCGGTACGATCGTCGCCGGACGCGCCGGCGCGCGTGTCCGGTACGCGCCCGGCCCGGGCGCTGCGTGCGGCGTCGCGCTCGGCGCGCGCCATCGCGTCGCGCGCGCGCTCCCACTCGCGTCCCCAGAGCTCGCGACGAATGCGATCCTGAAGCCCGCTCGAGAGGCGCGCGAGCGCGGAGTCGTCCTCACCGGCGCCGTCGCCGTCCCCCGCGATCGGCGTCTCCGCGTCGCGCCCGTGCCGGCGCGCCGCTTCCTCGCGTGTCGGTGCGACGACGACGCGATCCGGTGTCGCGCCGCCCGCATCGTCGGCTTCGGCTCCCTCGACGGGTTCGTCGCCGTAGACGATCTCGGGCAAGGACGGACGGAGTCGCGGCGCCAGCAGCACGGCGATCAGCAGTGCGGCCGTCGCCGCAAGGGCGGCGGCGAGCGCGGCGAGCGGAACGCGACGGCGCACCAGATGCTCCGGGCGCCAGCGCGCGAGGCGCGCGCGGTTCTCCTCGACGAGCAGCGGCAAGAACGCGAGCGCGGGAGGATCCGGAAGCACGACGCGCGCCACGTCCTCGGTACGTGCGCGCAGCGCGGCATGCGTCGCGGCGGCCGTGCGCGCGCGCACCGCGACGAGCGTCGTCAGGCGGCCGCGCAGGCGCGCACGCGCGTCGATCCACGCCGCGGCGCGGTCGCGCGCGATCCAGCGCCGCCCGAGCTCGCGCGCGAGCAGCGCGGCGGTGACCACGATCGCGCCGACGACGCTCCACGTCACGGCCGCGAACAGTCGTTCGCTCGCCTGCAAAGCGAGGAGGACGAGCACCGCCGCGCTTCCCGTCGCGGTCGCGATCAGGAGAAAGACGCCGCGCTGGAGCTCGTGCAGGTTGCGTCGACGCCGGACACGGCGAATCTGACGCTCGATGGGGTCGACGGCGGGCATGACGACATCGCGCAATGCTCGACGATAGTGAAGCGGGGATGGGGGGTCAATTGCGCGGCGGTGCCCGCTCGTGTCCTGATTCGAGGGTCAGCGCTGCGCCTCGACGATATACCCCCAAACCGACAGATGGCGTGCCGTCGGCGGGAAGCTCCGGAACGCGAACCGTGAGAAGCCGGCTCGATCGAACGCGTCCGCTAGCTCGGCGCGCGTGTAGAGGTTCGAGGCCCACCAGCGACCGATGAGCAGCCGCGTCAGCGCGTTCCGGCGGGTGATGAAGAGGACGAAGCTCCCGCCCTCCTTCAAGCGCGCCCGCAGTGCGGCCAGCGCGTCCACGAACTGATGACGCGGGACGTATTCCAGCATCGCCGCGGAGACGACGAGGTCATAGTCGCGCCAGGACGCCGGCAGGGCGTCGACGCGCAGCACGTTCGCTTCCGCCAGCTCGACCCCGTCGATGCCGCGACGCGCGAGTGTGGCACGTAGGCGATCGAGCATCGCGGGTGTGAGATCGAAGCCGTGAAGCGCTGTCGGGGTGTATCCCCGCCGTATGCAGGCATCGCGCACCGCGAGTGTCAGGACACCCGTCCCGCATCCGGCATCGAGGATGCGCAGCCCGGGCCGCAGCAACGGCGACGCGAGGAAGCATGCTCGCAGCCCTTGCGGATACCGCATCGCGCGGATGAAACGCGCATAGCTGTCGTGGCGCTCAGTAAACAACTGCCGCGCGTCGGCGGTGGCGCTCACGATCGATGCTCAGCTCGGAACACTACCCGGCGCTCGCCGCGCCGCGGGATCCTCACCGCGAGACCGTCACGCCGCGGCGCGGGCAGTAGTCGACGATCGGACAGCGCGTGCAGTGCGGTGAGATCGGCCGGCAGAGGCGCTGGCCGAACGCCACCAGCAGATCGTTGATCTCGATCCAATGTTCGGCGGGAAGCTTCCGCCGCAGCGCCCGCTCGGTGTCGTCGGGGGTGCGCGTGCGGACGTAGCCGAGGCGGTTGGTGATGCGGTGTACGTGGGTGTCGACGCAGATCCCCGGCGTGCGAAAACCGAGCGTGAGGACGAGGTTCGCCGTCTTGCGGCCGACGCCTTGCAGCGTCAGGAGCGCGTCGAGGTCGCAGGGCACGGCGCCGTCCCAGCGCGCGAGGAGGTCGCGGCAGACGGCGCGAATCGCGCGCGCCTTGGTCCGATAGAAGCCGACGGGATAGATCAGGCGCGCGATCGTCGCGGCGCGGAGCCGCAGCATCGCCTGCGGCGTCGTGGCGCGTGCGAAGAGGCGGCGCGACGCTTCTGCCGTGGTTTCGTCCTTGGTGCGCAGGCTCAAGATGGTCGAGACCAGGACGCGAAAGGGATCGCCGGTCTGCTCGGCGATGAGCGTCACTACCGGCGCCCCCCACGCCGGCGCCTCGCGGCGGAGGATCGCCATCACGGCGCCGATCTCGTCGCGCGCGAGGGCGCGACGTCGTCGCGGCGGGGCGATCGGCAGCGGAACGTTCACGAGCGCGGTTATCGCGCGCCGCAGCGTGCGCGGCAACGAGACCGTTCGCTCACGCGTCGACCGCGGGCTCGACCTCGTCCCCCGCGAGCCGCCACCTCGGTCAGCGGACGATCAGAACCACGGCTCGAGGAAGTCGCTCTTCCCGTTCAGCCGCCAGCTGTTCTGCCCCACCCGCTGCCACATTCCGCGCACCGCCCAGCCATGGCCGCCTGCAAAGATCTCCGTTTGCATGTCGGGCACCGCATTCCCGGCGTCCCCGAACGCCTTGACCTTGATCACGTAGAAGCCGAAGCACACCCCGGCAGGGCACTCGCTCGCGGTCGTGCACTTGACGCCGTCACGCGCGCCACCGGCGCAGCTCTTGCGTGCCATCTTTCCCTTGATCGCGACCGTGTAGATCCCACCCTCCGTCTTCGCTTGGTAGTTCTTATACCGCCACCGTGGTTGGGAACCTTTGTGCCCCAGCGCTTGCCCGGGCACCGTCAGATCGAAGACGATGCTCTCGTCGCCGCTCGCCGTGCAGGTCGAGCCGGGTGAGAGCGCGTCACACTCCTGATCCGTCCCGCAGAGTACGGTCGCGTCGTGCGAGCAGACGCGCCGCAAGATCTTGACGCGAAAGTCCCCGCTGTTGAAGTCGACGTCCGTCGTCGCGATCAGACGCCCGTGCGCGCCAAGGGCGTCTTGCCCGGCGGGGTTGAGCTTGATCTTCGCGGGATCCTCGCAAAGCGGCTCCTGACAGTTGTTCAGACAGTCGTCGAGCGGCCTCTGCGGCTTGTCGGGCTGGCATCCCGACACCGTGTTGCCGTCGTCGCACGTCTCGCCGTCGGACATTTGCACCACGCCGTCACCGCAGAACGTACAATCGACGCGGCACATCTGGCCGCCCGGTTGAACGGATCCGGGCGGATCACAGGTCTCCGGAGGAGCCACCACGGTGTCGCCGCAGTTCGGGGTGGCGCTCGGGGTCGGCGTGGCGGCGAGAGTCGCCGCGGCTGCGGTCGGCGTGGCCGTACGCGTCGCCGTCGCCGTCGGCGTGGCCGTGCGCGTCGCCGTCGACGTCGGTGTGGCTGTGACGGTCGCCGTCGACGTCGGCGTCGCCGTCAACGTCGGCGTGGCCGTGGGCGTTGCCGTCAACGTCGGCGTCGGCGTGGCCGTGAGTGTCGCCGTCAACGCCGGTGTTGCCGTGACGGTCGCCGTCACCGTCGGCGTGGCTGTGGGCGTCGCCGTGACCGTCGGCGTTGCTGTGAGCGTCGGCGTGGCCGTGGGCGTCGCCGTCGGCGTCGGCGTAGTCGTGACGGTCGCCGTCACCGTCGGCGTGGCCGTGACGGTCGCCGTCACCGTCGGCGTGGCCGTGACGGTCGCCGTGACCGTCGGCGTGGCTGTGAGCGTCGCGGTCGGCGTGGCCGTGGCGGTCGCCGTCACCGTCGGCGTGGCTGTGAGTGTCGCGGTGGGTGTGGCTGTGAGTGTCACGGTGGGCGTGGCCGTGAGTGTCGCGGTGGGTGTGGCGGTCGGCGTGGCCGTGACGGTCGCCGTTGCCGTCGGCGTGGCCGTGAGCGTCGCCGTCGGCGTCGGCGTCGGGAGCAGTCGATACCCGAAGTCGACGTTGAGGCGGCAGTCTCCACCCGCGAGGTTGACGGCCGTGGGGTCGTTGGCGGTGGTCAGACCGTAGCCAGGGGGCGCGCTGACCACGTTGACGATGTACTTGCCGGCCAAGACGCCGGTGAACCGATAGCCGCCTCCCCCATTGGTGGTCTTGGTGCCGATGAGCGTATCGCCTCCATCGAGGAGGCCATCCCCATTGACATCGGAGTAGAGCTCGAGGGTCACTCCAGAGATGCCCGTCTCGGGGCCGCCGTCCTGCACTGCGTCGCCGTCGAGGTCGTTCCAGACGAAGTCGCCGATGCAGCCGTTGAGGGGTGTCATGTCGGGGCATTTGACCGTGGTGCCGACGGCACTAGCCGAGCACGTGTTCAGGATCTCCGACGTGCCAGGCGTCAAGTCGACGAAGCTGTCGATCGTGACCTTGAAGGTCACCTCGTATGATCCGCCGACGGGAAGCGCGCTGATCGAGTCGAGGATGACGCCGCTGCCGTCGAGCGGGAAGGCCGTCCCCACGCCGTCATCGGGAATCGGCGTCGTGACCCCGAACGCATTCTTGAAGAAAGTGCTGTTCGGAACGTACGTCGTATCTGCCGGTACGCCGTCCTTCAGTAGGATATCCGGTACGGGCGCACGGCTGATGTTGGGAACGGAGATCGTGTACAGCAGCACGTCGCCGGGGCTGATGAACCCGTCCCCATCATTGTCGACGGCCAGAGTGCCGTTCTTGCCGGCCGAGAACAGCG
Source organism: Binatia bacterium (assembly GCA_041476145.1). Lineage (GTDB taxonomy): Bacteria > Desulfobacterota > Binatia > UTPRO1 > UTPRO1 > DP-19. The sequence goes on from JBGOSW010000071.1 coordinate 17,604, forward strand.
GGAGGGGCGGTACCCCCGTCCCCACATCCAGGCCCGGGGCGGCGGCGGTCGCCGTCGTCGGGTCCTGTCCCCACGCCGCCGCCAGCTTGACGCCGGGCGTGAGGACGTAGACGAGCATCCCGGTCTGGTCGCGATCGGCCGTGTCGTAGATCTTGGCCCGCTCGAGTTCCTTGAGGCTCAGTGCGACGTCGTACTTGTTGCCGTTGATGTCGGTGAGGGGGCCGGTGGCGGGATTGGCGTCGAAATCGACATAGACCGTGACCGGGGTATCGCCATTGCCGACGGGCGTGACCCAGACCGGATTGCCGTTTTCGCTGGGATTGGTGGGGGACGTCGGATCGCGACCGATACCGAGGCCGATGAGTACCTGTGGCGTCAGCGAATCCTCGGGGACGAGCGTGTACCCCCAGTCCCATGCCTGGTTGCCGCTGGTAGCGGTATCGGTCGAGTTGGTGGTCGAGAAGGCGTAGAACTTTGCTCCAGATGTGGAGAAATGCGCGCCATACCCGTCGGGGATGACTTGCGGGAGATATCCGCCATGTGCACCGCCAGGAACCGTAAGCGGCGTTGTCGTCAGGTTCCCGAGCCCGTCCCGCGTCGTGTATTGGACGGTGATCGAAGTGGCCGCCGGATTGTACAGCCACACCGTCGTGGCGGTTCCGTTGACGCCCTGGACTGGCCCAGCCGCGGTCGAGACCGGCGTGTAGGAACTAGTGGCCCATAGGTCGGTCGGCAAGAGCGCTGAATCCCGGCTCTCGTAGTTCGATGCGATGTCGCCGGTCAGAATGTCCACCTGCACGGGCTTGTCGGATATGACCCTTCCTCCCACATTGACGCCCCCATTCACGAAGTAGCTCTCCCCCTCGTTCAGGGTTTGCGTCGTCTCGAAGACTCCGTTCGCATCCTTGTCGATCTGGATGGTGGCTCCCCCTTCGCCTGCTTGGATCGCCAGACTGGTGTACTCGAACATTTGGTGATCGGTCGCGTCGGGGATGTCCTGGCCCACCGGAGCGAGGTAGTCCGTTCCCCAGTTGTTGGTATCGAACACCTCGACGGATCCGGCCAGTAGAGAGCCCGAACCGGCAGCCCAGGCAGTATGGGTCACGGCGATCGTCTTGGTTGCCGCGATCTTGTCCCCACCATCGAAGTCGATCGCGAGAAGATTGGTGGTCGTGACGTTGTTGTTCAGGATTATGACCGTTCCCGCATTGATGAGATCGGGGGGCACGTTGCAGGTGCTCGATGGGCACTGCGAGTTCACCGCGCAGATCGCGTTCGCGTTGGCACCCGCCACGCAGTGTCCGGGAGGCGCCCCGTTCGCCGGATTCCCGTCGCCCCAGATCTGCGTGCCACCCGGGTTTCCCACGTTGTACAGATTCAGCGGGTTGGCGATGTCGGGATCGTAACCGTTCTCCCATTGATCGTAGTAGATGATCGTGTTGTTGGCGATCGCGGCGATCGAGATGTAGGTCGTGACCGGGTTGGTGGGTGCGACGCTCGGGCCACCGGACTCTATTGCCTGGAGGCCCTGCAATAGCTGGTCCTCGGGGAACGGCATGTAGAAGAACTGGACGGGCGTCGGATTGAGCGCCGAGGCCACGCTGGCATTGACCAGCAGCGCCAGCGCCCCGACCGCGGCGAGCGCCGTGCGCGAGGTTCGCGTCCCACTCACATCGGCACTCTCGTTCCTCATGGCCTTCCTCCTGATCGTGCGGCTCCTGTGGAAAGCCGACCGGGTTCCTTCCGAATTCCTTCCGAGCTTCGTCGGTACGCTTCAGCTGTGGTGGCAACGTCGAGGTGACGGCGGCCGGCTCGGGCTTCGGCGGATGGTCCACCTCTCACAGCGTCCTCGTTCGTGGCATTGATAAGGCGCGGTTATCGTTGTGTGCATACGAAGGACGCGATCGTCGTGACAAGAACATTCGACCATCCGACGTGCGATTTTTTGCTCCATTCCGATGCACCTTCGCGGCAGCGGGCCAGCGGGCAGCACCGGACAAAATGGCGTCACAGTGGTGACGGAAGGATGTCCGCCACTTCGATCGGCCCCAAGTCGCCACAGCTCTACGCGAGACGCTGCGGACGATCGCATCACGTTCGCGCCTTGACCGTGCGCCACGGCGGCCCGTAGTATTTCTTCGTCGGGTCCTCGTAGGGCACGCTATGTCCGTCACATTCCCGTCCGGGGCATTCTTCCAAGCGCTCGCCGCGGCGATGGCGGGGGCGCACGACCGGTTCCGGAGTCTCGGGTTCTTCGACGCGACGATCGGGATCCGCGTTCTGCTCGATGACGACGGCGGTGCGGAGCGCCTCTTCGTGCTGGTGTTCGAGGTCTTCGAGTGTACGCGCGCGGAGGAGGTACCCGACTTCACGCGCCTCCACGTCGACTTCGTGCTCGAGGGCAAGGCGAGCGTGTGGCACGAGATGTTCGAGAACATCCGCCGCAACGGCGGCGCCGACGTCGCGCACTCGATCAACACGCTGACGCACTTCGGCGAGCAGCTCACCTTGCGCTACGACGACCCCGACGGACACGACAAGCTCTACCGCTTCGCGGAGAGTGTGCAGCAATTCTTCGATCTCGCGGCGACGCTCGACGGCGTCACGTACGAGGGCGCGGCGCGGCGCGCGGCGCCGGCGGCCTGAGCCGCGGGGACCCTGATGAGTTATCTCAGCACCAAGGATTTTCTCGCGGACGAGAACTTCCTCGACCGCTGGCAATACACGTTGCGCACCGGCGAGCTCGATCTCTCCTGGATGCGCGCGGCGACCGAACACGTCGAGTGCAAGCCGCAGAACGCGCGCCGCGGCCTCACCTTCCGCGACCTCGACGTGCCTGGCTACGGCTACAGCGCGATGCCGGAGCTGGCGCGCGAGAACCGTGGCTTCGCGCCGCGCGGCGCCGAGATCCCCGAGGGCTGTCCCGATCTCCAGGCCGAGGTGAATCGCAAGAGCGAGGTCTGGGCCTACAACGTCGAAGGCTACTACGAGGAGGCGATGTCGCGGCAGTGGAACGCCACCACCGACGTGCCGTGGGCGGAGCTCATGAAGGTCGAGCTCCCCGACGACATCGCGCGCGCGTACTCGCAGCTCCTCACCTTCCTCACCGAAGTCGAGATGATCGCGACCGACGTTCCCGCCAAGTGGATGGGTCGTCTCAACGCCGACTTCTTCGAGGTGAAGAACTTCATCGCGACGCAGGTCATGGACGAGGCGCGCCACGCCGAGGTCTTCCGCAAGCGCGCGCTCACCACCGGCTACGGCCTCATGAAGGCGAGCCCGCAGAACGAGCTCAACCTCAAGTTCCTGCGCGACGCCGACAGCTTCTCCGAATCGTCCACCACGCTCCACCTCCAGGCCGAGGGCATGGTGCTGACGATGTTCCGCTTCAGCGAGTAC
>JBGOSW010000072.1:0-20045 GCA_041476145.1 Binatia bacterium
GCCGTCGCGGGGGTGCGGTTGACGAGTGGGTACTCGAGGCGGATCGTCGTTCCGACGCCCGGCCGCGACGACACCGACAACCGTCCGCCCAACGCCAGCGCGCGCTCCTCGATGCTGAGCAAGCCGAGCCCGCCCGAACGCTTTTGTTCCCCGGGCACGAAACCACAACCGTCGTCGCGCACCTCAAGGCGCAGCGTGTCCTCCTCGACCGTGAGCGTGACGACGACCTCGCGCGCGTCCGCGTGACGTTGGGCGTTCGCGAGCGCCTCTTGCGCGATCCGGTAGAGGCCGATCTCAGTGTCTTCGTCGAGGTGTGGAATCGGGGTCGGGCATACGATGCGCACCGTGGTGCGCGCAGACTCCACCCCCTTCGTCAGTGAGCGCAGGCTTTCCTCCAGCCCGAGGTCGCGCAGCAGCATGGGACGCAGGTCGCGGGCGAGCACACGCATGTGATCGATTACCCCTGCTAGACACCGCCCGACGCGCTCGAATTGCGCCGTCGCCTCGGGCGGTAGCGGCGCCAAGTTCCCCCGCAGCGACTCGAGCAGGATACTGACACCCACGAGATCCTGGCATACGTCGTCGTGGAGATCGAAGCTGACCCGCTTGCGCTCCTCCTCACGGATCGTCGCCTGCTGCTGCGCGAGTCGGCGCAGATCGAGCTGCCGACAGCGAAGTTCCTCGACGGACATCCGCAGCGCTGCCTCAGCACGCTTGCGATCGATGCCGAGCGCGAGGACGTTGGTGGCGGCGGCGAGTGCCGCGAGCACCTCGGTCCCAAGCGCGCGGCGGGCGAACATGCCGACGACGCCGAGCACGTGCTCCCCGAGCAGAATCGGATAGCCCGCGAACGCGACCATGCCCGTTCGTGTGGCCCACTCCTGGTCGTGCACGCGCGGATCGCCGATCACGGTGTTGGTGAGGTGTGGAGTGCGTTCCTTCGCGATAAGCCCGATTTTGAGCGCACCGACGGGAATGCGACTGTGCGGACCGTCGAGATGCGTATAGAGGCCCGCGCTCGCCCTGAGCTCGAGTGTCTGCCCCTCGGCCATCAGCCAGAGACGGGCGAGGGCAGCACCGAGATGAACCACCATCGCCTCGGTGCAGTGCTGTAGGGTTGTCTCGAGGGGCGCATCGCTGGCAAGGGCGGTGGCGACCTCGGCGCTGAACGCGTCGATGCGTCCGCGCTCAGCGCGCGCTCGTTCGGCACGCACGCGCGCCGTGACATCGCGGGCGATCCCGTTCACGCCGACGATCCTACCGGTCGCGTCGCCGATCGCGGTGGCGACGCACTCGAGTATGCGTGGGGCCTCACCCCCCCCGACCGCGAGGAGCTGGGGTGGCATCTGCTCGCCCGCAACGAGACGCGCAGTCACAGTACGCGGATCCGGATTCTCGTGATCCTTCGACACCATATCGTACACGCATCGCCCGATGAGTTCGGCGGCTGGGAAACCGACGTACTTGACGAACGCTTCGTTGACGTAGGTGAGCCGACCGTCGAGATCATGCGTGTAGATGAGGGCAGGGGCCTTCTCGGCGAGGTCGCGATAGGCGTGGTACGCGGCGGCAAGTTTGCGGAGAGCCCGTCGCTTCTGCCGCTGCTGGCGCCAGCTGTGTCCGAAGCTGCGCGCGTAGAGCTCGGCGGCTCCCAGCGATACCGCGACTCCGACGGCGACCCCCATCGTGCCCTCTATCGGCCGGACGAGGGATGCCAGGAACGGTGCCGCCGTCGCCCAAGTGGCAACGAACCCGACCGCGAGGGCGAACCCCCACCACCAGCCCCACCCGAAGGTGACCGCCGCGCTGATGCCGACCGTGGACAGCACGAAGCCGAGTACCTCGCGCGAGCCGCCGGTCTCCAGCGTAAGGATCGCGTTCGCCACGCCAAGCAGCAGGCAGGTGCCGAGAGCGACGGGCCGCACGCGACGTGCGACGGGATCGGTACGACAGACCTGTGCGGCGACCAGAACGAGAGCGGCGAGGGCGGCGAACCCGAGGACGGCAGAGACTACCGATAACCGTCCCTCCACGACGAGGGTGGTCCGCCACAGGGCGGAAAGCAGGAGCCACGCTGCAGCGAAGCGAGGCAGGCGGTGCGCGATCAGCCGCAGTCGCGCGCGGTCGAGAGCGCCCCTGGCGGCGCCGGGAGGATGTGCACCAGGATCGCCCATTGCGTTGGAGCTTCCCAAAGGACTCGTCCGTACGTCAAGGCCCATCAGCCGCGACGCCAGCGCGGAAGAGGAAGCGTGACTCTCAGCTCGCATCGTTCCTTGCCCCCAGCAGGGCGGCACGCGATACGTCGCCAACAACGGGCTCGACGGGACTCACTGCCTCGGCGGTGCCGGCCGCCGAGCGCGCCCGAGGCCGACCGGCGACGAGCAGCAGATCACCAGCGCCGGGTGATCTGCACCAGGCCCGACCGGACATCCATGCTCCAGTCATCCGACGGACGGGCGTGTACGCGGTAAAGTAGGTGACCGATCACGATGCCGAGCGCCGCGCTGGCGAGAACATCACCCGTCCAATGCTCGTCGGCTGCGATCCGCGATACGCCGACAGCGGTCGCGAGTGCGAAGAGCGGGACCGCCGTCGTGAGCGACGGGTACTCCTCGGCCGCAATCGTCGCCGCCGTGAACGCGGGTACGGTGTGCCCGGAGGGCAGCGCGGTATTGCCGCTGAACGGGAGGAATGCATGCGGATGTCCCGTGTCCGGGCGTTCACGTCCGATCGTGTATTTCAACGCTTCCGTCGCCGCGAATGCCCACAACGCGCCGTCCGCCTGCGCCCAGGCTTGATCGCGGGCGCGATCGTCGTCCGCGAAGTGCCCGTAGGCATACATGCCCGCGCCGCCGATGACACCGCCGAATTGCAGCACGTCGCCGGCGGTCGTGAGGTCGTTCGCACCGCCCCACTGCCGCAGTCCCGCCATGCGATCGTGGAGCTGGCCGTCGTACGCAATCGTCGCGCCGATCGCGCCGCCCACAAGGGCGAGCGGCAAGAGGTCGCCAAGGCTCAGTCGCAGCGGGGAAGCTGCGAGATAGGTGCCGTCGCGGACGAAGCGCTTCACGTGCTCCTGCACGCTCACATCGTCGGCAGCGGCGGTTGGTGGACGCGCGCACGGACACGCAACAGAGAGCGACAACGCGACGGCGATGCTTCGAAGGAATCGAGTGGTTCGGCGCATTCTACGGGCGCCGGCTCTCGGACTCACGTAGTCGACGCAGCCTTGATCATCGTGTGTCCACGGAGTCGCGTTTAGCTCGCGATCTGGCCACGCCAGGATGGATTCGGACGCGGTGTGCGGCTTTCGGACGGAGAACGAAGAACGGCGCTCGCGCCAGCGGTGGTGGCAACGTCCGAGCGACCGGCCCGCGCGTCGTCGGGCCGCAAATGCCCTTCGGGCCCCAGCCGGAAGTGCCGCCCTCTCCACTCGACGCGGTTGCCCGCGAAGCTCGTGCACCAGATCGCCGTGGCGACGAGGTCACGCAAAGGGAGCAGCACGAGCGTCGCGTCGATGCGCGCACCGAGCGCCCATGTGCCCGCGATCGCCGCTGCGATCCGTAGCATCAAGACGAGCGCCGCGAGGGTGCCCATCCAGTGCGGCAGGCGGGGACCGAGCGCGAGCGCGACGACGGCGAATGTCACGCCATGGGTCAGGATGCTTGCGCAGTACCCCCACGGCGCACACGCACGGACCGTACGTGCCCATCGCAATTGGTGCCTGAGCGCCGCGACGACGGTCGCCGGATTGGGATCGCTGTCGACGACGCACGGTGCGAGCGTCACGCTCTGCCCGATTGCGTTTACGACCTCGGCGAGGTGGTGATCGTCGGCGAGATAGTCGACGAGCGCCGCGAACCCGCCGACGCGTTGCAACGTGCTCTTGCGGAGAACAATGCTTGCGCCGAGTGCGAGGTCGCGTCGGCCGAGCGCGCTTGCGAGCACCACGGAGGGACAGAAATCGGTGTTCACGCAGAGCGCCTCGTATGCCTGCGCCAACGTCCGTCGACTGGGCGCGCGGTACACACAGGATACCAGGCCGACGCCGGGGCGGAGGAGGGCTGGGAGCATCCGGCTCAGATAGTCGCGAGGCACGCGCACGTCGCTGTCGACGGCGGCGATGATCGGATGGCGCGCCGTCGCGGCCAGCGCTACCAGCAGCGACGCCTTGCGATTCGGACCGAGACTCTTCGCACCCGCGACGATCGCGATCTCCGCCGCGGGGTGGCGCGCGGCCGCCGCGCGCGCCGTCGCCAGTGCGGGATCCTGGGGATCGAGACTGCCGACGACGATTTGCACCGCGCCGCGATGGTCGAGCTGGCAGTACGCGGCGAGATTCTCGAGGAGCCCCGGCTCGGCGCCTTCGAGCGGCACCAGGATCGAGACGCCGAGCTCTCCGCCGACCTTCGCGTCGCGGTCATGGGTAACGCAACAGCGCCGGAATCGCAGCGCGACCAGCACGACGGCGGCGGCGTATACGGCGGCGACGATGAGCACAGCCGCGAGCAGCGTCGTGATGATCATCGGAAGGATGCCGCCGGACTCGTGACTTGCGGCGTCGCGCCGCGGCGCCGGTGCCACATCGTCCGGAGGAAGTCGCGGCCCTCCCCGAGCATCCGGCGCCGCTCGCGTGGGTCGCGCATCATCTTTCGGACGCTGCCGACGATGTACGACGGACGAAAGTAGTAGTTGCGGTAGAAGCGCTCGACCGCGGCGTAGATCTCCTCCCCGGAGAGCGACGGATAGCTGACCGCGCACTTCTGATAGCCGCTCGTGTCGACCATCTGGTCCACCGCCAGATACCCGTTGTCGCGCACCCAGTCGTAGAAGTACGTTCCCGGGTACGGCGAGGCGAGCGACACCTGGATCGTGGACGGGTTCATCTCGCGTGCGAACCGCATCGTCTCCGCGATGGTCTCGCGGGTCTCGCCGGGCAGGCCGAGGATGAACGTGCCGTGGATCATGATGCCGAGGTCGTGGCAGTCGCGCGTGAAGCGGCGCGCACGCTCGATGCCGACGCCCTTCTTGATGCCGCGCAGGATGGACTCGTTGCCGCTCTCGTAGCCGATCACGAACAGACGCAGGCCGTGGTCCTTCAGCACCTTCAACGTCTCGCGATCGACGTTCGCACGCGAGTTCGTCGACCAGGTGATGCCGAGCGGCCCGATGCGCTTCGCGATCGCGCATGCACGCTCCGGATCGGCGGTGAAGGTGTCGTCGTCGAAGAAGACCTCGCGCATCTCGGGAAAGAGGCGCGGCATCCGCCGGACCTCTTCGTACACGCTCTCCGGCGACCGCGTCCGGTAGCTGTGGCCGGTGGTGACCTGGGGCCACAAGCAGAACGTGCAGCGCGCCGGGCAGCCGCGGCCGGTGTACAGGGACACGTAGGGGTAGTGGCAGTACGGACTGTTGTACTTCGTGTAGTCGAGGTCCCGTGCATAGACGTCGGTCACGAACGGCAGCGCGTCGAGCGCCGCCGAGTCGAGCGGCGAGGATTCCGGGTTGTGGACCACCTCGGCGCCCGCGCGATGGCTGACGCCGGGAATCTCCGCGAGCGGGCGCCCCTCGGCCAACTGCACGACGGCGTGGTCGAACTCTTTCCGAATGACGCAGTCGACGGCCGGCGCCTCGCGGAGCGATCCGTCGGGCTCCGCCGTCGGATGCCCGCCGACGAACGCGATCGTCACGTCGGGGCGCGCCGCCTTGATGCGCGCCGCCGTGTCGGCGTCGAGACGAAAGGACGGCGTGCTCGTGTGGAGCACGACGAGCTCGTAGTCACGCGCGATCTCGACGGTCTCCGGCACCCCGATGCCGAGCGGCGGCGCATCGAGCACGCGGCTGCCGGGGATCATCGCCGCCGGGTAGCAGAGCCACGTCGGATACCAGAACGACCACACCTCGCGCGTGGCTTGGTATCGCGACCCCGCGCCGCCGTCGAAATCGTCGTACGAGGGCGGGTTCAGCAGCAGCGTCCGTTTCATCGAGTCCTCTCCACGCGCACGCGTACGGCGCGGTCTGTGGTCCGCCGATGTAGGTCGGGGCGCGCGGTGCTGCCGGCGAGCTCATCCCCGCGCTCGTCGACGGTGCCAGCCGGTTCCCGCGGAATCCCGCGCGGCAAGCGTTGGTATTCCCCTACCTCGTGGGTCAACCGCTCCAGGGCAGGCATGGCTCGCCTCAGAGGTGGCGGTCGTAGCTGGGCTGTGGACCGAGCATCGAGGAGAGCCGAAGCAAGGTCCGAACCGGACACGACCACCGCCAAAGCCATGTAGGGCCGCCAGCGATGCCGGGGCTAACCCCCCGGTGCTGCAGAAATCAGCGGAACCGTGCCGAAATCTGCAGTCCGCTTACGATCGTCGCCGGACCGCCGCCTATTGCGGCGTGCTGATCCTCCAGGCAACCGACGGTGATTCAGTGCGTGACCTGCACCAACTCCAATCTCTCGCCGCTAACCAAGTCGAGGACCAGCACGTTTCCCGTCCCCGCGGCGTAGAACTTGTGCTCGAGCGCGCCTGGGTCCAACGCTTCCGTTTCCTCGGTCTCCAGACAATGATCGAACGAGCCGGCGGCCACGGTGGCCGATTCGTTCAGGCTGAGAACTTCCGCCAGGTCTTCGGCGTTGTCGAGGTCGAACTCCTGGCGGTAGAAGTCGCCGACGGCGGGATGGGCCTTCATGACGATCCCTGGTGCGGCGCCGTCGACGCCGCCCTGGAAAGAGCCGCTCAGACTGACGACCAGGCTGCCGGCGAGCTCTTCCGAGTTCTCGCCGAAGTACCAGACGTTGCCATCCGTGTCCTGTGCGAACCAATCGAGCGTCTGCTCCGTGAGGTCGTTGTTGATCTTCACCGTGTCCAGAACCTCGACGCAGGTGACCCCGTCGATCACCTTCGTATTGTGGGTCACGAAGACCTCGTTGTGTTCGAGGCCCTCCGCGGTTTGCCCTTCGTAGATGAAGGTCGTACCGGGGGTCAGCGTCATGAACGGATTGTCGATCGTCGCGACGAAATTCGCGGGATCAATCACGGGGCTGTAGGGGTCTCGCCCCAGCCGAGTGCACGCCGCCTTGCGGAAATCGCGCGCGTCTGAACAGGACTGCAGCGCGTCCTTCAGATCACTCGCGGCTTGCTGAACGCAGGCCTTACGTGTCACCGGGTCGGGCACGTTGTCACACTTGCCCGACGCGAGGGACTTGTCGCTGTGCGCGCCCGACTTGCAAGCGTCGAAGGCATGCGACGTCGTCGCCTTGCACGCATCGGGATTCGATTTGGCGGCGGCCCCGGTGGCCATACAGACGATGAGGGTTCCGCCCACGAGGGAAATTCGGCGAAGGTTCAGCATGGTTTTTCTCCTTACGGTGTTTCGATCGAGACTGTCGGAAGCACGTACTGGGCCAAGGGCGGGTCCAAACCGAGTGAGCAGGCAACCAGAAATCCGGTCCCTTGGAGGTAGTATCCCTGCACAATCTTGCGGGGGTTCCGGTTTCGCCGACTCGCACGTGTCGCGCCCGATCTCGTTCACAGCCAGCTGTCCTTCAGGCCGAGGCGGCAAAGGATGGTCGTCGCCGCGATGTCGGCGAGGAAGACGATGGGGAGCATCGCAAGGACGACATCGAGAGGCGGCACATGGACAAACGAGACCAACGCCACCGCACCGAGGAAAAAGTCGAGCTGGTCGAACACCGGCCAGGTTGCGCCCGGCGCGATGCTCATCTGCCGTTTGAGCAGCGACTTGAAGGCGTCGCCAGCGCCGGCACCGAGTCCCATGAGCAGTCCCGGCACGACCGGCTCGGCACTGTAGTCGACGAGCGCGAATGCGCGAAAGATACCCAACCCGTAGAGGCTTCGTTGCGCCTCCCAGACGATGACGGCAGCGAGCACCCCTGCGAAAAGCCCCCTCCAGGTCTTGTGACCGCCAAGAAGCCGCCGGCCGCGGAACATCTTGCCTCCGTCGATGGCGAGGTCGTACCGCGGAAGGAGACGCGCCACGATGATCGGGCTCACGTCGGCGGCATACGCCGGCCCGAAGAAGTAGAGCACCCGCACGACGTCGACATGGGTCATCGACTTGCCTCTTTGGTAAGCGAAGTGGGTAAGAAACAGAAAATGGTAAGATTCGGGATGGACGAGCGCGCAGGACTACGCTACCTCGCTGACTTCGCGGCTGAGCCCCCGTAGCTCAGGTGGATAGAGCACAGGATTCCTAATCCTGGGGTCGTGCGTTCGAATCGCGCCGGGGGCACTTTCCGTTTGCATTCATCGGGATCTGACAACGACATGCGCGGAAACTACGCGCGCATGCCCCGATCCGGGCGCACCGCGAGCAGCCCCCAGCGGCCGTCGATGCTACGGAGCTCATGTTCGCCGCGCTCGTCGAACTCGAGTCCTGAACCGACGACAAGATCGCGGACGGTGCTCGAGACCAGCACCTCACCGGGGCCTGCGAGCGCGGCGATGCGCGCCCCGATGTGGACCGCGAGCCCGCTGACATCGCTGCCGCGCAGCTCGATCTCGCCGGTGTGCAGACCGGCCCGCACCTCCAGGCCGAGCCCGCGCGCCGCGTCGGCCACCGCTCCGGCACAGCGAATGGCGCGCGCCGGGCCGTCGAAAGTCGCGAGCATGCCGTCCCCGGTCTGTTTCACCACCCGGCCGCGGAAGCGGCCGACCTCGGCGGCGGCACGCGCGTCGAGCGCGTCGAGCACGCCGCGCCAGCGCCGATCACCGAGCTCGGTCGCGCGGCGGGTCGAGTCCACGATGTCGGTGAACAACACCGTGGCGAGAACGCGATCGACGTCGCCGACGGGCGGGCGCTGTCCCGTGAGGAACTCCTCGATCACGTCGCAGAACGCGTCCTGCTTGACGGCGTCCCAGCTCGCGAAGCCGGGCATGTCGACGTAGCGCGCCCCGCGGATGTGCTCGGCGGTGTACCGGGCCTGGCCTTCCGGCCACGGTGTGTGCGGCGAGTGCATCACCAGCGTCGGCACGTCGATGAGCGGCAACACCGCGCGCAGGTCGAATTCGATTGCGAACTGATACTGGCGAACCATGGCGCGGGGCGTTCCGACGCTGCGTTCCAACGTGCCGAGCGCCTCGACGGCCGCTTCCGCATCGGCCGCGTCGGACGTAATGAGGAACGTCCCCCGGCCCGTCCCCCAGAATGCGCTGATGGCAGCGATGAAGTCCTGCACCTCCGCCGCGGCAATCCCTACCGGGTAGTCGGGTGCGGCGAGTACCCGCGCCGGCGTCTCGATGAGGACGAGCGCAGACGCACGGTCGGGATACGTGGCCGCAAACAGTATCGCGATCGCGCCCCCGTCGACGTGACCGAGCAAAGCGGCCCGCCCGCAGCCGACCGCGTCCATGACGGCGCGGACATCGTCCATGCGGTCCTCGGCGCTCCCGCTGCCGACCTCGCGATCCGAGATTCCGCCGCCGCGGCGGTCGAGCACGATGGTGCGGGCGAAGCGCGGGAACCGCCGCAGATAACCGCCGTAGATCGGGTAATCCGGGTTCCGGTCGACGTTCGACGTCAGGCCGGGAACGATGACGACGTCGATCGGGCCGTCGCCCCAGACCTGATAGGCGATCTCGAGCCCGTCGGCGGTCGCGGCGTAACGAACGACAGGGCGCGCCATGGGGTGTGAATCAGTCGATGGCACAAGCTGCCGGCCCGTGTCGAGCGCGCGGCGACCCTCGGTAGTGTCCTAATTTGACGGAGGCGGTTCGTAGTCGGCGCAGTCGCACTCGCTCAAGCCGGCACGCGGCATCACCCCCTCGTTGATCGCGGTCGACACCGCCAAGTGCCAGGCATGCCCGCATTCGAGTAGGTGACACCCGATGGGAAATCCCGACACAGTTCTACCTGCCGATCGAGTCGGCCTCGCCTGTTTCTTCTCCCTCGATCCACACTTGTCGCAGTCCATCTTCACTTCTCCCTTGTTTGGTGTTCGGCAACGATCGCTGCGCGCACGGCATCGGTCGCCGTCTTGACCGGCGGTAGCGCGAGCACCGCCACAAAGCGTCGACCTCCCTTGTCGGTCTCGTGTGCCCACGCGTAGGCCAGCGTTGCGTGCGGGTGCCCGACCAGCGCGAACACCTCGACGTCACCCTCCCATACGCCTTGCCCCTCGAATGTTTCGCGCACGTGCTCCGAGCGGATGAAATTGCTCTCGCATCCGTGAAGATCACGGATCGCGCGCCGCAGGCGATCTTGCTCGCTCATGCGGCCATCTCTACCAGGTCCTTGACCGTGAGCGCACTCGGGGCGATCCCCGCTTCCATCGCCGGCGTGCAGCGGATCGAGCGGTGGAAGCGCACGAAGTTGTAGTGCGTGAAGTGCAGGTCGAGCGCTGCTCGCAGGTTGGGGAGCGTCTTGCTGAACGCGTTGGTCAATCTGGTGAGCCTTCTGACCTGCATTCTCACGGTCAAGTTCTGGCGCTCGACGAGCGATGTCGAGACGGCGTCCATGTTCGGCCATCCCATCTTTTCATCCTTGTCGACGGACACGATGCGAGGCGGGCTGTAGCGTCCACGGCCGGCAGGCTGTTCCTCGTAGGCTTTGACAATGGTCGCGTAGTCGACATCGCGACCAAAGGCAGCCTCGACCGCATTGACGTACGGCTCGAAGCCGTCGGTCGAGAGCTGCACGCGGTTCCGAAGCCGCGCCTTTAGATCGAGCATGAAGTCGAGCGTGTTGGCCGCCGTCCGCTTCCCCACCAGCCAGCACGGGATCAGCTTCGATTCGGGATCGAGCGCGATGAATGTGTACTGATCGCCCACGAGCCACCGATTGTCGTCCATGGTCACGTTACGGTTCTTCTTCGCGACGTAGGCCCAAATCTCGTCACACTCGATGCGGGTACAGGGAAGATCGCGGAGGGTGCGATCGCTGTAGGCGGCGCATGCATTTGCGACACGCACCATGAGACGGAGAATCGTGTCGCGATGCACGCCGGTCATACGCTCGATCGAGCGTACTGACGCGCCTTCGACCAGGCCCGAGATTACAGCGACCTGCTTTTCCAGCTTGAGGATGTTCGCCATTGCTACCTCCGACAACGCCCTGCCAACCGGCCCGGTACGTTGGGACAATCTATAGCGCACAAGTTGACAAACAGTCAAGGATTGAGTTACAAAGGCATGCATGAAGAGTACAAGGCTTTGGCAAACTGACGAGGTCGGGCGTTACATCATCGACAACGTAAGCGCCCATCCGAAGGATATCGTGGCCCTAACTACGCAGAAATTCGAGCTTTCCAGGCAAACTATCCATCGTCACCTCTCTGATTTGCGGCGACGCGGTATCATCGAGCTTACGGGCGTGAAACGGGGCGCGCGGTACGCGCTCCGCGATCTCTCCAACCATCAAGTGGTCGTCCCGATTGCGGCTGGGACGAACGAGCATGCCGTATGGCGGGAAACGATCGCCCCGCACCTGGGCGCATGGATTGCGTCGAACGTCCTTGAGATCTGCGAGTACGGATTCACAGAGATGTTCAACAACGTCGTCGACCACTCAGAGTCTCCGGAGGCTTGCCTCAGCGTGATCACTACGGCCGCCAACATCCATCTCTTCGTAGATGATCGGGGCGTTGGAATCTTCAACAAGATTCAGCGGGACCGGGGGCTCGAGGATCCTCGGCACGCCGTGCTCGAGCTCTCGAAAGGGAAATTTACGACGGATCCGACACGACACACGGGGGAAGGCATCTTCTTCTCTTCAAGGATGTTCGACGGGTTCTGCATCCTGTCGGGCGGTCTGGCGCTGATGCACAACGCCGATGCGGATTGGCTGCTAGAATCGAAGGGCGACGGACCTCCAATGCCAGGAACTGTAGTGTCAATGGAGATCCGCCCCTTGGCTACTCGAACAAGACAGGAGGTGTTCTCGCATTTTTCCACTGATGCAGACGGATATGACTTTTCGCGAACACGTGTGCCCGTAGAACTCGCCCGCTATGAAGGGGAATCTTTGATCTCGCGATCGCAAGCGAAGCGCTTGCTCGCGCGCGGCGATAAATTCAAGCACATCTTCCTCAACTTTGCCGGCGTTCAGACGATCGGTCCGGCCTTTGCGGACGAGATCTTCAGGGTCTTTGCCAACGCCCATCCTGAGGTGAGACTCGATGCGGTGAACACCTCTGCTGAGGTTGAAGCAATGATCGCGCGAGCCTGTGAAGCTAAGACTGACGGCGTCGACACATCGAGCTGAGTCGGGCCTGGCCCCCAAATTAGGACACTACCCGACCCTCGAGCAGCGACTATCCTGGGGTCGTGCGTTCGAATCGCGCCGGGGATACTACATGCGAGTTCCGCGACTGTCCGCGACGTCGTCTCGACGGCGACGTTCAGGTGATGACCGTCGGCCAACCGGGGTCGCTGACGTGCAGCCAGGGCCGAAAGACGAGGCCGGTTCGCTCGTCAAGGCCAGGAGAGAGGACGCATGCGACGGACGATGGCCACGGCTCTGATGATCATGCTCGCGTCGGGGTGCGGCGGCAGTAACGACGAGGGGGCGTCTGCGCGCATCTGGGTGGTGGCGCATCGTGACGTCGATCCCGCATCGCTCGCAAGCGTGCTCCTCCGTTCCGATGATCACGGGGCGCGTTGGCACCCGGCGTTCGCCGGCGATCACGAGTTCCGGGCGATCGCGTTTGCCAATCCCGCTGTCGGCGCCATCGTCGGCGACGGCGTCATCGTGCAGACGACCACCGGAGGCGCGGATTGGTCGATCGTGCGCGAGGTGGCCGGCGAGCATTTGAACGCCGTCGCCTTCTCCGGGGCCGCCGACGGGCTTGCCGTCGGCGAACTCTTGACCGACGGAATGATCTCGGGTGCCAGGCTCGTGCTGGAAACAGCCGACGCCGGCGCGCACTGGGGCCTCGCGACGCTCGCGGAAGAGACTGCGGGCGACTTCGTCGTCCTGAAAGCCGTCTGCTTCACCGGCGATACGACCGCAGTCGTCGTCGGCGTCTCGGGTTTCAACGGACCGCTGGCACTGCGGCGCGACGCGGCCGGATGGACCGATATCTCGGACCGCTTCCCAGCAGGATTGACCGTCGCGGCCTGCATCGGCGACTCGGAGGTTTGGGTGGCGGGCGTCGTCGTGGGAGGCCTCGCACCCTTTTCCATCGGCGTTCCAGCTCTCTTCCGTTCCCACGACGCCGGTCGCACGTGGAGTGACGAGACGGCGTCATTCGCCGACGCAGCCGGTGACCTGTTTTCCCTCGGCGACCTCGTCTTCGCCGATCCCTTGCGGGCTTGGATCGTCGGCGCGCGCAATATTCACCTGACGCCCAACACCGCCTTCTCGGGTCCGTTCGTCGCGCACACGACCGACGGCGGACACACTTGGGTACCGGCGTCCTTCGACGCCGAGGTGCCGACTTTCGGGCGGGTGAACGCCGTGGCGCTCGCCCCCGACGGCTCGACCGTCTTCGCGGGCGGTGCCGACGACGACCTGGTCTCGGAATTGGGGGGAGATTCCGCCCTCGGCCTCACGACCAAGGACGGCCTCGCATGGCGGCGCACCGAGCTGCCGCACGGGATCGGTACCGTGCTCGATGTGACGATCGTCGACCGTCCGTGAGTGTGACCTCCTCTTCGTAGTCCCGGGGTCGTGCGTTCGAATGAAGGCGACGATCGAGGCATTGGGGTGAGGGCAGGGGGGCACTGGCGCCGCTCAAGTTCCGACGCGAATCCGCCGATGTGCTCGCGTGTCGGTTCGAGTCCCGCTCGAGTTCGTGAACGAGTCCATGCGGCTTGCGCGCCCGATCGCGGACGCGGACGGCCGCCTGATCGTCGGGAGCGGGACGTTGCTCTCGGGGAGCGTCGTGCGTGCCCTCCGCAAGCTCGCACTGCAAACCGTACTCGTCGTTGACAGCGGCGACGTCGCGCCCTGGGAACGGACGACGCCGCTCGACGAGCAGCTGCGCGAGCTCGAGCGGCGTCTCGACCGCGAGCCCGCCAACGAGGCGATCGCGGCGCTGCGGCTCGCGATCACCCGCCATCTCTGCAAGCGTGCGCTGCGCTTGGACGGGGAGCGTCGCGGTGAAGCCGTCGACGACGCGACGCCGCCACCCGCGGCGCCGACGACCCCTGCACCGGAGCGTTCCGAGCCGGCTGCGCAGACGCCGATCGCAGGCGCGCCGGGCTCGCTCGACGAGGCGACGCTCCGCATACGCGTCGCCCGGTTGCGTTCGGTGCCGACGTTGCCGCGCCTGTTCGAACGCGTCGTCGCTGCGCTCGAGGATCCGGAGGTGGATTTCGATCACGTCACGCAGCTCATCGAGATCGATCAGGCGCTGACGGCGCAGGTTCTGCGTATCGCCAACTCGGCGTTCTACAGCACGCAGTCGACGGTGAGCCGTGTGAGCGAGGCATTGCTCATGCTCGGCACCGCGGTGACTCGCAGCATCGTCTTGTCGACGAGCGTCTTCGACCCGAGCGCGGTGCGGCTGCGCGGGTTCTTCGAACACTCGGTCGGTTGCGCCGCGGCCGCCGGTGCGCTCGCCCGCGTCACCGGGCTCGGAAACGCCGAGGAGGTCGCCGCCGCGGGACTCCTCCACGACCTCGGCATGGTCGTTCTCTACAAGGAGATGCCGGACGTCTTCGACCACATCGTCGCGCGCGCGACGGCCGAGAGCCGCAGCTTCCGCGCGCTCGAGCACGAGCTCCTCGGCATCGACCACAGCGAGATCGCCGCGTGGCTGATGGAGCGCTGGCGCTTTCCCGTGGTGCTCGCCGAGCCGATCGTCCTCCATCACACGCCGGCGAGGGCGCGCAGCGCTCGCGACGAGACGGCAATCGTCCACGTCGCGAACATCCTCGTGCGTGCACTCGGCTACGGCTTCGGCGGCGATCCCACGATCGGCAGCATCGAGTCCGCGGCCTGGGCACGACTCGACCTGACGCCGGCGGCGTTGGACCGCGTCCTCGATACGTTCGACGCCAACCTCGACCGCGCGCTGAACTACGCTCTCTTCGAGTAGCGCTGCGTCTCGGCGCTGACCGCCCCGAACGCGGTCACGCGGGACTTCGGCCTGGACTCGCCGTCGGTGCCGGCGAGGGAAGGCTCAGCTCTCCGCGCTCCGGCGCCGACCGCTCGTCGCCGCGTACGAACGCATGGGCCCCGGGTACCGCCGGATCGATCTCGACGATCGTCGCGCGGCCGCTCGCGTCGCGGTGGGGAATACGGGTCTCCTCGAAGCCCGGCTCGGTCGCCGCGCCCGGCACGGCGAGCGAGACGGCGAACGCCAGGCCGGCGGCGACCCCCACGATCCGCACGGCCCCGTGGCTAGCACACGACATACGGCGTGTCAGACGATCGGCGTAGGCATTTCCCACACGCCTTGCGAGGGAGCGCGCGCGTATGCACGACCCATGCAGTATCGCGAGCAGAGGTCGCTTTATCGTCGCTGGCGGCCGACCCCCAACCGGGTCGAAAAACACCAGCGTTCACCGCGAAGAACGGAGCCGAAGGGTGCGAAGTCCCGCGCCCATCCGCATGGCATTTTTCTTGCCTCCAAGCCCCGTTATGCTCCGGCTCGCTGCGGCAGTGCTCGCCCTCGTCGTGTCGCTGCTCGCGCTCCAGGAGCGCGCCTTCGCCTGCGCCTCCCTGCGTGTCACGGCCCGGATCGACACCTTCGCCTGCAACTGCTCGGAGGGCCTCGAGAGCCCGATCACGGTGGTGTCTGGGACGGCGCTGCTCGGGAACGGCCGAGCGACGCCGACGCTCGCGAGCATCGTCGTCGAGCTCCAAGCACGGGAGGGTTCGGCCAACTACCAACCGATCGCCCGCCAGGTTCTGAGCGACGCCGGCAGCGAGTTTCCACCGCCGCGCTCGGTCGCGACGTGCAATGGGCCAATCGCAGCTGGTGACATGGCGGGGCGGATCAGGCTCGTCGACGCCAACGAGCAGCCCCTCAACTTCTACGAGGTGAAGAGCATCCCGGTCGGGACCACGCCCCTCCGGTTCATCGCGACCTTCGCCGGCCCGATACCGGTGCTCAGGCCGGGCTCACACGCGCGCGTGAAAGTGTACACGACCGCCATCAACACGGATCAGCCCCATACCTGCACGATCGACGCCGATGGGGACGGGACGGTCGACTCTGAGGTCAAGACGCTGATTTTTCAGAAGACCGTCCGCGTTCCCACAGTCGATTTCCTGATCAATCCGTAGTCCGTCCGCAGTCCCTGCCGTTCCCGTCGCAACTGATCACATGTTCTGAGCCGCTTTTTGTTGCCCGCGGTCGGGGCTCGGGTGTAGGATCGCCCCTCGCTCGGCTTCCCGTATGTCACTTCAGTCGCTTCGTGACGAGCTGCTACGCCGTGAGGCGGAGACGCTCTCCAGCTACGCCACCCGCTCCTCGGATACCCGGGGGAGGGTGCACGACGAGCCTGAACATACATTTCGGCTGCCGTTCCAACGCGATCGCGATCGCATCATTCACAGCTCGGCGTTTCGCCGACTGGAGTACAAGACGCAGGTTTTCGTCAACCACGAAGGCGACTACTACCGAACGCGCCTCACGCATTCGATCGAGGCTGCGCAGATCACTCGCACGCTCTGCCGCACGCTCGGTCTGAACGAGGATCTCGGCGAGGCGGTCGCGCTGTCCCACGACCTCGGGCACACGCCCTTCGGGCACGCGGGGGAGCGCGTCCTCAATCGCCTCATGGAGCCGCACGGCGGCTTCGAGCACAACGCGCAGAGCCTGCGCATCGTCGACGTCCTCGAAGAACGCTATCCCGACTTCCCCGGCCTGAATCTGTCCTGGGAGGTGCGCGAGGGCATCGTCAAACACTCGTCCGAGTACGACCGGCCGCTGGTGCAGCAATTCGAGCCGGCGGTGAAGCCCGTCCTCGAGGCGCAGATCGTCGACTACGCCGACGAGATCGCCTACAACAGTCACGACATCGACGACGGCCTCAAGTCGGCGATGCTCGACCCCGCGGACCTCGCCGGCGTCGAACTCTGGGACGACGCGCATGAGCGGGTGACACGACAGCATCCCGATGCGACCCCGTCGGTGCAACGCTATCAAACCGTGCGGCGCATCATCGATCGACTCGCGACCGACATGATCCAGGCGATCCGCGCCCGCATCGAAGAGCATCGCATCCGTACCCTCGACGACGTGCGCCGGTGCCGCGTCCGTCTCGCCGGCTTCAGCCCGGAGATGGCCGAGCGCAACCGACATCTGAAGCGCGTCCTGCTCGAGCGCCTGTACAGTCACTATCGCGTGACGCGCATGGCGATGAAGGCGCAGAAGATCATGACCGATCTCTTCCAGACCTACATGGAAGAGCCGCAGCAGATGCCTCCCCACATCCACCGACGGATCGAGTCGGGCGAGACGAAGGCGCGCGTCGTCGCCGACTACATCGCCGGCATGACCGACCGTTTTGCGCTCGACGAGTACAAAAAACTCTTCGACCCCTACGAGCGAGTGTGAGCCATGAAAAAGATGCTCGATCTCTTGATCCATCTCGACGACCACAAGCACGACAGCCTCGGGCGACTCTTCCTCGAGACCGTCGACGAACGCGGCATGCGGCGCGCGTTGCGTGAGTACCTGGGCGCCAGGGTGACCGTGAAACAAGCCTTGCTGAACGGTCATCGCCTGCGCGTCAAGGTCGAGCTCCCGGACTTCCAGACCGAGAGCGACAACCTCGTTCGGCTGGCGCGCGACCTCTCGAGCCGCGCCCGCCCGCAAGCCGCCCTCGGTCAGCTGGAGGAGGCTCTCAAGATCTTCCCCTTGAACGGCACAGCCCTGAAAGGGCTCGGCCGTGCTTGTTACGGCCGCGCCGACTACACCGCCGCCGCGGCGTTCTTCGTCCGCGCCAACGAAGTGCTACGCGAGGACGGCGAGGCGCTGCGTGCCCTCGGCACGATCTCGTTGCGCGCCGGGCGCGAAGCGAGCGCCATGGCGTACTTCCAACGCGCGGTGAACGCGAATTCGAAAGACGAAGCGGCGGCACAGGCCGTCGCACAACTGCGCGAGCGCATCGCGAGCCGGTTCAAAGGCGGTGGCGAGGAGGCGGCGAGGCCGGCTGCGGCAGCGCGCGCACCGGTACGAGCGGCCGTGCGGCGCGAACGGCCGGCACCGGCGAGGTCGGGAGTCAGGTTAACATAATCCTGCTTATCGGACGCTGGACTTCGCGACCTGTTCTTCCTAACCGGCTCCGGTCAGGCCAGCCCGCGTGCTGTCCTTCATCCGGCGCAGCGTATCGAGATCCACGAGCTCGAGCCGCCGGCCGTCACGTTGAATGATGCCTTCCCGCTCTAGCTCGCGGAGGCTGACGTTCACCGCCTGCCGCGAGGCGCCGACGAGCTTGGCCATATCCTCCTGGCTGATGACGAGGTCGATCACGAGGCGTCCATCCTTGCGGTGTCCGAAGTCCTCCGCCAGCTCGAGCAGGATTCCCGCGACTCGACTCGGTACGGAGCGGAACACGAGATGCTCGACGCGGCTCTCGATGCGCTTCATGCGTGAGCCGACCTGCGTGGTGATGGTGAGCCCGATCCCGGGGTGCGACCGCAAGACCTCCGTGATCACCTCGGGCTGGAGACGCCAGGTGAACGACGCACGGACGGCGATGGCATAGCTTTCGCGCGGCGCCTTCGAGAACATCGCCAGCTCGCCGAAGATCTCTCCCGGGCGCACGTACCCGAAGGTGGTCTCGGCACCCGCATCCGAGAGGCGGTAGATGCGGACGAGCCCACGCTCCAGCAAGTAGACCGAATGCGGATGCGGCTCGGGCGAGAAGATCATCTCGCCCGCACGGTGCGTCCGCTGGACGGACTGCCGACGCAGCCGATCGGTCTCGGCGGTCGAAAGCTCGCTCAGCCAGTCGAAGTTGTGGAGGTGCCAGAAGTCGTCCATGGCTCGCACCGCCGCGTGACCATAGTGACTCTCGGGGTGCCGATCCAGTCGGAAGTGTCACGCAGACGACAGACGCGACGAGCGCGACCGCATACGGGATGCACACGCGAGGGAGGCGTGAAGAGGTGGACATGCGCGCGCAACGCGGCTGCGTCGGCTCGCCCGCGGCTCCGCATGGAGCACGCGAGGCAGCGTTGCACACACCACCACAACGCGAGGCGCCCTGGGCGCTCGTGCTCGCGGGGGGCGACGGGAGGCGACTCGAGGGGCTCACGCGCCTGATCGCAGGGGTCCCGATCCCCAAGCAGTACTGCCGGATTCTCGGCGACCAGTCGCTGCTCGAAGCCACGCTCGCGCGCACCGCTCCGCTCATACCCGTGGAGCGGACCCTCGTGGTGGTGAACCGAGACCACCTCGCCCTCGCCCTACCGCAGCTCCGCCGTCTGCCCCGGCAGAACGTCTTGGTCCAACCCCACAACCGTGACACCGGCCCGGGCATCGTGTTCGCGCTGCTCCATCTCGCGGCCCGGTGCCCGCAGGCGACTGTGGTGCTCTTGCCGAGCGACCACTACGTCGGCGACGAGGCGGCGTTGCGCGCGCACGTCGAGCGCGCGGCGCATCTCGTCGATCATTTGCCGTCGAAGATCGCACTGCTCGGCATCCGTCCGAGCCACGCCGAGCCGGGGCTCGGCTATGTCGAGCCGGGACGTCCGATCGTGTCGCCCCGGGACCGTCCGCCCGTCGCCTACTCCGTCAAGACGTTCCATGAGAAGCCGTCGGCCGAGTGCGCCGAACGCCTCCTCCAACGGGGCGCCCTCTGGAACTCGTTCATCATGGTCTTTCGCGTACGTCAGCTCCTGGCGCTCGTTCGCGACAGGCGGCGCGCCGAGATCACCGCCCAGGAAAGCGTCAGCTACGACCGCGTTCCACGCTGGAACTTCTCGGGCGACTTCCTGAGCCGGATACCCCGTCACCTGGCGGTCCTGCCGGTCGACGACATGCGGTGGAGCGACTGGGGCACGCCCGAAGCCGTCGAGCGCACGTTCCTGACGCTGGGGCTCGAGCTCCCGTGGCGCCGCCGTCCCGCGCGAGGACGAGGATGGTCTGCCGGACCTCGCATCGTCGCTGTTGGTGAGTGAGCCGGCGCCGCGGTCTCGTA
>JBGOSW010000073.1:0-19833 GCA_041476145.1 Binatia bacterium
GGGTCCATGCCGCGCACGAGTCCGACGGGAGTGAAGAACGGCCGCTCCGGACGTTGCCACGTCACGAATCGGCCGGCCCGACTCGGCGGAAGGAGGCGCGTCACCGGCTCGGTCACGCGATAGAGCGCGCGCACCCACCGGGGACCGAGCGGGTCGCCGGCGCACCATCGGTCGGTCGCCGCGTTCGGCACGACGCGGTGGAGCGCATCCCAGCCGAGTCCGAAGAGGCGCGTCACGAGGGTGCTGGTCGCGGCGAGGAGCCGCTCCTTGTAGGCCGGGTGCGCGTGGCTCTCGGGCGTGAGGAGAAAACGCGTCCCGACCCAGACACCGTCGGCGCCGAGCGAGAAGGCCCGCGCCGCGCTCGCGCCGTCGTGGATGCCACCGGCCGCGAGCACCGATCGCTCGCCCACGGCGTCGCGGATCTCGGGCAGAATGCGCTCGAGCGGCGCGGTCGCGAGGAGGTGCCCCCCGGCACCGTCGCCTTGCACGACGACGCCGTCGGCACCGTCCGCGATCGCACGGCGCGCCTGCTCCACGGTACCGACCTGGTGGAGGACGACGCTCCCCACCGCGTGCAACGCCTCCACCACGCAGCGATCGAAGCCGAAGAACAGCGACACCACGGGAACGCGTTCCGCGACGCACGCTTCAACATGCGCGCGCCGCATCACGGGGAAGAGCAGGTTTGCGGATATGGGCTTGCCCGCCGCGAGGTCCCGCGCGCGACGGATCTCGGCGCGAAATGCCGCCGGCTCTTCGAGAATCCCGACCGTGCCGAGACCGCCGGCGCGGGACACCGCGCCCGCGAGCTCCGCCCGTGATAGGCCGCCGCCGAGCCCCGCCTGCACGACGGGGTACTCGATGGCGAGCCGATCGCGGAGGTCGATCTGCACGTCGAGTGGCGTTGCTAGGGCAGCGCCGCGTGCCCCCCGAGCAAGATGATCTCTTTCAGGCGCGGCATCTCGCTCTCGAGCACCTGTCCGGCGCGACACTTGTGGAAGGCGGTGAGGCATAGCGCGACGTTGGTGACGCCGTTCTGGATGCCCGGGTAGCCGGCCGCGGTGCACTCCGATTGCAACGCGCTCAGACCGACGACGCCCATAGCTCGGGAGGAGTACGTACTTTCCAGGGACATCGTCAAGATGCCCGGCTCCGCATGAGTTGCTACCGCACGCGGTCGGTCGCGGTGGATTCCGGAGGGCCCCGGTGCGTTTCCTTCGGCGCCTCGAGCAAGAGCGTGCGCACGTCGTTCAACACCAGCGCGGAATTGAGGAACCCGGTGCTGTACACGTTCCGCACTTGGTGCCGGCGATCGAGCAAGAAGATCTTGAGCACATGGCGAAAGAGGCCCGTCCACGTACCGTCGTCATAGCGGAGCTTCGCGACCGGTTGATCGAAGTCGGCGAGCAGCGGCGCGAGCTCGGCTTCATCCCGGGTCGTGGCGAAGCCCCAGTCGCTGCGCGGTCGGTGCAGCCGGCGCGTCGCTGCCATGCGCGCCGGGGTATCGCGCTCGGGATCGAAGCTGACGGTGATGAGCCGGACCTGTCGCGCCAGCGTCGCATCGGCGGCGAGCGCGCGGTCGAGGCCGTGCAGCGCCGCGAAGCTCGCCGGGCACCCCTGGGCGTCGGTACAGGTGGTGTAGATGAACGCGACGACGGCGAGGCGGTCGCGCGAAAGCGCGAACAGGCTGGTGCGATGTCCACCGCTGTCGAGCAGCGGGTGATCGGAGACGGTGTCGATCGTGGGTAGCGCGTACGAGCCCGGTCGCGGCGGCGTGTACTCCGGCCGGAAAACGCCGACGCCGTAGGTGTAGCCGGCGTCGGCGGGGTCGACGGTGCGGACGCGATCGGACGCGGGCTCCTCCGCAGCGACGGCGGAAGCGACCGCGAGCAGGCCGAGGGCGAGTATCGCCGCGTTACGAACGATCAGGATCCCGGCTCGACACGCGCGAGGCGGCGCGGCGACGCGGCATAGATCTGGTTCTTGTAGAAGCGCTCTTGCCCGAAGTGCATGATGTGCGGCCGGCCGAGCCCCTCTTTCAGGAAGTCCACGCTGAAAAGCGGCGTCAGACGCTTCCCGTCCCAGCCGTACGCCTTCAGGAATTGCTCGTTGTCCTTGCCCTTCTTGTCCCAGTGCGCGAGCAACGACGACGTGAAATAGACGCGCTTGCCGTCCCACGTCTCGGAGACCATGTTCACCTGCGAGCCGATCTTCTGCGTGTGAACCAGCTTCGGGTGGTGCGCGTCGCTGACATCGTACACCCGGCAGCTGCCGTCCATGAACGTGTCGACGAAGAGGAAGCGATCGTCGGCGGAGAGACTGACGTCGACGGCCAAGAGCGGCTGCTGCTTCGGCTCGCCGACGTCGCCGACGGCGGTCGCGGCGAACGTGCCGTCCTCTTTTTGGTCGACGAGCCAGATCTTGGACGTGAGCGCGGTGGCGGTGAAGGCGTAGTTGTGCCGCGGCTGTAGCGCCCAGCGGATCTCGAGCGGCGCGCCGGGAACGTCGAGCGTCTGAATCGGCTTCCGCGCGTGGAAGTCCCACACCACCATGGTGTTGCCGAAGCGTTTCATCGCCTCGGCATCGGCGAACATCGTGCCGAACTCCATCATGTAGTTGTTCCACCCGGTGAACGACGAGGTGAGCATGCGGTTCAATCGCGGCTGCACGCGCGCGTCGTAACCGTACTCGGCCTTCTCGGGCAGCCAGAGCGTCTGAATGAACTTGCCGTCGTTGTTGTATTCGACGAGCGCCGTCTTGCCACCGTGGTCCTTGTCATTGGAGAGCCCGCTGATGAGCATGCGACCGGGAAGCGCGAAGAAGGTGTGCGGGCCGACGACACCGCCGCTGTCCTTCACGAACGAGTCGATCGTTCGGACGATCTTCGGTCGCGCCGGATCGGCCGCGAGGTCGAAGACCCACATCACGCTGTCGTCGAGTCCGGCGGCCCAGAGGTGGCGCCGGTCGTCGCTGAAGCCGGCGTGGTGCGCCTCGTGTCGGCCGCCGACCGACACCGACGACACCACCTTGCCGTACGTCGCGCTGTCCGCGGAGTTCGCGCCGACGGTGACGAGCTTGTCCGATCCGTCACCGACACCGTCGATGCCGAGCGTCCAGACGTAGACGTAGTCCTCCTGTCCGGTGATCTTCGGCATGTACGGCGACATGCAGGTTTCGTCGGCGTGCACGACGGAAGCGCCGCACAGCGCGAGCGCGCCGGCGATGCTCGAGAGAAGTCCCGTTACGATGGATCGAGTCATGGCGTCCTCCTTGCCCCTGAGAGAGCCTCAATCACCACGCCGCGCCGTTGGCAATCCGTCGTCGACCTCGCCCGCCGGGCGAGCGGCGCCAGCCTTCGCTCGGGTGGTGGATTCTGCTAGCACCGTCCGGACTTTGGAGGAACCGTGCCTGCGACGAGCACCACCTGGTCGAGCATCGTGTATGCGCGGGTCCCCGCGATCGACTCGCTGCGCTCGTATAGCCTCACGCACGTACGGGCGGATCTCGTCGCCGGACTCTCGGTCGCCGCCGTCGCCGTGCCGCAGGCGATGGCGTATGCCCTGATCGCCGGGCTCCCGGTCGAGTACGGCCTCTACACCGCGATCGTCATGACGACGGTCGGCGCGCTGCTCGACTCGTCGCGCCAGCTCATCAACGGACCGACGAACGCGATCTCGATCGCGCTCCTGAGCGCGATCGGCTCGTTCGGCGGACAGGACGAACGCATCCAGGCGGCCGTGCTGATCGCATTCCTGGTGGGCGCGATCCAGCTCGCCATCAGCGTGCTCCGGCTCGGCGATCTGACGCGCTACATCTCGCACTCGGTGATCGTCGGCTTCACGGTCGGCGCCAGCGTCCTGCTGGTGTTGGATCAGACGAAGAACCTGTTCGGGTTGAAAGCGGTCGGGGAGGCTCACGACCACTTCCTCTATCGGTTCTGGCTCACCCTCACGCAGGGAGGCGCCGCGCACGGCCCGACGCTCGCGATCGGCCTGGCGTCGATCGCGCTCGTCCTCGCGCTGCGCGCGGTGAAGCGCAAGCTCGGCTGGCCGCTCTTGCCGGAGTTCCTGATCGTCGTCGCGCTCATGGCGGCGCTCACCGCGGCGCTCGGACTCGTGGAGCAAGGGGTGACGGTCGTCGGCGACATCCCCGCGTTGCTGCCGTCGCCGCGCCTGCCGGCGCTCGACGCACCCTACTTGCGCGACCTCGCCGGCAGCGCGCTGGCGATCGCCCTCCTCGGCCTCTTGGAAGCGATCTCGATGGCGAAGGCGATCGCGGCGGTGACCGGACAGCGGCTCGACATGAACCAGCAGTGCCTGAGCGAAGGCGTCGCCAATCTCGCGGGGAGCTTCTTCCAGTGCATGCCTGGGTCGGGGTCGCTGACCCGCTCCGCGATCAATCAACAGGCCGGCGCGCGCACCCAGTGGTCGGGCGTCGTCTCGGCGGTCGCCGTCGCGCTCATCATGCTGGTGTTCGCGCCGTACGCACGTTTCATCCCGCGCTCGGCGCTGGCGGGCCTCTTGATGCTCACCGCCGCGCGTATGGTGAATCTGCGCGACCTTCGCTATCACGTGCGCGCCTCGCGCTTCGACGCCACGATCGTGGCGGTCACCGCCGTCGCGGCGGTCGCGATCTCGATCGAGTTCTGCGTCCTGATCGGCGTCTTCATGTCCTTCCTGCTGGCGGTGCCGCGCACCGGCAGGATGCTGCTCACCGAGTTCGTCGTGACGGCGAGCCGCAGCGTCCGCGAGCGCCGACCGGAGGACGAGGTCTGCGGCCGCATGCTCATCTTCGGGCTCGAGGGCGAGATGTACTTCGGCTCGGGCGCGAGCCTGGAGCAGCACCTCGACGCGATCGAGGCACGCGTCATCCCGGAGACGCAGGCGGTGGTGCTGCGCCTGAAGCGGGCCCGCAATCCCGACGCGGTCGGCATGGCCCTCCTGGAGGGCTGCGTCGACCGGCTGCGCGCGCGCGGGATTCAGGTGATCGTGTGCGGCGTCCGTGAAGGGATGTTCGCCTGCATGACGAGTTGCGGTCTCACCGAGAAGCTCGGCGCAGACCACGTGTTCCTGGAGCACCCGGTCCCGCAGACCAGCACGGTGCTCGCGGTGCGCTACGCCTACGATCTGGTGACGGACCTCTGTCCGACCTGTCCGCGACGAGAGGGAGTCTCGGCACCCTTGTTCTACGAGATCTAGCGCCCCAAAACGACGCGAGGTAGCGTGGCTCCGGGGAGAGACCGAGTGATGAAGAAAATCGACAGCATGCTCTTGCCGTCGTTCGCTTTGCTTCTGCTCACGTTCGCCGCGCCCGCGCGCGCGGAGGCGGAGACGAAGTGCGAAATGGCCTTTCACCTCGAGGGATGGTCGGCGTTCTACAAGACCGCGAAGGGCGGTGGGCGGATCACCTGCGACAACGGCCAGTCGGCGCCGATCGTGATCCGGACGAAGGGCGGCGGCATCACCTTCGGCATGTCGAAGATCGTCGACGGCGTCGGTCACTTCTCCCCGGTCTCCAGCATCAGCGAGCTCTTCGGCGACTACGCGAACGCGGAGGCGCACGCGGGGGCCGGAGAATCGTCTGACGCGCAGGTCGTCACCAAGGGGACGGTGTCGCTCGCGCTCTCGGGCACGGGGCACGGCATCAACCTCGGCTTCGCGTTCGGGAAGTTCACGATCGCGCGCGCGGCCGTGCGACGCCACGCCCCGCCGCCGCGCCCGCACCTCGAGGAGTCGGCGCTCGACGACCGGGCGCCGACGCGGCGCAGCGCCGAGCCTCCTGCGGACGGCACCGCCTACTAGCGCGGCTCGACGCGCCTTCTCCAAGAAACCCGGCAGCACCAGTCGAGCGCGTCCTCGAGACGATCGTTGCCCCAGAAGAGCTCGTCGGCCGCCGCGCACGCGACCCGCGCCGCGAGCAGTCCGCTACGCGGAAACCGCGTCGGCCGGCGAAGTGCGAGGCCCTCCTTGGCGCACACCCGCTCGAGGTCACGCCACATGTACTGTCCCTTGATGGGATAGATGTTGAATGGGGAGTCTCGCCACGCCGCGCGCGTTCGCGACCCGCTCGATGCGCATCGCCGCCGGATAGGAGTAGGTGCTGGCGAACTCGAACCAGAACTCGAGAGCCGGTGCGCCCATGTCGACCTCCGTAGCCGGGCGCCGCGGCCGATGGAAGGACGGTGTCGGAAATGGCCTTGTGCAACCCGGCGGTCGCTCCGTACGCTGTCGTCGGGAGGTCCATAGCGCATGCGTACGATCGGACTGGTGCTCGTCGGAATGATCGTGACCCTGCTGCTCGCGTCCGGGGTGGCCGCGGAGCAGCGCTGGCAGTGCGGCGGCGGTCTCACGGTGCCGCTTCAGGGATCGCGCGCGGATCGCGAGGCCGCGTGTCGCGACCTCACGGCGGTTCACGACGATCCAGACGCGCCCATCACCCAGGAGCAGGCGGCTCGGCTCAGGCAGCGGATCGAGCAAGCCGAGAAGCAATACGACGTCGACATCAAGGTCGAGAAGCTGGATCGTCAGTAGCCCCGCCGTACGGCCGGTCACGCCGCGCGCGGAATCCCCTCCATGAAGTCGGCCACGGCGGCGTTGAACGCCGCCGGCTGCACGACGTTCACCAAGTGGCCGGCGCCGGCGACGGTCACGAGCCGCGCGCTCGCAAGCGTCTCGGCGAGGACGCGGCTCGGCGCGAGCGACAGGTGATCCTCCGCGCCGACGATGACGAGCGTGGGACATGCGATCGACCGCGCGACGCGCGCGAGCTCGGCGACCGTCGGCTGCACCGCGATCAGACCGCGCAGCGTATGCGCCAGGGCGTGCGGCGAGTGCTCGAGGAATCCTTGGCGGATGAGGGCGGCGGCGCGCGCGTCGAGCCCCGAGTCCGGCCCCCAGACGAAGCGCGCCCCGGCGGCGTCGAGTCCACCTTCGTCGATCGCGTCGGCGAACGCCGCAGCACGCCCGCCCATCGACCCCGGCGTCGCGGCGCCGGCGGGAAAGGCGGCGAGAACCAGGCCGCGCGTGCGCGCCGGGTGCGCGAGGGCGAAGCGCAACGCGATACCGGCGCCCATCGAGAGTCCGCCGAC
Source organism: Binatia bacterium (assembly GCA_041476145.1). Classification (GTDB taxonomy): domain Bacteria; phylum Desulfobacterota; class Binatia; order UTPRO1; family UTPRO1; genus DP-19. The sequence goes on from JBGOSW010000073.1 coordinate 7,088, forward strand.
GACCGCCGTCGCCGCGCCGACCGTGTCGAGCACGCGCGCGACGTCGGCGACGAACGCCTCGGGGCGATAGGCCTCGGCGGCATTGGGCGCCTCGCTGCGCGCGTGCCCACGGGCGTCGAACCGCACGACGCGGAAGCGTGCCGCGAGGGCGCGTGCCTGGGCGCGGAAGTTGCGCGCGCTGCCGCCGAATCCATGGCCGAACACGATCGTCGGACCCGCGCCGTCGACCTCGACGTGCAGGCGCGGCGCGATCATCGACGGGGCACTATTTCCGGGCACGGGAGGGGGAGCGTCCGCTCTAACAAACAGCGCGGCGCCATTCCAACCAGCCGCGACGCGCGACACTTGCGTTGGGATACTCGATGAGCGCCCATGCCGCGCGTCATGAAAATGACTCTCGTGTCGCGGCACGCGACCAATTGACGCATGGTTACGCCATCTCCCCGAGGGCACGCTTCCTGCTCCGTTCCCGGCAGCAACGAACCGTCATCCGAACGTCACGGAGCTCTTCATGATCGAATTCGCAGCGGGAATCATGCTTGGGGGGTCGGTCGGCGCCGTCATCATGGGCGCCCTGCTCTCACAGGCCCGGGCCATGACCGCCGACGTTCGCGGTGCCACCACCCTCCGGCATCCTCGCATCGCCGACCCGTCGTTCTCGACGCTGCGCGGCCGTCGCACGTTCGCCGCCGCGACGCCCCAGCTGCTGCACTGAACGTTCGATCGATCCCCCGACGCTCAGCGCGTAAAGCGTAGCCAGGCGCCGAACAGCCGCTTCACGACGGGCGTCAGCCGCGTGCGGTTGTAGGCGTCGCCGGCCTTGCGGATCGCCTCCGCCTGAGTGGGGTACGGGTGGATGACGTTCGCCAAGGCCCCGAGGCCGATCTTCCGCACCATCGCGAGCGTGAGCTCGTTCAGCATCTCGCCGGCGTGTCGGGCGACGATCGTGGCGCCGAGGATGGCGTCGCCGCCGGCGCGCACGTGCACTTTGACGAAGCCCTCGTCCTCGCCGTCGGCGAGCGCGCGATCGACGTCGCGGAGCGGGATCGTGAAGGTCGTGACCGCGAGGCCGCGCGCCGCGGCATCGCCCTCGTAGAGGCCGACGTGAGCGATCTCGGGATCGGTGTACGTGCACCACGGGATGGTGAGCGCCGAGAGCGTCTTGCGGCCGAAGAAGAGCGCGTTCTGGATCACGACGCGCGCCGCCGCGTCGGCGGCATGCGTGAACTTCGTGCTCATGCAGACGTCGCCGGCCGCATAGATGCGTGCGTGCGTGGTGCGCAGGCGGTCGTCGACGTGCACGCCGCGCTCGCGATCGTAGGCGACGCCGATCGCCTCCAGGCCGAGATCTTCGACGTTGGGCGCGCGCCCGGCGCCGACCAGGATCTCGTCGACGCACACCTCGCCACGCGCGCCGCCGGCTTCGAACGCGATCGTCTTGCCGCCGGCGCCGGTCGTGACCTGAGTGAGTCGTGCCTCGAGGACGAGGCGGATGCCCTCGCGGACGAAGGTGCGCTGCAGAATCTCCGCCGCGTCCGCGTCCTCGCGGTTCAGGATATGCGGCGAGTCGTGCAAGAGGACGACCTCGGACCCGAGCCGCCGAAAGGCCTGCGCCAGCTCGCAGCCGATCGGGCCGGCGCCGATCACCGCCAGCGATCGCGGGCGCTCGGTCAGCGAGAACACCGTCTCGTTGGTGAGAAAGCCCGCCGCGGCGAGGCCGGGGATCGACGGATGCGCGGCGCGCGCGCCGGTCGCGATCACCGCGCGCCGAAAGCGCAACGTCGCGTCGCCGACTCGAACGCCGTCGGGAGCGGTGAAACGCCCATCGCCGAGAAACACGTCGACGCCGAGGTCGCGGAAGCGCGCCGCCGAGTCGTGCGCGCTCAGGTGGGCGCGTAGGCGCCGCATGCGCGCCATGACGGCGGCGAAGTCGATCTCGACGCCGCTCGCATGCACGCCGAAGCGTGCCGCGTCGCGCAGCTCGGCGACGACGCGCGAGGAACGGATCACGCACTTCGACGGCACGCAGCCGACGTTCAAGCAGTCGCCGCCGAGGAGGTGCCGCTCGACGAGCGCCACCTTGGCGCCGAGACCCGCCGCGCCCGCGGCCGTCACCAGCCCCGCCGTGCCGGCGCCGATGACGACCAGGTTGTAGCGTCCCGCCGGCGTCGGATTGACCCACCCGGGCGGGTGCACGTTGGCGACGAGCGCGCGATCGTGCTCGTCCTCCGGCCACACCTCCATCATGTCTCCCGGGCGCGGATGGCGGCGAGCGTCTCGAAGAGGCGGGTGACGAGCGCCGTCCAGCCGGTCTGATGATTCGCGCCGAGGCCGCGGCCGGTTTCGGGGTGGAAGTACTCGTGGAAGAGCACGAGGTCGCGCCACGCGGGATCCGCGGCGAATCGCGCATCCGTGCCGTGACACGGCCGGCGCCCCTGCGCGTCGGGAAGGAACAGCCGCGTCAGCCGCGTCGCGATCTCGCGCGCCACCTCGTCGAGGGCCAGCATTTTCCCCGAGCCGACCGGGCACTCGACGCGCAACGTGTCGCCGTAGAAGTAGTGGTAGCGCTCCAACGCCTCGACCAGGAGGTAGTTCAGCGGAAACCACACCGGACCGCGCCAGTTGGAGTTGCCGCCGAACATCCCCGTCGTCGACTCCGCGGGCTGGTACCCGACCTCGTAGGACGTACCGTCGTTGCGGAAGACGTACGGCTCGCGCTCGTAGATGCGCGAGAGCGAGCGGATGCCGAAGGGCGACAGGAACTCGCGCTCGTCGAGGACGTATCGGAGCACGCGCTCGAGGCGCTGACGCGAGGGCACGGCGAGGAGGCGGCGCCCGTTCCCGCCCTTTGCCGCCGGCTCGACGTAGGCGATGTGGTGCACCAGGTCGGCACGATTGGCGAGGAACCATTCGAGGCGCTTGCGAAATCCCGGGAGCGCCGCGATGACGTCGTCCTCCAGCACCTCGCACGCGAAGAGCGGCACCAACCCGGCGATCGAGCGCAGTCGCAGCGGCACATGGCGGCCGTCGAGCTGCAGCTGGTCGTAGTAGAACCCGTCGGCTTCGTCCCACAGCCCGGAACCGCCGAGCTCGTTCATCGCGTCGACGATGGCGACGAAATGCTCGAAGAACTTCGAGGCGAGGTCCTCGTACGAGGGATCCTCGCGCGCGAGCTCGAGCGCCATCGAGAGCATCGTCGCGCTGTAGAAGGCCATCCACGCCGTACCGTCGGCCTGCTCGAGCGAGCCGCCCGTCGGCAACGGACGCGAGCGGTCGAAGACGCCGACGTTGTCGAGGCCGAGAAAGCCGCCGGAGAAGAGATTGTTACCCTCGGCGTCCTTGCGATTCACCCACCACGTGAAGTTGATGAGCAGCTTCTGGAACACGCGCGCCAGGAACAGCCGATCGCGACGGCCACGCGGCGCCGTCATCTTGTAGACGCGCCACGCCGCCCACGCGTGTACCGGCGGGTTCACGTCGGAGAGCGCCCATTCGTACGCCGGCAGCTGCCCGTTGGCGTGCATGTACCACTCGCGGAGGAAGAGGATGATCTGCTCCTTCGCGAACGTCGCGTCGAGGTGCGCGAACGGGATCATGTGGAAGGCGAGGTCCCAGGCGGCGTACCAGGGGTACTCCCAGGCGTCCGGCATCGAGATGACGTCGCGATTGTAGAGCTGCGGCCACTCGGCGTTGCGCCCGCCGCGGCGCGCCGCCGGCGGCGCCGGCTGCGCCGGGTCGCCCTCCAGCCAGTCGCGCACGACGTAGTGATAGAACTGCTTCGACCAGAGGAGGCCGGCGTGGGCTTGGCGCATCACTCCCCGCTCGGCGGCGGTGAGGCCGGCCGGCAGGCGCGCCGCGTAGAACTCGTCGGCTTCGCGCACGCGCGCCGCGAGGACGTCGTCGAACGCGGCGCCGAACGGCGGCGCCGTCGCTTCCGCCTCGGCGGTGAGACGTAGCCGCACGACGGCGCGCGCGCCGGCACCGAGCGTCAGACGGAGGTGCGCCGCCGCTTTGGTGCCGGCGCGCGTGTCGACGGCGTCGGCGCGGCCGCGGACGACGTAGTCGTGAAACGCGTCCTTCACGTAGCGGCCGCCGCTCGGCGCGCCGAACACCCGCTCCATGTCGGTCTCGTTGTCGGTGAAGAGCACCGGCGCCGGACCCGCCGCGGCATCGAGGACGAGCCGAAAGCGCCCGAGCGACGCGTGCTCGGCGACGACCGCTCCCGGTCCATCGGCGGCGATCCGCGGCTTCGGCCAGTAGCCTTCGCCCGTCCGTCCCCACGACCACGTGTTGCGGAACCAGAGCGTCGGCAGCACGTGGAGCGGCGCCGGCGTGCCGCCACGGTTGATGAACGTGAGCTGGATGAGGATGTCGTCGGGCGAGGCCTTGGCGTACTCGGCGACGACGTCGACGTAGCGGCCGTCGTCGAAGACACCGGTATCGGCGAGCTCGAACTCCGGCTCGGCGCGCCCGCGGCGGCGGTTTTCCTCGACGAGCCGCGCATACGGAAACGCGGTGAGCGGATAGCGGTAGAGCGCCTTCAAGTAGGAGTGCGTCGGCGTCGAGTCGAGGTAGAAGTAGGCCTCCTTCACGTCCTCGCCGTGATTGCCCTCCAGACCGGTGAGGCCGAAGAGGCGCTCCTTCAGGATCGGGTCCTGCTCGTTCCAGAGCGCGAGCGCGAAAGCGAGGCGGCACTCGCGATCGCAGATGCCGAGGAGACCGTCCTCGCCCCAGCGGTAGGCACGGCTGCGCGCGTGATCGTGGGGGAAATAATCCCAGACCGTGCCGGTCGCCGAGTAGTCCTCACGCACCGTCCCCCACTGCCGCTCGGCGAGGTAAGGCCCGAAACGCTTCCAGTTCCGCGTCCGCGCCGCGTCCTCGGCGAGGCGAACGTCCTCGGCGGTGAGCGGTCGCGTCGCGCGCGGGGGCTTTGGCTTCCGGGCGACGGTCATGCGATGGTCACTGGCGCCCGGATGCATAGCGTCGTCCGGGCCGCGCGGAAAGGGCTCGACCGAACGGTGAACGCGCCGTGAACGCTCGCATCGGACGCATCGTCGCCGGCGTCGCCGCCGTGATCGCGCTCGTCGTCCTCGGACGCACCCTCGGCGGGTACCTGCCCGCCTTCGCCCGCTGGGTCGACGGCCTCGGCGTCTGGGGGCCGGTGGTCTTCGTCGTCGGCTATGCGCTCGCGGCGATCGCCTTCGTGCCGGGGTCGATTCTCACCCTCGCCGCCGGGGCGATCTTCGGGGTCGCGCGCGGCGCGCTCTACGTCTTCGTCGCCGCCGTCCTCGGCGCGTCGGGCGCGTTCCTCGTGGCGCGGCACGTGGCGCGGCACGCCGTCGAACGGCGACTCGCGGGCAACGCGCGCTTCGCGGCGATCGACCACGCCGTCGGCGCCGAGGGACGGAAGATCGTCTTCCTCCTCCGTCTGTCGCCGGTCTTCCCGTTCAACCTTCTCAATTACGCGCTCGGCCTGACGCGCGTCTCGTTCGGCGACTTCCTCCTCGCCTCGATCGGCATGATTCCCGGCACGCTCCTCTACGTGTACTACGGCAAGCTCGCGGGCGACGTCGCCACCCTGGCGAGCGGCGCCGCGGTCGAGAAGGGCCCCGGCTACTACGCCGTGCTCGCGCTCGGCCTGCTCGCGACGATCGTCGTCACCACGCTGGTGACGCGGACGGCGCGACGCGCTCTCGACGAGGTGACGGCGCGTCCGTAGTGCGTCTCAGAGCAAGACGGTGGAGGACGTGGTGCCGGCGCGACGGGCAGGAGCGCACAGCGCCCGGCTCGGCGCGGGTTGCTCGTCGGAGTCGCAGGCCTGATCGACCACGTTCGGCAGCATCACGGTGAACACCGAGCCCTGTTTTCCGCTCTGGACGGTGATGGTCCCACCGAGAATCGCGACGTAGCGTTGCGCGACGTAGAGGCCGAGGCCCATTCCCCCGTGGCGGCGCGTGGTCGACGTGTCCGCCTGCCAGAACGGCTCGAAGATGCGTTCGCGATCCTCCGTGGGAATCCCGCTTCCGGTATCGGTCACGCGAATCACGAGACCGCGTCCGCGCACCGACGCCTCGACACTCACCCGCCCGCGCTCCGTGAACTTCAGCGCGTTGCCGACCAAACGCGACAGCACGGTGCGGAGTTTCGCGGCGTCGGTGATCAAGCTCACGTCGGCGACGTCGTGACGCCAGTCGAGCACGACCGTCGAGCCTTCACAGAGTCGCTCGCACGCCTCGTACGTGCTGATCCACAGCTCACGGAGCCCGACCGGCTTCACGTCGAGCTCGGCATTGGCCGTCACCAGATTCCCGAACGCGAGGACGTCCTCGACGACCCCGAGCAGCGATCGGCCTGCCTCTTCGATGCGCGCCACGTAGCTCGCCGTCTCTCCGTCGGTCGGAACGGATTGCCGCAACAGCTCGGTGAAGCCGAGGATGGCGCTGAGCGGCGAGCGGAACTCGTGGGAGATGATCCCGATCACCTCCGACCGCGACGCGCGCACGCGCAGCAGGTCGTCCTGTACTCTCGCCGTCGTCAATGCCAACGCCGCCTGATCGCCGATCCCCCGCGCCAGAATGCGATCGTTGGTGTCGAAGGGCAGCGTCGCGGAACGCAGGATGTTCAACATCCCGACGATCTCGGCGCCGTACCGCAGGACGACGTAGAGAGCGCGACTGCCCGCGAGCAGCGGCACGAGTGGGTCGTGCGGGTCGTCGTCCGGTAGGACGCGCATTCCCCGCGCAGCCGGCGGTTCGAGGCTGGGAAAATCGCGGGGAATCTCGAAGGCGACGGCCGCCCAGCGCGACGAGTGCGACTGTGGCCCGGCGATCGCGGTGACACGGAATCGACCTTGCGCGTTGTCGTAGAGTAGCAACGTTGCCGTGTCCGCCCGCAGGAGCTGAACGGTGCTGGAGAGGATCTGCGAGATGACCTGGTCCGGCTCCGTCGCCGCGGTAAGCGCGGCGCTGAGCGTCCCGAGACACTCCTTCTGCCACGCGAGCTCGACTGCCGTCGCCGTGAACGCGTGCGCGCCGGATACTTGACGATCCACCACGTCGAGTGCCCTCCCCGACACGTCCGTAGCAGCGAGCGTGCCTACGAAGGGCGCGCACTCGCACCGTCGATATTCCGACGGTGCTCACCCGAGTTTGCCGTTCATCTCCGCGATGTGACGTTGGATCGTCGACACTCCGTCGGGTCGGTCTGGAGGGCGCGACACCCGAGCAGACACGTTCCGCCCCGATCGCGTACAACGTTGAACGATCCGGGTGCCGCTCGGCTCATGCTGACCGGTCCGCACCCTCGGTCGCGAGCCCGAGATGGCGCAACACCAGGTCCTTCACCTGCGTCGCGTGCACCGCGCCTTCGCCGCAGAGGAGCGACGGCTCGCTCGAGATGAGAACCGGCCCCGTCGTGCGCACGCCGTGCGACCCGCGCACGAGCGACGGATCGAGCGGAATCACGTCCATCAGCATCCGCAAGCCGAGCATCTTCTTCGCGAGACGCCACCCGACCTGCGCCGCCGGGAGGATCAGGCTCGGGTCGAGAAAGAGCTCGACGGGGTCGTAGCCGGGCTTGCGGTGGATGTCGACGGTGCGCGCGTACTCGGGCGCACGCGCGTCGTCGAGCCAGTAGTAGTACGTGAACCAGTGGTCGGGCGCAGCGAGTGCGACGAGCTCGCCGGAGCGCGGATGGTCGAGACCGAGAGCGCGTTTGCCGTCGTCGTCGAGGACGCGCGCGACGCCCGGAAGGCGCGCGACGAGCGCCTGCACCTCGCGCACGCGCTCCGGCCGGCGCACGTACACGTGCGCCACCTGATGGTCGGCGACGGCGAACGCGTCCGACGCGCCGGCGTCGAGCTTCTCGAGGCCGAGCTCGCTGCGGACGCGGAGCAGGCCCGCCTCGCGGAGCGCGCGGTTCACGTGGACGACGCCGCGGACCGACCCGATCTCGTACTCGGAAAGGACGACGACGCGGGCGCCGTCGCGGTGGACGTGGGCGATCAGCTCGCCCGCGACCTCGTCGACGGCGCGCAGATCGGCGGCGATCTTCGCATCGGCGGGACCGAGGCGCTGCAGGTTGTAGTCGAGGTGGGGCAGGTAGACGAGCGTCAAGCTCGGATGGCGCGTGTCGTAGACGTAGCGCGCCGCCTCGGCGATCCAGCGGCTCGAGCGGATGTCGGCGTTCGGGCCCCAAAAGTAGAACAGCGGAAATTCACCGAAGCGCGCGGTCAGCTCGTCGTGGACGTCGGCCGGGTCGGTGTAAATGTCGGGGAGCTTCAGGCCGTCGGCCCAATAGATCGGCCGCGGCGTCACCGCGAGATCGACCGAGCTGTACATGTTGTACCACCAGAAGAGGTTGGCGCAGGTGAAGGACGGATCGCGCCGTCGCGCCGCCTCCCAGATCTTCTCGCCGCCGACGAGGTGATTCGACTGCCGCCACAGCCACACCTCGGCGAGGTCGCGGAAGTACCAGCCGTTGGCGACGCAGCCGTGCTCGCGTGGCATCGTCCCGGTGAGGAAGCTCGCCTGCGCCGTGCACGTCACCGCCGGCACCACGGTTTCGAGCGGCCGCATCCCGCCGCCGCGCGCCAGCGCCGCGAGATGCGGCGTGTGTTCGCCCACGAGATCGGCCGAGAGGCCGACGACGTTCAAGACGACGGTGCGTTGCACGGTCATCGCAGACGGGAGGCCGTCACCGTCGCACGAACGGCGTCCGCCCGGCACGCAGGACGGAGTTGCCGGCGAAGAGCTCGCGCTGGTCGATCGCCGGCTCGGCCGCGAGCTCGACCAAGTCGAGCCGTCCCGATTGCGCGAAGAACGCCAGCGGATTCCGCCACACGACGGTCTCGATCGTCACCTCGTCGATGCCGCTCGCGCGCATGCGCCCGGCGGTCTTCGCGACCTTGAGCGGATCGGAGATGCCCCAGTCGGCGGCGCTGTTGATGAGGATGCGCTCGGCGCCGTAGCGACGCACCAGCGCCACCATGCGGTCCTCGTCCATCTTGGTCTCGGGATAGATCGAGTGCGCCGCCCAGCAGCCGCTTGCGAGGACGAGCGGCAAGGTTTCCTCGTTGTTGTGGTCGATGAGGACGCGCTCCTCGGGAAAGCGCGCCTCGCGGACCAGCGCGATCGAGCGCTCGGTGCCGCGCTTCTTGTCGCGATGCGGGGTGTGGACGAGGACCGGCAGCGCGTGCGCACGCGCGAGCTCGAGTTGGCGCGCGAACACCCGCTCCTCCTCGACGGTGCCGTCGTCGAAGCCGACCTCGCCGACGGCGACGACGCTCTCCTTCTCGAGCCAGCGCGGCAGGAGCGCGAGGACGCCCTCGACCAGTCCCGGATCGTTCGCCTCCTTGGGGTTGAGCGCGAGCGTGCAGAAGTGGCGGACGCCGAACTGCGACGCCCGGAACCGTTCCCAGCCGACGAGCGACGCGAAGTAGTCTTCGAACGTGCCGACGTGCGTCCGCGGCTGGCCCATCCAGAACGCCGGCTCGACGACGGCGACGATGCCGGCGGCGGCCATCGCCTGGTAGTCGTCGGTCGTCCGCGACGTCATGTGGATGTGCGGGTCGATGAGCCTCACGGCGTCTCCTCCGCGAGCGCGGCGAGATCGGCCGAGACCGAACGTCCGGCGGCGCGCCGCTCACGCGCGTAGTCCTGCGCCATACGCCGCAGCTCCGGCGTGCGCCGTTCGGCGAGACCGACGATGCGCGCCAGCGACACGTCGAGGAAGAGCGCTTTCAGGACCATTTGGTCGAAGTGTAGCGCGTCGAGGTGGCGCGCGGGATACGGGTTGTCGCACGCGAGCGCCTCGAAAATCGGCTGCACGCTCGTCCGGCAGGCATCGGCGGCGAGCGCGGTGAAGCGCTCCGGCCGCGCGAGGAGCGGCAGCGCTCGGAGCACGGCGCAGCGCTCGTCGCTGTCGCCGCCGCGGTAGCAGTCGCCGAGCAGGCGCTCCGCGTCGTCCCGCTCCGCGGCGTCGACGAGGAGCGCGATGCGCCAGAGCTCGTCGAGCCGGCTCGCGAGCGGCCACTCGACGCCGGCCGCCCGCACGCGCCCGCGCTCGGCGTCGTCGAGGACGAGCGGCGCCCTGCCGACTTTGCGACCGGCGGCGCCGAACGCCGCCAGGAGCGTGCTCGCGTCGGACGTACCCGGCGGCGTGATCGTCGTGCGCGGCGCGAGCAGCGATCGCAGCAGGGCGAGCATCGTGAGGCCCTGCACTGCCACGATTGCGGCTCATATGCTATCGCGTGCGCATGCGCGACGTGCTCGCAGCGATCCTCGGGCGGTTCGCCGCCGACACCGGCACGATTCATCGCCTCGACGGCGACGTACTTCTCCTCGAGGCCGAGGTGGGATTGCCGCCGCCCGTGGTCGCGATCGTCCAGCGCGTCCCCGTCGGCAAGGGCATGGCCGGGCTCGCCGCCGAGCGCAACGCGCCGGTCTCGAGCTGCAACATCCAGGTCGACACGACGGGCGACGTCCGGCCGGGCGCGCGGCAGACGGGCGTGAACGGCGCCATCGTCGTCCCGATCCGGGATGAAGCGGGAGCGGTCCGCGGCACGCTCGGGATCGGTGTCCACCGCGAGTACGAGTACGACGCGGACGAGATCGCCCGCCTCCTCGCCGAAGCGGCCCGCATCCGCTTCGCATAGCCCGAAGAAGCGCGTCGGCGCTTCATACCCCGACCGCGAATAGTGCCGGCAGCTGGGGCCTGAATTGCATTGTATGAGTGAATACTCTAAGTGTTTTGACTCATGACGTACTCCCTCGTCGAGCTGGTTCGGCTCTCGAACGTCCCCGTCGACACCATCCGCTACTACCAATCCATCCGCCTGCTCCCGAGCCCGGGACGCGACGGCCGGAACGCCGTCTACGAAGACGTCCACCTCGACCGGCTGCGCCTGATTCGCTCGATGGCGGCACGCGGGTTGTCGCTCAAGGTGATCGGCATGTTGCTCGCCAAGGGTGAACGCACCGAGTCCGATCGCGCCCTCCTCACCGCCATCGAAGAGGAAGCGGCGGAGCCGACGTACGGACGTGAGGAGATGGCGACGCAACTCGGCATCCCGCACGCGCTGCTCGCGTCGGTGGAGCACACCGGCCTGACGGAGGCGGTGCAGCAACCCGACGGCGCGACCCGATACAGCGAAGCAGACCTCCGCGTCGCACGCGGCGCGCTCAAGATCCTCGGCTACGGCTTCCCTCTCACCCGGCTGCTCACCCTTGCCATCCGCCACGACCGCGCCGCCCGCAAGACCGTCGACGAAGCGATCGCGCTCTTCGATCGCTACGTACGCAAGCGCGGGCGCGACGGCGTCGAGGGCGACCCGGATGCGATCGCGCGCGCCTTCAAGGAGATCCTGCCGATCGTCACCGGCCTCGTCGCCCATCACTTCCAACGCATGCTGGTCAGCCGGGCACTCAAACGTTTGAAGAAGAGCGGCCAGCACGAGCCGTTGAAGATCGCGCTCAAGGTCGCCTCCGAGACTCGTCTCGGCGTGCGATGGCAGTGAGCCCCATGAAGCCGGCCGCCGGCGCGACGCGCGGCACAAGCGACGTATTGCCGGCCGGCGCCGCCAAGCGCGCCGCGGTCACCGCGATGTTCGACCGTATCGCGCCCCGCTACGATCTCATGAACCGGCTCATGACGTGGGGAGCCGACCGCGGCTGGCGACGTCGCGCGATCGCGGCGCTGCATCTGCAGAGCGGCGCACACGTGCTCGACGTCGGCTGCGGCTCCGGAGACCTCGCCGAAGAAGCGGCACGGACCGGGGCTCGCGTCGTCGCGCTCGATCTCTCCGCGGGGATGCTGCGCTGCGCCCGCGCCCGCCGCCTACCCTGCCTCCTGGTGCGCGGCGACGCGCTGCGATTGCCGCTCGCGGATGCGCGCGTCGACGCCGTGGTCTCCGGCTTCGCGCTCCGCAACTTCACCGATCTGGGGGCGGCGTTCGGCGAGTGCGCCCGCGTGCTTCGGCGCGGCGGCCGGATTGCGCTGCTCGAGGTCGATCAACCACGCAGCGCGCTCCTCCGCGCCGGGCACACGCTCTACTTCCACCGTGTCGTCCCGCTGCTCGGGGCGCTCCTCGCCGACGGCGCCGCCTATCGATACCTGCCGGCGTCGACGGCCTACCTTCCCGACGACGACGCGCTCGCCGCGATGCTGGTCGCGGCCGGGTTCGAAGACGTCGTCAAGGAGCGGCTGCTCGCCGGCGCGGCGCAGCTCATCACGGCGCGACGAGGAGCGCAGGCGCATGCGTGAAGCCGGCGCGCTGCACGGCGATACGATGGCGATCACCGACCCGGGCGATCTCCTGGCGATCGCGGCCGGCTGCCGTGACGTCCCGCTCTTCTATTGGGAGCACCCCGCGCGCGACATCGCGATCCTCGGTCTCGGTGCCGTGCGCGAGCTGCGCGCCGGCGGTGCCGATCGCTTCGCCGCGGTCTCCACCGCGGCGACCAACCTCCTCGCCTCGATCACCGGCACGAGCGGACACTGGGACGGCGGGCGCGTGCTCGGCGGTTTCGGCTTCGCGGATGCCGATACCGGCGTCGACGAATGGCGCGAGTTCCCCGCAGCCCGCCTCGTTCTCGCGCGGCTGCTGTGGGTCCGCGACGGGGGCCACGCGACGCTCACGCGAATGTGGGAGGCGGAGCGTGCGTACGAATGCGACGCCCTGCTGGCGCGCGCCACGGCCGACGCGCGTCCCGTGGACCCCGTGGACATGGATGACGCGTTCGCGACGA
>JBGOSW010000074.1:0-19687 GCA_041476145.1 Binatia bacterium
CACCGGTGAGCGTCCGCACCGAACGCGAGCGCGGTACGCTCGGCAATCGCGTTTCGGCCTGGATCGTCGAGCTGCCGCTCGCCGAACGCGATCCACGGCGACGCCTCGCGCGCATTTGCGAGCACACCGCGCGCCTCAAGGATTCGAAGCAGGCGATGGGCGCGGCGGCGTTGACGGCCGCCGCCGAGTGGACGCCGTCGACGCTCCTCTCGCTCGCCGCGCGCATGATGACGCGCGCGCTCCCGTTCAACCTCGTGGTGACGAACGTCCCGGGCCCGCAGGTACCGCTCTATTTCCTCGGCGCACGCATGCTCGACAACTTCGGCCACATCCCGCTCGTCGACTACCTCGGCGTCGGCATCGTCCTCTTCAGCTACGCGGGGACGCTCTGCTGGGGTTTCACCGCCGACTGGGACCTGGTACCCGACCTGCACGAGCTCGTCGTCGCCGTGCGTGACGCATTCGTCGAGCTGCAAACAGCCGCCGGTATCGCGCCGGCGACGCCGACGTCCGAGCGCGCCTGAGCGCCCTCAGATGACGACGCTGTGGTAGGCGACCGGCTCGGGCGGCATCTCGCGGCGCTGCATCTTCGCGACCAGCGTCGTGCGTTTGAGCCCGAGCAAGCGGGCGGCGGCCTGCTTGTTGCCGCGGGTTCGTCGCAACGCTTGCTCGATCATACCGACCTCGAAGTCGGCGACCGCGCTCCTCAAGTCGACGCCGTGCGGTGAGAGCGTCGGATCGACCGCCTTCTTGCGCACGCTGAACGAGGTGATTGCGGCCGGCAGATGCTCGACACCGATCACCGACCCCTCGGCGAGGATCACGACGCGCTCGAGCAAGTGCTCGAGCTCGCGGACGTTCCCCGGCCACTCGTAGTCGAAGAGGATCGCCAGCGCCTCGTCGCTGATCCGCACCGGGCGCTCCGAACGCGCACGGTTCAGCTTCTCGAGAAAGTGCTCGATGAGGAGCGGTACGTCCGAGCGGCGCTCGCGGAGCGGCGGAACGGCGACGGGAATCACCTGAAGGCGGTAGTAGAGGTCCTCGCGAAAACCGCCGCGCGCGACCTCGCGTGTGAGGTCCTTGTTCGTAGCGGCGATCACGCGGACATCGACGCGCGTCGCTTTCTCGGCGCCGACCGGGCGGACGTCACCGTCTTGCAAGACGCGCAGCAGCTTCACCTGCAAGGGTGGGCTCATCTCCGCCACCTCGTCGAGAAAGATCGAGCCGCCGCTCGCGAGCTGAAACATGCCGGCGCGCGCCGCGACCGCGCCGGTGAAGGCGCCGCGCTCGTGACCGAAGAGCTCCGACTCGAGCAGCTCCGCGGGAATCGCCGCGCAATTCACGGGAATGAACGGCCGGTTGGCGCGCGGCGAGAGCAGGTGCAGAGCGCGCGCGACGAGCTCCTTGCCGGTTCCGCTCTCCCCGGTGATCAACGCCGTGGCGTCGGTGTCCGCCACCTTGCGAATCAGCGTCGCGAGCCGTTGCATCGAGGGATGTCGTCCGATTGCGATTGGTAGTTCGTCCATGCGACGAAACGGTAGCACGTGGGCGACGACGGAAGCGTCAGTGTGCTACCTGAGGCGCAGCGGAAAAATACCCGAGACGAACTTTCGACGGTGCGCGTGATTCTACGGCATATCAGTGGTCGGAATTGACGAGACCGTGACGGATAGCGTAGCGCACGAGTCCGGCGACGTCGTGGATGTCCAGCCGTTCCATGAGTTGCGTGCGATGGGTCTCGACGGTCTTGATGCCGAGGTCGAGCTTCTGCGCGACCTCTTTCGTCGAGCATCCCTCGGCGACGAGTTGCAGCACCTCACGCTGGCGCGGCGTCAACATCTCGACGGGGGTCGTCTCCTCGTCGCTCACCCGCCGCAGGTAGTCGTCGACGACTTGCCTCGAGACCGCGGGACTCAAGTACGTCGCGCCGGTCGCGACGGCGTTGATCGCGATCTCCAGCTCGGACGGCGCGGCGTCCTTCAACATGTACCCGGAGGCGCCGGCGCGCAGCGCCTGTGACACGTACTCCTCGTTCGAGTGGATCGAGAGAATGATCACGCGGACGCGCGGGAAGCTCTTGACGGCACGGCGCGTCGCTTCGAGACCGTTCATGCCTTCCATCGCGATGTCCATGAAGACGATGTCGGGGTTGCGCTCCTTGATGAGCGCCAGCGCCTCGCGGCCATCCGCCGCCTCGCCGACGATGTCGACACCCGGCAGAACCTCGAGCAGCGAGCGGATGCCCGCGCGCACGAGCGTGTGGTTGTCGACGAGCAGGATCCGCATCACTTGACCGCCTCGTTACTTCCCTGCCTCGACACCGGGCGCGGCGGCGGGCGCGATCGGCCGCGATCGCCCGCCCTGCTGCGTGGCGCCGAGCGGCAGCTCGGCTCGTACTTCGGTACCGCGACCGGGGGCCGAGGTGATCGCGAGCGCGCCGCCGAGGAGCGCGACGCGCTCACGCATGCCGAGGAGGCCGAGGTGCGCGCCGCTCATCCCGCGGCTCTGCACGTCTTCCAGGTCGAAGCCCGCGCCGTCGTCGCGAACGACGAGCGAGAGCCGTTGCGGCTCGCGACGAAGCGCCACCTCGACGTACGCAGCGCGCGCGTGCCGCATGACGTTGGTGAGCGCCTCTTGGGCAACGCGGAAACAGGTGGTTGCGACCACCGGCGTGACGTCGTCCTCGCCGATGCGCGCGACGAACCGCACCTTCCATCCCGCGAGTTGCGCTTGCCGGTCGACGTGCCACCGCAGCGCCGCGACCAGACCGACGTCGTCGAGCAACGGCGGGCGCAAATCGAGCGATAGGCTCCGCACCTGATCGAGCGTCCGCTCGACGATCGCGATGCTCTCGCCGAGACGCGAAGCCGGCTCGGCGGTCGCCGCGGTCGCGGCGAGGAGATGAATCTTCAGCGCGCTCAACGATTGGCCGATCTCGTCGTGCAGCTCGCGCGCGAGGTGCAGGCGATGGGCCTCCTCGCGCTCCATCAGCTGACGAGTAAGCCGGCTCAGCCGTCGCGCGTGCTTGCGGACGCGCTCTTCGGCGCCGCGCAGCGCCTCCTCGCCTTGTTTGCGCTCGGTGACGTCGCGGATGTTGATGATGACGGCGCCTTTGCGGGGCGCGTGCGACGGCAGTCGCGTGCCGATGCCTTCGACGAAACGCCAGGATCCTTCCTTGTGACGGACGCGGGTCTCGGCGGTGACGAGCTTGCCGTCGCCGGACATCGCGGCGTCCACCGCGGCGACGCTGACACCCAGATCGTCGGGGTGCACGTGCTCCCACACCGGACGGCCGATCATGTCCTCCGGCTTGTACCCGAGTACGCGCTCGACCGATGGACTGATCGATCGGATCGTCCCGTCCTCGTCGAGCTCGGTGATGACGTCCAGAGCGTGATCGAAGAGCATCGCGAGCCACGCTTCGCGCTCCTCGAGTGCGCGTTGCGAACGGGCACGGCCGACGAACTGGCCGATCTGACTGCCGAGGGCGGCGCAGACCTCGACGAGATCACCGTCGGGCCGCACCGCATCGGCGCGGAAGATCTCGACGACCGCGAGCACCTCTCCGGCGACGCACACGGGAAACGCGAACGCCGAGCGCAGCCCGAGACGTCGTGCGCGGTCACTCCACGGCAGGCCGGCTTCCGCGAGCTCGGCGATCCACGATCGGTCGCCGCTCGCGAAGACTCGACGCACGAGGTCGTCGCCGCGGGCGCGGGCGCGCTCCTCCATCCACGCGTCGATCTCCGGTCTCGACGACCCCCACGCGGCAAGGCACTCGATGTCCTCGTCGCCGTCACCGGAGCTCCACACCGCGCACGCGGTCGCGCCGAGGCCGTCCGCGAGCGCACGCACGATCGCCGGCGCCGCGTTGGCAAGGGAGGACGAGGCGGCGAGCGCGTGCGCCACGCCGTATTGGATCGCGAGCCGGCGCTCCGCGCGTCGCGACTCGATCGCGTCGCGTAGGTGCACGATGACCCATGCGTTGGCACGACGGCGAACACGCGTCACCATCAGCGCCATCGGAAACTCGACGCCGTCGCGGCGCACGCCGACGAGCTCGAGGCGCCGGCTCCCCGGGCCGTCGCTCTCACACGCCGCCAGGTCATCGAGCGTAGTCGCGAAGGTCTCGCGCGCGGAGGCGGCGACGAGGCGGTCGACCATCGCGTGGTCCCGCAACTCGCTCGTGCGGTAGCCGAACGTCCGCTCGGCGGCGGGATTCATCAGCAGGATCCGTCCGCAGCCTTCGAGCGTGATCATCGGCTCCACCGCGGCGTCGAACACCGCCGCGGTCCACTCGTGCGTCCGGCGAAGCGCGCGCGCCATCCGCTCGCGTTCGAAGACCTGCGCGAGCTGCGCCGCGATTGCCGCGATGGCGTCGAGGAACGGCGCGTCGGGCGCGCCGCCGGACCCGCCGTAAAACTCGAGGACGGCGACGACCTCGTTCTCCACCAGCACCGGGAAGGCGAAGCCGGCGCGTATCCCGAGCGCGGCGAGCGCCGCTTCGCGCGGGGAGCGCCCGGCGCCGTCGACGTCGGCGACCCATGCCGCCCGTCGCGTCACCAGTGCCCGTCCGCACACCCCTTGCCCCGCGGCGACGGCTCCCGCCTCGCTGGCGGCGCAGAACTGCGTGAAGCGGCGACGATCCACACACCAGACGCGCGCCGAGCGCGCGACCGCCGGGGTGTTCTCGTCGACGAGCAGGGCGTGGCCGACGGGCGCGCCGGTGTGGGCGCACACGCGGTCGAGGATGATCTGCATCGCCGCGACGAATGTCGGCGATTCGCCGGCGGCGACGCCGGTCTCGCGGATCAGACGCAACAGCGGAGCTTGTCGCTCCGCAGAGCTCGCCGTCCGAGTCTCGAGCTCGTCATCCATCCCCGCCTCCGAGTGCCGCATCTTCAGCTCTCTCGAGGCGCCAAAGGTCGGGGGCCACGGTGCGGCGCCACGGAGTCCGAAGAGGACCTATTCTCCAAACCTCGCGGAGGACGTCAACCCAAATCGTCCGGCGCACGTGAAATCGTCCGACGCACGCACGATCAGCGCCAAATCGATACGATCAGCTCGGCGACCCGACGATCAACGTACCGCCGACGGCCGTGATCCCGAGGGCGCACTCACGCTGAGCGCCGCGCCCGCACCTCGCCGCCGAGCGCGGCGACGACGACCGCGACGAGATCGTCGAGCCGCCGGCGCAGCACCGGAGGTGCCACCGGCCGGCCGGCATCGGATCCCGCGCCGTGCGCGCTCGCGACCAGGAGGTCCGCGGCGGCCTCGGCGCCCAGACGCCCCCGTCCCGACGCCAGCTCTCCGCGCGCGACCGCGGCTGCGATCGTGCGCGCGACGATGCGCAGATAGGCGCGATCGGCCTGGCGGATGAGGTCGGCGCTCACGCGGTTGGTCGAGTCGAGGAGCTCGCCCGCGTGCGGCGAGCCGTGCAGCAATCCATGGAAGTACTCGAACTTCGCCGCCAGCACGCGCCGGAGGCGGGTGCCGATCGGCGCCGCCGCCGCGGCGGCCGCCGCGGCGGCGGCGAGCACGCGCGCAATGAGCGACTCGCAGAGGGCGCGGAAAATCCCCTCTTTGGTCTCGAAGTAGAGATATACCGTGCCCTTCGCGATGCCGGTTTCGCGCGCCAGGTCGTCGATCGAGGTGCGGCGGTAGCCGTAGCGGCCGAAAAGGACGAGCGCCGCCGCGAGGATCGCGGCGCGCTTGTCGTCACCGGGCGCGAGGGGCGCTCGTGACCGGCGCGATCGTGTCGCGCGCGGGGGCTTCGTCGCGGGCATCACTGCCCCTTCTAGACGAATGACTGCTTGCATTCAATTGGTCAGTTGGTACAGTCGCGCGCGACGACCCCAAGGAGGCCCCTATGCACGACACGATCTCGAAGGCGGTATTGATCACCGGCGCGTCGACCGGCATTGGACGCGCGACCGCCGAGTTGCTCGCCGCGCGCGGCTGGACGGTCTACGCCACGGCGCGGCGTCTGGAGAGCATCCAGGATCTCACCGCGCGCGGCTGTAAGGTGCTCGCCCTCGACGTCTGCAACGAAGACTCGATGCGCGCCGCCGTCGCCACGATCGCGGCGGCGGAGGGCGCCGTCGGGGTGCTCATCAACAACGCCGGTTACGGGCAGGAGGGCCCGATCGAGGAGGTGCCGATGGCGGAGGTTCGCCGCCAGTTCGAGACCAACGTCTTCGGCCTCACCCGTCTCACTCAGCTCGTACTTCCCGGGATGCGCCGCCAGCACTGGGGCAAGATCGTCAACCTGAGCTCGATCGGCGGGCGCCTGACCTTTCCCGGCGGCGGCTTCTACCACGCGACCAAACACGCCGTGGAGGCGCTGAGCGACGCGTTGCGCTTCGAGGTGCGCGGCTTCGGCGTCGACGTCGTGGTCATCGAGCCCGGCCCGATCAAGACCCGCTTCGGCGACACCGCGATCAACAGCATCAAGGCAGCGCGGACGGATCACTCGCCGTACGCGCGCTTCAACGATCTCGTCGCGAGCAAGGTGCGCGAAGCCTACGAAGGTCCGATGGGTCGCCTCGCCGCCGGACCGGGGTCGGTCGCCAAGGTGATCGAGCAGGCGATCACCGCGCGCCGTCCCCGCACGCGCTATCTGGTGACCGCCGCGGCGCGCATCATCGTCGGGCTGCGGCGCGTGCTTTCCGATCGCGCCTTCGACGCCTTTTTGCGCACGCAATTCGAGCAGCCCGCGGCACCGTGACGCGTCGAGGACGGCCGCGGCGACTCACCGCACGCGACCCAACTGGCGCGCGATCTCCGACCAGCCTTCGCGTACGCTGCGGCAACGAGGAGCCCAACCCGCAGTCGCCTTGAACATGCCGTTCGCGACCCGCTGCGAGCGCGTCAACACCGCGGCGACCGGGCCGAGGAGCAGGCGCGCCAGCGGTGTCGGCACGCGCAGCGGCGCCGGGAATCCACACGCGCGGGTGAGCGCGAGCACGTACTCGCGCATGGTCAAGGGCTCATCATCGCAGACGTTGTAGATCCCCCCGGGAACCGCGAGTGCCGCGACCACGGCGGCGGCGGCGTCGTCGACGTGAATGGCGGAGACGTAGTGGTCGCCGCGGCCGGCGATGCCGAAGAGCCGCCGGCGCGCGAGCCGGATGGTGTCGAGGGTCGACGGCGCGTAGGGCGCATAGAAGGCCGCGAATCGCAAAATGACACCCGCACCGCCGTGCGTCGCGAAGCGCGCCGTCTCGCGCTCGGCGTCGTGCGCCGACGCGAGCGGCCAGACGGCGTCGATCGGCGCCGTCTCGTCGATCCATCGGTCTCCCTGGGCGGCATAGAGGAAGGAGATCGACTCCTGCACGTACGTGCGCACGCCGGCCGCGAGCGCGGCGCCGACGAGAGTGCTCGCGCCCTGGCTGCGCACGCGGTCGTTGTCGCGCCAGGCGGATCGCCGCCGCATACGCGCGAGCGGCGGGATACGGGTGGCGAGGTGCAGCACGGCGTCGCTGCCGTCCACCGCCGCACGGATCGCCTCGGCGTCGAAGAGATCGCCGATGACGGGCTCGGCACCGAGGTCGCGGACCAACCCCGCCCGCCGCGCATCACGCGCGAGGCCACGCACCCGGTGACCCGCGGCGACGAGGGCGCGGACCGCCGGCCGACCGAGGGTACCGGTCGCGCCTGCGACGAACACGTTCACGCGCCGCGTATGCCAGCACTCGTTCCGCCACGCAAAGCGCGCTAGGCTCGCGCACCACGCCCGGCGAAAGGGGAGCGCAGCGATGAAGGATCTGTTCTCGATCGAGGGAAAGACGGCGCTTGTCACCGGGGGATCGCGCGGCATCGGCCTCATGATCGCCCGCGGCTTCGTGGAGGCGGGCGCCAAAGTGTACATTTCGTCGCGCAAGGCGGCGGAGTGCGACAAGGTCGCCGCCGAGCTGTCGCGACGCGGCGCCTGCGTGGCGATTCCCGCCGATCTATCCACGGAAGCGGGCGCGAACGGCCTCGCGGCGGCGGTCGCGGCGCGCGAGCCGGCGCTGCACGTCCTCGTCAACAACGCCGGCGCGAACTGGGGCGCACCGCTCGCCGAGTATCCCGACTCCGCGTGGGACAAGGTGCTGGCGCTGAACGTGAAGGGCGTCTTCCATTTGACCCGCGCCCTCGTGCCGCTCCTCGAGAAAGGTGTGCGCCCGGGCGACCCGGCCCGGGTGATCAACATCGGTTCGATCGACGGGCTGCGCGTCCCGATGCTCGAGACCTACGCCTACTCGGCGAGCAAGGCCGCCGTGCACCACCTGACACGCGCGCTCGCGCAGCGGCTCGCCCCGCAACGGATCACGGTGAACGCCGTCGCCCCGGGCCCGTTCGAGAGTAAGATGATGGCGGAGACGTTGCGCACCTTCGGCGACATGATCGTCGCCGGCTGTCCGCTCGGACGCATCGGGGAGCCCGAAGACATGGCGGGGGTCGCGATCTATCTCGCGTCGCGCGCCGGCGCCTACGTCACCGGCGCCGTCATCCCCGTGGACGGCGGGATCACCACCCGCCCGAGCAGCTGAGACGCGGGCAAGGCGGTTTGACGGAGGCACGGACGGACAGTAGAAGCGGCGATCCCACGGAGGATCCCATCGAGCGGCTCACTCTCTCGTTGTTGCGCGGTATCTGCCAGCTGCCGGCGTACGTCGCTCACGAGCTGGGCTACTTCCGACAGAACGGCCTCGACGTTCAGGTCGACATCGAGCCGACCGCCTGGGTCGTCCCGGAACGCATCGCCCGCGGTCAGGTGCAGTTCGCCGTGATCCCGTGGACGCGCGTCGCGGAGGCCGACGTCCGGGGCGAGCCGCTGCGACTCGTCTGCGGCTCGGGGTGCGAGGAAGCGGCGATCGTCGTGCGGCGCGGTCTGCGGCTGGACCAAGTCCGCACCGTGGCCCTGCCGCAGCTCGGCGGCATGAAGGATCTCACCGCCATCGCGCTGCTGCACGACCTGGGATGGGATGAGACGCAGCGCATTCGCTTCCCGTCGGGAGACGGCGCGATTCTGGCGCTGGTGGGGAACGGAGCCGACGCGGCCTCGATGGTCGAGCCCTACGCGACGATGCTGGAAGCGCAGCGGATCGGCACCGTGATTCGGCGGACGGGGGACGTTTGGCCGGGGGCGCCGGGGTGCTCACTGACGACGACCGCCGACATGATCGCCGGCAAGCCCGATCTGGTACGGCGCATGGTGGACGCGTTCGTGCGTGGCGCGAAGTTCGTCGACACCGATCCCGACCGTGCCGCGGAGATCGGCGGCCGGATCATCGGCATGGCGCCGCAGATCGTGCGCACGGCGCTCGATCGCAATCGTCCCGACGTACACGCCCTGCGCAATCGTGACGCGATGGCAAGCGTGCTTCGCCTGATGCAACGGGTCGGGTACCTGCCGGCGCTCCCGAGCGAGGGCTTCGTGGATCTGAGCTTCCTCAGCGAGAAGGAGCCCGTGACGGCCTACGTCCGCGCCTCATGACGACGGTCGTCTGCTGCGCTCGTCCGCTCGGGTACGGTCCGGCATCGAAGCTGCACCTCGTCGCCGAGCAGCTGCGGATGCGTGGAGCGCGGACGGTCTTCTTGGGAACGGGACTGGCGCGCGAGTTCGCCGTCCACGGCGAGATCGACGTGGTCGATGCCGAAGCCGACGCGACGCGCGCGCGCTCCGTCATCGCCGCGGCGGACGCCCTGTTGTCGCTCATGGATCGCGACTATCTCCGCGTCGCGCAGGAGCTCTCGAAGCCGACCTTCGTCGTCGACAGCCTCGTCTGGATGCGGGATCGCATCCCGGAAGACTTTCTCGCCAGCACACGCTACTGGGTGCAAGATTTCGTCGGGGTGCGGGAGCGCCTCGCCGAGACCGCGAGCGAGGCGGTCGTGGTCGGGCCCATCGTGCGAGCCATGGATCCCGCGCCCATGGACGCGCGCGCCGGCGTCGTGGTGAACCTCGGCGGGCTCGAGTCTCCGTACCAGGGAGATGCCGGCGGCCTTCGCTACGCCGACTTCGTCGTCGAGGGACTCCTCCGCGCCGACGTGCTGCGGGCGTTCGACGGCCACGCGTTGATCATGGGCGGGCGTCGCTGCATCGCTCACCTGCGACAGCGCCACGCCGGGACGAAGCTCGAGTTCGCCTCGCTGCCGCACACCGAGGCGCTGGCGCGGTTGCGGCGATCGGCGATCGTGTTGAGCACCCCGGGGCTGACGACCGCGCTCGAATGCTTCCAGCTCGGGATCCCGACGTTCTTCCTCCCACCGCAGAACTACAGCCAGTGGTGGATCCTGACCCGACTCCGCGAGCGGGACTTGGCACCGCGCTCGTTCCACTGGGCGGACACGCTGCTCGACCATCCGCTCACCGAACGGATGCCCGAGGAGCGGCGCGTGCCGCTGCTGCGCGACCTGCTCGACCGTCTGACCGCCGACGCCGAAGCTGCGCGTCGGCTCCACGACACGCTCGACGGCGTGCTCGCCGTCGATCGCACGGCCCTGGCGGCGCGACAACGTAGTTTCTTCGACATGCTCGGTGCGAACGGGGTGACGGCGATCGCCGGCGAGCTGGCCGCGCTCTGCTGAGCCACGAGGAGGCGACCGACGAGGAGCACGAGATGTCCCACGCCATGTCCCGCGTGAGTTCGCCGAGCCCGGCGCAGATCGAGCAGATGCTCGACGCCCTACGCCCCGCCCTGCACGTACCGTACGCACCGCCTAACATCTACCCGATGTCGGCGCCGACGTTCACGAAGCGCCCCGGCGCGGAGCGACCACGCACGATCGGCGGCACGCTCGGCGTCTACGTCCACGTGCCGTTCTGCAACTACGCGTGCAACTTCTGCTTCTACGCGAAGCGTGTGGGCGATGCGGACGCGGTGCACGAACGCTACGTCGCGGCGCTCGGCAAGGAGTTGCGCGCGATCGAGTCCGGCAGCGTACTCACGCAGCTCTACGTGGGCGGCGGAACGCCGACGACGCTCGCCCCCGCCCGCCTCGACACCGTGCTCGCGGCGGTGTTCGATCGCGCGGTCCCGCGCGGCGACATCCACACCGTCGAGTGCTCGCCGGAGTCGGTCACGCCGGAGCACGTCGCGGTCTTGCGGGCGCGCGGTGTCGGGCGTGTGAGCCTCGGGGTGCAGAGCCTGAGCGACGGCGTCCTCGAAACCGTGCATCGGGGACACGATCGCGCGCGCTCGCTGGCGACGATCGACCTGCTCGTCGGGGCCGGACTGATCGTCAACGTCGATCTCATCTTCGGCCTCCCCGGCCAGCGCGAGGTGGATTTCTGCCGCGACTTGCAGGCCGTCGCGGCGCGCGGCATCCACTCGGTCACGACCTACAGCCTGCGCGTCAACGAGCGCACGCCGGTCGCGCATCTCTTGCGCGAAGAGGAGCGGCTCGACTTACAGCGCCTGGTGCGCTGGCGCGCCGTGGTGCGAGCCGCCGCTCGCGAGTTCGGCTTGGCACCGACGCGCTGGCACACCTTCGTGCGTCCGGGGTCGGCGGGCGAGCGCTTCGAGGACGGGACGAGCACCGGCGACCAGTTCGGCGTCGGCATGAGCGCCCGGTCGCGCTTTGGCGCGACGATCTATCGCAATCACAGCAACGTCCAGGCCTATCTCGAACGCGTCGAGGGCGATTGCAGCCCCGTCGAGGAAATCTTCGCGCTCGGCGACGAGGACTTGCGCCTGCGCTTCATCGGGCGCTCGCTCGGCGAGGGCCGGCCGCTCGACCGCGGCGAGTACCTGCGACGATTCGGCCACGCCCTCGACGACGATTTCGCGGAGCCGCTGCGACGCCTGCGAGGCGCCGGCCTGGTGGAAGACGATGACGCCCAGGTCCGTCTGACCGAGATCGGCGTCTTGATCTGCGACCTCGCGACCCTGGCGTTCTATCCCCGTCGGCTGCAGGATTGGCTCTACGATCGGCAGCGGGCGGCGTTCCGGCGAGCGTGAGCACCCGCCGACGGTCCTAGCGCGCCGGCGCAGCCGCCGGCCGGACGATCTCGGCCGGGCCCGCGCCCGCCGCCGGCGCGAGCAAGCGCAGGCCCGTCGCGCGACAGAGACCGGCCAGGTCGCCGTGGCGCGTGAGGCTCTTGCCGTACCCGTAGACGACGAGCGTGTCGCAGCAGCCCGCCAGCCGCTCGCGCAGCGCCGCGGCGCGCTCGGCGCTCGTCTCGAAGAGACGCGTCGGCGCGAGCACGACGAGTACGTAGCGCCGAGCCGCCCACGCCACGTCGTCCGCAAACATGTCCCCGGCGTGGAAATTGTCGATGTACGCGGGCAGGAGCAACTTGGCGTGGGCGATCGACGCGTGCGCCACGTCGACGCCGTACGGTACCGTCGCGGGATTGCGGTCGTGGATCTTCCGCAGGAGCGCGCCGTTGCCGCACCCGAGGTCCAAGACGTCGCCGCCGCGCCCGCAGAGGACGGCCGAGGCCGCGGCCACGATGGGCGCGTGCGCCCGATCCATTCGCAGGCGAGACGGAAAGCGATTGTCGGAGGCGTACCAGGACGGATACGGGCGCTCGAGGAGACGATCGGTCAGACGTTGCAGGCGCTCGCGCAGCGCGATCACCGGATGATCGGTCACGGGGCGCGTCCTCTCACAGCGGAAGCTGCATGTAGACGACGTCGAGCCAGCGCCCGAACTTGTAGCCGGCCTCGCGCAGCCGTCCGGCCTCGACGAAGCCGAAGCGCGCGTGGAGCACGATGCTGCCGGCCTGCTCGGCGTCGATGCCGGCGATGATCAGGTGGTGACCAAGCACGCGGGCGCGCGCGACGATCTCGGCGAGCAAGGCGCCGCCGACGCCGCGGCGGTGGAAGTCGTGGTCGACGTACACCGAATCCTCGACCGTATGCGCGTAGCCGCCGCGCGGGTGGAAGGGCGACAGCGATCCCCAACCGACGACGCGCCCGTCGTGCTCCGCGACCAGGAGCGGGTGCGCCGGACCGTGGCCGCGAAACCACACCGCCCGCGCCGCCTCGGTCTCGGGCTCGAGCTGGTAGGTGCACGTCGAGCGCAGCACGTAGTGATTGTAGATCGCGTTCACCGCGCCGAGATCCGACTCGGTCATCGCCCGCAGCCGCACGCCGGTCGCCATTCCTTCTCTCTTCAACCGGACTCCATGCTCACGTCGTCACCGCCAGGCGAAGACCGGCTGCTCGAAGTGCGCGACGCGTGTCGCGCGGCCGTGCAGCGCGACCTCGCGCAGCTGGTAGACGATGGCGGCCGTCGGCGCGTGGACGTCGGCCCCCACCATCGCGATCGAGATCACCGGGCGATCGCTCTCCGGGATCCGCCGCAGCCGTGGCACGCCGGGGTCGTCGAGGACGGCGAGCGGCACCTGGTACACGGCCGCGACCTCGCCGGGATCGGGCACGATCCGGGCGCCGGCGCCGCCCCAAACGACGACCGGTGTGATCACGAATCCGGAGCGCGTCGCATAGTCGTCGAGCACGCCGAGAACGGCGTCCGCCGTGGGCGTGAGACCGACCTCCTCGGCGAGCTCGCGGAGCGCGGCGTCGGCCGCACTTTCGCCGTGCTCCAGCCGGCCTCCCGGGAGCGCCCATTGACCCGAGTGGCGGCGCAGGCGGGCCGTGCGGCGCGTGAGGAGAAAGCAGGCGTTCCCCTCGGCGTCGTCCACGAGGACGAGCGCGACGGCGGCGGCGCGCCGCCCGTCGAGCGCGAGCGCCGCGCGCGGATGCGCCGCGAGGTTCGTGCGCACGCGACGCTCGAGTTGCGCCTCGAATGGATACGCTGGCGACGACATCGACACCAGGCTACACCGAGCAGCGGACGACCAGAAACGCCGAACGAAGGGAGACGACGCGTGCAGGCAATCCGCATCCACGAACCAGGAGGCCCCGAGGCGCTGCGTCTCGAGGACGTCTCCGAGCCCACCCCCGGCGCCGGCGAGGCGCTGGTGAAGATCGCGGCCGCCGGCGTCAACTACATCGACGTCTACTTCCGCACCGGTCTCTATCCCTACCCCTTGCCCGGTACGCTCGGGCTCGAGGCCGCGGGCACGATCGTCGCCGTCGGTCCGGACGTCACCGGCGTGCGGACGGGCGACCGGGTCGCCTACACCGGTGTGCCCGGCGCGTACGCGGAGATGGCGGTCGTGCCCGCCGATCGCCTGGTGAAGCTGCCCGACGGCGTCTCCTTCCGCGACGGCGCCGCGGCGATGCTGCAAGGCATGACCGCGCACTACCTCGCGATCTCGACGTATCCACTCCACGCCGGCGACACCTGCCTGATCCACGCCGCCGCCGGCGGCGTCGGCCTCCTTCTATGCCAGATCGCCAACATGCGTGGCGCGACCGTGATCGGCACCGCGTCGACCGAAGCGAAGGCGGCGCTCGCGCGCGACGCCGGTGCCGACCACGTGATCCTCTACGGCGATCAGGATTTCGTCGCCGAGACGCGCCGCTTGACCGGCGGCGCCGGCGTGCACGTCGTCTACGACGGCGTCGGCGTGAGCACGTTCATGAAGGGGTTCGATTGCCTGCGCCCACGCGGCATGATGGTGCTCTTCGGCCAGGCGAGCGGCGCGGTGCCGCCCTTCGACCTCTCGCTCTTGAACCTCAAGGGCTCGCTGTACGTCACGCGCCCCGGCCTGCCGGCGTATACCGCGTCGCGCGCCGAGCTCGTCGCCCGCGCCTCGGACGTCCTCGGATGGATCGCCGCCGGCACGCTCCGCCTGCGCGTCGAGCACGAGTTCCCGCTGCGCGACGCCGCCGCGGCGCACCGCGCGCTCGAGGGCCGCCGCACCACGGGCAAGGTCATCCTCGTTCCGTAGCTGACCTCCGGGGTTGCGACGACCTCGGCGTATCGGGTGGCCCAACGGGTGGGAGCGGCCGGGATTTACTCCCGGCCGCGACGCCCATCGCGCGGCGAAGCCGCGCGGGGGCGTAATCTACTTGACCCGCCGGCGCGTCCTCGCGAAGATCCCGACGATGCCGCGCGCCAGCGCCAACGGGATCGAGCTCGAGTACGACACCTTCGGCGCGCGCTCGGCGCGGCCGCTCGTCCTCATCATGGGACTCGGCGCCCAGATGATCCTGTGGGACGAGGACTTCTGCGGCGCGCTCGCCGCGCGCGACTTCTTCGTCGTGCGCTTCGACAATCGTGACGTCGGACTCTCGACCAAGCTCGACGACGCCGGCGTGCCGAACGTGTTCCACGCGGTCCAGAAGGCGGCGACCAACCAACCCGTCGACGCGCCGTACACGCTGAGCGACATGGCGGACGACACCGTCTATCTCATGGAGGAACTCGGCCTCGAGCGCGCGCACGTGGTCGGCGCTTCGATGGGTGGGATGATCGCGCAGACGCTCGCCATCCGCCACCCGTCGCGTCTCCTCACGTTGACCTCGATCATGTCGACGACGGGCAACCCCGAGGTGCCCGCGGCGACGCCCGACGCGCTGCGCGTCCTCATGACGCCGGTGCCGGCGGAGCGCGAGGCGTACGTCGAGCGTTCGCTGCGGAACTGGCGCGTGATCGGCAGCCCGGGATTCCCGTTCGACGAGCAACGCTTCCGCGCGCGCGCGGCGCGCTCGTTCGATCGCGCGTTTCATCCCGCCGGGGTGGCGCGCCAGCTGGTCGCGATCATCGCCAGCGGCAACCGCAAGGAGGCACTGCGCGCGGTGACGACGCCGACGCTCGTCATCCACGGCGACGCCGATCCGCTGGCACACATCGAGGGCGGGCGCGACACCGCCGCGGCGATCCCGGGCGCGGAGCTGCTGATCATCGCGGGCATGGGCCACGATCTCCCGCGTGGTGCGTGGCCGCGCATCATCGACGCAATCGACGCCCACGCGGCGAAGGCGTCGCGGCCGCAGGCGTTCGCCCGCGAGCACAGGGCGTGATCGAGCGGACGTGCGATCTCTGCGCGGCGGCGCGCCTCACCACCTGGTACCACGAGGATACCGTCTGCTGGGTCGCCGATTGTGAGATCTGCGACGTGCCGATGGTCGTCTGGCGCCGCCACGGGACGCAGCCGCCCGACGGCGAGCTGGCACACATGACCGCGACGCTGGAGCGCGTCGCACGCGAACGCTTCGGCGCGTTCTGGGTGGACGGCCACCGCCGCAACATTCCCGATCACTGGCACGCCCACGGCCGCCCGCAAGGCGCCGCCGCGCTCCGCTGGTGGACGCGGCGGCTGCGGCGGTGAGCACGCTCGTCGCACGCCCCCGTCACGTCGTGCCGTCGTGGCTGGTGCTGCTGTTTCTCATCGCGATCACCGCCAATCTGCTCGCGGGATGGACGACGAGCCTCACGATCGACCTCATGCGCGGCGTGAGCCCCTTCGCCATGGCGGTACGCGAGGAAGACCTCGCGACTCTCATCTACTGGCGACCCATCGCGTACGCCATCGCGATCAGCTCGATCCTCGTCTACCTGCGGCCGGTGATCGCCTACTTCCAGGGCGGGACGCCGACGCCGGCGCCGCCGATCGTCCAGCGCCGCGCGATCGACGCGCCGCTCGTCGTCACGCTGCTGACCTTCGTGCCCTGGATGATGGGCGTGGTGCTCTTTCCGTCGCTCACCCTGCTGCGCGACGGAGCCTGGACGACGGATCTGCTGTCGCAGCACGTCTACTCGCCGCTGGTGAACGGGTTCCTCGCGAGCGCGACGTCGTACCTTCTCATCGACTGGCTGTTCCGAACGCTGGTCGTCCCGCGCGTGTTTCCGGAAGGACGCTTCGTCGACTCATCGGGCTCGTTCGCGCCCGGCGTGCGCGGCCGGCTGCTGGTGTTCCTGGTGGCGATCGCATTCACGCCGCTCTTCACCATGCTCGGCCTGATCCGCGCCGGGCTGATGCGCGTCCACGCCGGGTACGATCCCGCGACCGTGATCACGAGCCTCGCGACCGCCGGCACGCTCCTTTTCGCGATCTTCGTCGCCCTCGGCATCTTCCTGACACTCGTCCTCGCGCAGACACTGACGCGCCCGCTCGCCTGCATCGCCGACGCGCTCCGGCGCGTGCGCGGCGGCGACCTCGACGTGCGGGTGCGGGTCGGCGCGACCGACGAGATGGGGATCCTCGAGAACGGCGTGAACGCGCTCGTCGAGACGTTACAGGACCGCGAGCGTATCCTTCACACCTTCGGCCGCATCGTCGAGCCGGCGGTACGCGACCGACTCCTCGCGCGCGACGTCGGCCTCGGCGGCGAGCTGCGAAAGGCCGCCGTGCTCTTCTGCGACCTGCGCGGCTTCACCGCGATGGCCGAGCGCATGTCGCCGGCGGAGGTCGTCGCCACGTTGAACGAGTTCTTCTCGATCATGACCGGGTGGGTGCGGAGTTGCGGCGGCTACGTCGACAAGTTCATCGGCGATGCCATGCTCGTCGTCTTCGGCCTACTCGACGAGCGCCAAGACGGCGGGACGTCGGGCGCCGCCGCCGCAATCCATTGCGCGCTCGGCATGCGCGAGCGGCTCGCGGCACTGAACACGAGCCGTGCCGCCGGCGGCCGCCCGCCGCTCGTCGTGAGCGTCGGCGTCCACGCCGGCGAGGTACTCGCCGGGCGCATCGGCGCCGCGGACCGCCACGAGTATACCGTGATCGGCGATACCGTGAACGTCGCCGCGCGCTTGCAGCAGCTCTGCAAGGAGTCGGAGCACGCCGTCCTCGTCTCCGAGACCACCTACGAGCTCGCCCGCACCGCCGGCGTGCGCTGCGAGGTCGCGCAGCGCGACGCCGTCACGCTGCGCGGCCGGCGCGAGCCGGTGCGGGTGTTCGCCCTCGCGTGACGGTCGCCGCGGCTATGAGGTCACGGCGGTCTTCTTCGTCGCGATCTCCTCGTCGATGATCTCTTTGAACTTCTCGAACGGCTGTGCGCCCGAGAGCATGCGACCATTGATGAAGAACGCCGGCGTACCGCTCACGCCGACCTGGCCTCCGTCGGCGATGTCCTTGTCGATGGCATCCTTGAACGGCTTCTTCGCGAGGCAGTCGGCGAACTTCGCCTCGTCGAGGCCGACGTCTTTGGCATACTGCTTCAGCTTGTCCTCGCCGAGCGCCGTCTGATTCTCGAAGAGCTTGGCGTGGTACTGCCAGAACTTCCCCTGCGCGTTGGCGCAGGCCGCGGCCTCCGACGCCGGCCGTGCCTGCGAGTGCATCGGCAGCGGGTAGTCGCGGAAGACGAGCCGTACCTTGTCGCCGTACACCTGCATCACCTTGTTCACCGAATCCTCCGCCCGCTTGCAGAAAGGACACTGATAGTCGGAGAACTCGATGATCGTCACCGGCGCCTTGGCGCTGCCGCCGCGCTCCGGCCGTCCGGCCGTCGCGACGTCGATGATCGGCGGCTTCAGTGCGATCGTCGTTTTGTGCTTCGTCTTCAACTCCTCGATGAACGCAACGAGGCGCTCCTGCGCACGCTGCCCGTTCAAGTACTGCACGATCTGCGGCTTCACCTGCTCGAGAGTCTGGCCTTTGAGCTGCGCCTTGTTGTCGTCGAAGACCTTCTGAATCTCCTCGTCGGTCGGCGCCGTGATCTTGCCTTCGATCTCCGTCTTCTGAAGCGCCTCGACGGAGACGCCGCGGGCCTTCGCCTCTTGCTGGATCAGCTCCGCGGCGATCATGTCGTCGAGGCCCTCACGGAGCGCCTCGTAGCGCTGATTGTCGAGATCGATCAGCTTGGAGCGAACTTTCTCCTCGAGCTCTCCGCGGGTGATCGTCCGCGGGCCGATGGTCGCGATCTTGTCCGTCGGCGCGCCACTCAAGGTGGAAGCCGGGGCGGCACCGGCGACGGTCGCGACCACGAGCCCGGCGGTCAACGACACGATCAGGGCAATGACTACACGCATGCGAACCTCCCTCTCGGAAAAAGCAGGAAAGCTACGGCGGCCGAGCGACGGGGTCAAGCGGGGCATCAGAGCGGCGACCGCTCGTTGCATTCACCGCCGACTCGGCCTATTCGGGCCGCTATGCCACGGAATCGCCCGGCCGTCGCCGTTCTCGGGCTCCTGCTCGCGGCGTTCGTCGCCGGATGCGGCGACGGGTCGAACGACAACCGGGCGGCGACGCCGACACCGAACGCGACCCCCTCGTTGGTGCCCACGCCGTGCAGCACCGCCGCGATTCCCGTGGGGTGTGCGTGTAGGTCCGTTCCGCCCTGCACGTGCACGTGCTCCTCGCCGATACCCACTCCCGAGGTCTGACGCCGACGACGCGAGCGGGGATCATGCCAGGCAAGACCGGAATCGTCCCTTTCTGGAAGCAGTACGACCGCAAGGCCGTCCTGCGCTTCGCGCAGCTCGCCGAGGATCTCGGCTACGACTCGATCTGGATTCCCGAGGCGTGGGCGTACGAGCAATTCCAGCTGCTCGCCGAGATCGCCGGTGTGACGCGCCGTCTGAAGCTCGGGACCGGCATCACCAACGTCTACAGCCGCTCGCCGGGGCTGCTGGCGATGAGCGCCGCGACACTCGACGAGATCTCCGACGGTCGCGCCGTCCTCGGGCTCGGCACGAGCGGCAAGATGGTCGTCGAGAACTTCCACGGTGTGCCCTACGAGAAGCCGCTCACCCACCTGCGCGAGACGATCGGCATTCTCCGCGCGCTCTGGCGCGGCGACCGGCTCTCCCCGGAGATGAGCACGCTCTTCACGCCACGACACTTCAAGCTCGAGATGACGCCGCGCCGGCCCGACATTCCGATCTACGTCGCCTCGCTCCA
>JBGOSW010000075.1:0-19668 GCA_041476145.1 Binatia bacterium
CAGCAAAGGCGGGCCGGGTGTCGCCCTGGCGCTCACCGAAGACTTTCGTCGCTTCGAGCGCTACGGGCTGATCATGCAGCCCGACGACAAAGACGCCGCCTTGCTTCCGCATCGCATCGACGGACGCTTCGCGCTCCTGCACCGACCCATGACGGACTCGGGCGCCCACATCTGGATCTCGTACTCGCCGGACCTGCGCAACTGGGGCGGCCACAGGCTCGTGCTCGAGGCGCGTAAGGGCGGATGGTGGGACGCGAACAAGGTCGGCCTCTCGCCGCCGTTGATCGCGACGCCGCGCGGATGGCTGATGATCTATCACGGCGTGCGGCACACGGCGGCGGGAGCTCTCTACCGACTCGGCGTCGCGCTCTTGGACCACGACCAACCGGACCACTGTCTCGCGCGCGGGGATGCGTGGATCTTCGGTCCCGAGGCCCCGTACGAATGCGAGGGCGACGTCGGCAACGTCGCATTTCCCTGCGGCTACACACTCGGCGCGGATGGTGACACCATCAACCTCTACTACGGAGCGGCCGACACGAGCATCGCGCTTGCGACTGGGAGCATCCGCCAGCTGCTGCGGTGGCTCGACGAGCACGGCAGTGTTTCGCTGGCCGACGCTCCCCTGCGATGATCGACCGACTCAGCGCCTGTGGGTCGCGGACGAAGGGCACCGCGGTGATGGTTCGTGCTCTCGGTAACGAGCCCATGGCTTTCATCGCCATTGCCGCCCGTGAGGTCGTCGTCGAGGTTGTCGACGAAGACCCGGAGAAGCGCGCGTCGATCGGCGTTCCGCGGCGTCGGGTTTTCGCGCATGACGAAGGCCTCTTCCGCAAGCTGTGCGCATCCTACGCAGGCGGGCAGCACGAGACCCTCAGCTCCCTCTGGTCGCGCGCAACCGTCGCCGATCTCAGTCGCCTGCCGCCGATGGCACCGGCGACCGAGTCGCGTACGCACCCGTCCTAGCCGGCGAGACGAGCCGGGATGCCGGCTCGTCCGCGATCCAGCTAGTCGGAGTCGGGCGCGGCGCCGCCGTCCATCGAGCCGTCGTCGAGGCTGTTCGTGCCCGGCGGACGGCGCGTCTGTTCTTCGAGCGACTGCGCGCCGGCCGTGCCGCCCACGGCGACCATGAGCACGACGGCCGCGATCGTGATGCGAAGCGGTGCGACGTTTCCCATGACGTACTCCTTGTCGTCGACGACGCTACTCCCCGAGATGCGCCAGCGCGTAGCGCAAGGGCGCGCTCGAGATCTTCATCGATCCCTCGAGCGGCCGATCCATCTCGAGGATCCGCACGAGCGAGCCCGCGATCGAGAGCGCGCAGACGAGCAGCACGCCGACGACCGTCGCGTTCCGCGGCGCGAAGAGGCCGAAGCTCCCGAAGATCATCGTGATCCAGAAGATCAGCACGACGAGGAATGCCGCGGGAATCGACGACCCGCTGCTGCCGAAGATCAGCCAGCGTGTCTGCGCGGCGTCGGCGCTGACGGCAAGCGCGCGGGACTGCAGCCAGCGGTGCGCATCGTCCGGCGGCGAGAGCGCGCGGATCTTGTCCTGCATTCCCTCGACGAGCGGAGTCCCCTCGGGCACGTCCACACGCGACGGTCGCGAGTCGGAGGGCCACGTCGCGTCGAGCCGCACCTCGACGGCCCGGCGTAACAGATCGCGCGCGTCCTTCGTTTCCGGTCCGTAGTGGGCCAGGACGCGATCGAGCACGAGGATGTCGGCGGCGACGTGTTGCAACTCGCTGTTCCTGGTGTCGAAGGAGGTCTTCGCCGAGGCGATCAGCAGACCGAGGACGAGGGCCGCCATCGTCGCGATCAGGCCCATCCCGAGCTTCACCACGTCCTTGGATTCCGCACTCAGGTGATGCTCGGGGAGCACCGCCCCGAGCGCCATTCCGAGAAGCGCGCCGCTCGAGACGGAGACGAAGGCGATGCAGCCTACTTCGAGCGGGTTCATGACGTCCGTCCGCGCATCGTGGTCACTGTCGATTCCCCTGACGCGCGGGCTTCGCCGGCGGGGGCAGGTCGCGGAGCGCGCCCGCGATGTCATGCCCGAGGTCGCTCAACATTGCCGAGGTGCGCGACCAACGTGGCGCCATGCTCGCGGCTGAACGTCGGCGTCGGATTCGCCGTTTCTGGATTCATCGTTCTACGTCGTCTCGTCGGTTGAACAGCACTCGACGTCCACGGCCGTTCGTTTCAAGCGGAACGCCACCCCGCACAGCGCATCATCGAGTCATGTTCATCCTCCTTGTCGCTTGGCCCATGGACGCGTGGGTGCCGTTACTTCGACGCCTTCTCGACCGAGATCGCGACGGCTTCGGTGTAGATCACCTCTATGAGATCCCCGACCTTGACGTTCTCGAGCCGCCTCGGCTCCCTCGCCGTCACGGTGACCGTCTTGCCGCGCGGCCCCTTCAACGTGACCGTCGACTTCTTCTTGTCCAGACCGACGACGGTCGCAACGAGCGTCGTCTGATGGGCGGCGACGCCGGCGGGCTTCTCTCCCGGCTTCGCGGTCGCCATCGTGTCGGCGGACTCGATCCCCGGCTTGGCCTCACCCGGCTTTCGGACCGTGATCGCGACGCGTTCATAATACGACACCACGACGTGATCGCCCTTGTGCACCTGCGGCAGGTTCTTCACCTCGTCACCGACCTGGACGTCGAAGATCTCGCCGTTGGCGTTCTTCAGCGTCACGATGCGCTTCTTCTGATCGACCTTCACGACCGTCGCCGCGGCGCTGACGACGCTCTCGTCCACCACCGCGCCCGGCTTCTCGGTGACGGCGGCTGCGGCCACCGGCGGCGGCGGCGTGGCCACCTGGTGCAGCCCGCATCCCGTGATCGTCACCATGAACGCCCCGATGCTTCCCAGTACCTTCCGTGTTCTCGTCATCGTGCTCTCTCCCTTCGTCCCGTGATCGGTGTTGGTGGTTTGGGTGTGCTACCTACGTTCCCTCAGGAATGACGAGCGGCGGCGGCCGCACGAGTCCGGCGCGGATGCGCTGCGAGAAGGCGGCGTCCTGATCCGCCGCCTCGGCACGTGTGTTCACGAGGCTGCCCTCTCGAACCTCGGCGAACGGCCGGCTGGTATCGATCACACCGAACTCGTAGAGCAGCTCGTCGAGATGGCCGTTGGCGATCACCCGCCAATCCCACGGCATGGCGACGCCGATGTGGATCACGTGGGTGCGGATCGTCGTCGTGCAGTTGGCCGTGGCCGCGTTGTAGAACTCGGCGCGCGCGGCGAGCTCGTTGATCGATCGGATGTAGTCGAGCAGGATTTTCTTCGCCCGCGCGATCGGCGTTCGCAAGGGATAGAGGTAGACCTGCTCGCGGCGGTAATTGGTCCTGAGGCGGATGACGTCGCGCTCGTCGGCGACGACGTAGTAGAGCTCGTACTGCTTGAAGAAGCCGGCCACCGCCGAATACTCCTCGCCCAGCTCCTTGCGGGTCTCGATCGAGATCGCGAGGTGCTCCCCGTCGTCGAAGTCCCAGCTCAGAATGGTATGCGCGATCGACGGCGAGCCCCAGTACGACATGAAGAGATCGAGACCCTGGAGACGCGATAGATCGAAGGTCCGGGTTTCCCAACGCGGCGTGAAGTCGGTCTCGGAACGGTAGTCGAAGTTCCGGAGATCGTGGACGGCGAGTCGATCGCCCTGCTGCTCGACCCACGAGGTACGGGCCACGTCGGGGAGCCATTCGCGATCGTTCCGTGGCTGAAGGCTCGCCCACCAGGCAGCGAAGACGGCGAGCAATAGCACGAGCGCGACGACCGCACGGCCGATCGGTCGCACCAGCACCAGGATCCCGAGACCGGTGATCGTCCAGACGGCGGCGAGGACGTTCGCCACGACCGGCGGACGTGGACCGGCGAAGTGCAGCGCCAGGGCTCCCCATAGGAGGGCCGGCACGGCGAGAAGGACGATGAAGACCCCCGGAAGGCGGCGCACGCGGCACCACAAAGCAGGCGCGCCGTCGCAGGTAAAGGGGAACCTGGGTCCTAGGCTTTGCTTCACCTGAACGGTGGTGACTCCGCTCGTCCCGTAAACGACCGGATACGCGAGCAACGCGAAGCCCCCGGTCATGCGTCCATTCTCGATGTAGCCGCGCGCCCCCGGGGGCCTGTGGACCGGGCCCCCTTCTTTGCCGTCCAAGAACCCGCGTCGGCGGCAGAGTGCCGACGTCCGGTCGGTCTACTGCTCGCCGGCGCCGACGTCGCGCCGCGCCTCGTCCGGCGGCGCGACGGCCGCAAGCCGCGCGGCATAGTCGCGCGCGTCGTCGAGCCGGCCGGCGTCGCGGCTGAAGGCCGCGAGACCGGAGAGGAGATCGGGATCGTAGGGCGCGCGTTCGAGCGCCTTCTTCATGATCGTGATCGCCTCGTCGGGCCGCCCGCTGGAGTGGAGGGCGACGGCGTAGACGTACGCGAAGCGGGAGTTCTCGGGGCGGGATTCGGCGGCGCGCTGCAAGAGCGGCAGCGCCTCCGCGCTGCGCTGCTGACGCACCCGCTGGAGTCCGAGGGCGTGCAGGAGGCTCGGATCGTCCGGCACCGCCGTGAGCCCGTCCGCAAGCGCCGCCGCCGCGTCGTCCTCGCGGCCGAGTGCGCGAAACAGGTCGGCGAGGTTGACGTACGCGGGCACGAAATCGGGCTGGAGACGTATGGCGGTGCGATACTCCGCCTCGGATCGTGGTACCGCACCGCTCTCAGCGTAGATGATACCGAGGTTGAGATGCGCCTCGGGACGCTCCGCGGACGCCTGCTGTGCCGCGACGTACTCGTCGATCGCACGCCGGCACCGCGCCACCACCTCGGGCGCGAGCCCGTCGAGCTGGGCACCGGGGAGCGCGCGGCCGGCTTTCACGCGCACGGCCTTCACGGGATCGGCGGCGAGTGGTGCCGCGAGAGCGGCGCGCGTCGGCGGCGCCATCCCCGTGACCACGTCGAGCGCGGCCACGCGCACCAGCGCGCCGCGATCACTGAGCGCGCTCGTGATGGCCGCGACCGTGCCGGCGCCGGGAAACCGCTCGAGGGCGCTCGCCGCGGTCGCACGGGCGATGTCGGGTACCGCCGGGTCGCGCACCAGGGCGGCGAGCTGCGCGGCGGCGCCCGGCGCGCCGCGACGTCCCGCGCGTAGCGCCGCGCCGAAGGTCTGGAACCCCTTGCGCTGCGGGCCGTGGGCCGCCGCGATCGCCGCCGCCGCCCACGCGGCGTCGTGGTCGGCGTGACACCCGTTGCAGGCGTTCGGCGCGCCGTCCGCGAGCGTGAGATCGGGGCGCGGAACACGCATCGAATGGTCGTGGCGCGGATCGATCACCATGTAGGTCCGGGTCGGCATGTGGCACGCCACGCACTGCCCGCCGGCGCTGCCGGGCGCATGGAGGTGATGCGTCGTGGCATCGTAGGTCGCCGGCGCGTGGCACGGCGCGCAGACGGCGTTGCCGGGTGTCCGCAATTTCTGCGTGTGCGGCTCGTGACAATCGCTGCACGTGACACCCCGCGCGTACATCTTGCTCTGCACGAACGAGCCGTAGCTATAGACCTCGCCCCGCTGCTGACCATCCACCTCGTAGAGCGGCTCGTCGAGCAAGGTGAGGTCGTGCGTGTCGAGCAGTCGCCCGGTCGGACCCGGGTCGGTCCCGAGCGTTACCCGTCGCGCGTGGCACACGGCGCAGGTCTCGATCTCGCGGTGCGACGCGAGGGTCGGAGTGCGGGTGGCCGTGCCGCTCGCGGGCCGCGTCCAGGTCGCACCCCGTCGCTCGTCGAGTCGGATGACGAGCCCGTCGTCACCCGCGCTCCCCTGCCCTCTCGGCTGCTGCTCCGCCCATGCCACGTGATTCGAGCCGGGGCCGTGACAGGCCTCGCACGCCACGTCGACGTCGGACCAAGTCGTCGCGTAGCGGTCGTGCGCGGGATCGTAGTTGCGCCGGAGATTGGTCGAATGACACTCGGCGCACATGAAGTTCCAATTCTGGTTCAGGCGTGTCCAATGTAGCGAGTCGCGGTGGTCGATGTGCTCGTCCGGATAGAGATGGAACCAGCGCCGGCCGCCCTGCGCGGCGTCACGCGTGTCCCACGCGATCGAGAGCGCCTGCTTCCGGCCGTCGGGAAAATCGACCAGGTACTGCTGCAGCGGCTCCACGCCGAAGGTGAACGTGATCTCGAAGTCGGCGAGCGCGCCGTCCGGCCCGTCGGTCCGCACGAAGTACCGCTCGCCCTTGCGAAAGAAGGTCGAGGTCACACCGTCGTACGTGAAGCGCGCGTCCCGGAAGTCGCCGAGGACGGTCGCCGACGAGGCCGGTTGCATCGCGTGCGCATGCTGCGAGCTCCGCCACGCCGCCGCCTCGCGCTCGTGACAGGACGCACACGAAGCCTCCCCGACGAACGTGGGAGCGCTGCGGGCGACCCGTGGCGCCGGGCTCGCTGACGGCGTCGGACGATCGCCGGGCGGGGACGTGCGACACGCGCCGACGATCGACGCGATCAATGCCAGTGGAACCAACGTCCGACGCATGGGCCTTCCCGGGTCTGCGAGGGCGTTCAACGCTAACGCGCCTGCATGATGTGCAACCCGACCAGACGTCCGACGAGCACCGCGAGGTACAGCTGACCGGTCAATGCCTCGAGCATGGACAACAAGCGCGCCACGTGGCCGAGCGGCGACATGTCTCCGTATCCGACCGTCGTGAGGGTTATGAAGCTGTAGTATTGGAGGAGCGGGTTGATCGGATGCGTCGGGATGCCCCAATCGCCGGCGGCTGCCAGACCCGGCGAGACCGCGAACGACCCCGGCGACACCAGCTCGGCCAGCGCATACGCCCCGCCCCAGGTGACACCAAGCAGAAAATACGCACACACGCCGCCGACGAGCGTGTCCGTGTTCATGACCTCACTGCGCAGGACGGTGAACACGACGGCGATCGTCAACAGTCCGAGGAACGCGGTGGTGAACCCGAATACGAGCGACGAAGGAATCGGTGAGTGCGTCGAATGAAGCGTCAGCTGACCCAGCGACGCGGGAACAGCGAGGATCAGAGCCGCGACGCGAAAGCCTCGGCCGGCGTTCCGGATCGCGAACAGCAGCAGCGTCGCCATGGCGACCGCACCGAGCAGGTCGTGTGGTTTGCCTTCACCGAGAGCGGCCCCGGAGACCGACAGGATGACGAGGACGACGGTGAATCCGGTGAAACGTCCTCGCAGCACACGAACGGCCGTCTCCATCATCGTGACTCACCTCGTCGAGATGGTGCGCGCGGACTCGATCTCATACGGGAAGAGTAGACGCCGCTGCAAACAGTAGCGCGAGGGACGGATTCAAAGAATGATTCATGGTATGAGACGGGCGACGAACAACATGCGAACGATCGGGAATGCCCGGGTGCGCACCTCCGCCCTCCGTCTCGCCCTCCTCACGACCACGCTCGCGGCTCTGCGCGGAGCACCACCCGCGCGGGCGGAGGGTACGACGGTCGGGATCCTGGTGCTGAAGGAGCACGGCGTCGGGAGCCAGGCGCTGGCCCAGCCGTACATCGACCGATTCGTCGCGCTCGCCGCGGTGCAGAACGGCTGGGGGGAGGCGAAGGGGCAGTACTTCACCAACCGGAGCGCGGCCGAGGCGTTCATTCAGGAGCAGAAGCCGCACTACGCGATTCTCTCGCTGGCGGCGTTCCTCGCGCTGAGAGGCCGCTACCGCTTCGACGTGATCGGCGAGGCCGAGGTCTCCCTCGCCGGGGGACGCCAGTACAGTCTGATCAGCAAGAGCGCCAAGGATCTCGCGGGGTGCAAGGGGAAGGTGCTCGCGAGCGACCACATCGACGACGCGCGCTTCATCGAGCGGGTCGTGGCCAGGGGGCAGTTCACGCTCGCGGACTTCACTCCGGTCCAAACCCAGCGACCGTTGCAGACCATCAAGAAGCTGGTGAACGACGAGGCGACGTGCGCGCTCGTCGACGACACGCAGCTCGCGGAGCTTTCCCACATCGAGGGCGTCGAGGGGGTGCGGGCGGTCTGGACGAGCGCCAAGCTCCCGCCGATGACGGTGGTGGCGCTGCCCGCGGCGCCCGCCGCCGAGCGCAAGCGATTCCAGGAGAATCTGAAGAAGGTGTGCGACGCCGAGCGACAGAGCGCCTGCGGGGAAGTCGGCATCGTCTCGCTCACGGCGGCGGGCGCCAAGAACTACGAGGCCGTCGTGGCGGCATACGGCAAGTGACGCTCGCTGCGGTGCGACCGCTCGGACGCGCGGGTCTCTCGCGGACGCTGCTCACCGCCGTGGCATTCTGCTCGCTCCTCGGCTGCCCGCACCGGCCCACCACGCCCACTCACGCCGAGCTCGCCACGGTGGGCGGACAGCAGGACGCGCTCGCGCTGTGCGACGCGCTCGAAGCGCTGATCGCCGAGAGGCACGACACCCTCGCCGACCGCGAGTACGCCTACGAAGTCGTCCGCCGACACGACGAGGACACGGCCGCCACGCAGTTCGCGCGCGCGGCGGTCACCGGGCGGCTGGTGCAGCGCAAGGGTCTTTTGGCGGCCAATCTGGTCGCAGAGATCGAGCGCGCCGCCCGCCGCAGCCGCGAGCTCGACCCGACCTTCCGCGACGGGGCCGCGACCCGCCTCCTCGGCACGCTGTACGTCATCGCACCCGCCGCGTTGCTCGAGCACGGGGACTCCGAGCAGGGCCTCGCCCTGCTCGAGGAGCTGACCGCGGCGCGACCGGACGTGCCGGAGAACCACCTCCGGCTCGCGGAAGCGTATATCGCACTCGGCGATGCGTCGCCCGCCGGTCCCCACCTTTGCTTCTGCCTCGCGCACCAGACGGCGCTGCGGGCTGACGACCGGATCCTCCTAGGCCAGCTCGTCGCACAGGCGGGGCGAGTACCGTGCGCGGTCGCCACCGTGTGCATGCGCTGACACCCGCGGCGCGCTCACCGCTCGCCGTCGGGCTTCTTGCGGAAGAGGATCCACAGCGCGGCGGGGAGCGCCGTGAAGTCCGCCACCATGGACAGCACGAAGGCGAGCGCCGCGAGCACGCCGAACTGACGCATCGGCGGCAGCTCGCCGAGCCCGAAGGCGAGGAAGCCTCCGGCGTTGATCAGCGTCGCGAAGAAGATCGCGCGCCCGGCGATGAACAGCGTGTGTCGCAGCGCCTGCTCGACCGTCCCGTCCGTCCGTCCTTCGAGAAAGTGGTAGAAGAAGTGGATCTGGTCGTTCTCCGACGTCCCGAGGACCGTCGAGGCGATCAGGATGGTGGCGATGTTGAGCGTCATCCCGGCGATGCGCATGACGAGGAACATCACCAGAATGGCGAAGATCGAGGGGATCATCGCCATGAGCCGCGCCGTCCCGCTGCGGAAGACCAGGAGAAACACGCCGAAGATGATCACCACCGTGAGCGCGAAGCTCTCGACCAGCGTGGGCACGAGACTCTGGGCCATCTTCGCGTGCAGCGGGGCGAGCCCGACCGTCCGCATGCGGAACGCGCCGAGCGCCGGGGCGCGCGCCACTGCGTCCGCCCAGTACCGCGCGATGGACGCGCGCAGCCGCTCGAAGTCCTCGTGCTCGGCGGTGCGCGAGAGCACCGTCACCTGCGCCTGCGCGAGCGCGTGTGGCTGGACGAACCGCTGCAGCATGGGCTCGGTCGACACCAGGCCCTCGAGATCGCCCGCCAGCTGCTCGCGCGCAGCCGCGTCCGTAGGCCAGCCGTCGCCGGCACCCGCGACGTAGCGGATCAGGCGGAGAATCGCGGTGGGGTCGATCGCGGCGCCCACCCCAGGATCGGCTTCGAGTGCCTGTTGGAATCCGTGCAACCCGTCCAGGACGTCGGGCTCCGAGACGGCGCCGACGCTCCCCTCGAGCCAGACCTGCGTGATCGACAGCCCGGGAATCACGCTCCCGAACCGCTTGATGTCGCGGTAAAGCGGCGAGGCGTGGTTCATATACTCGACC
The DNA here is from genome assembly GCA_041476145.1 of Binatia bacterium. Classification (GTDB taxonomy): domain Bacteria; phylum Desulfobacterota; class Binatia; order UTPRO1; family UTPRO1; genus DP-19. The sequence goes on from JBGOSW010000075.1 coordinate 9,954, forward strand.
GGATCGGTGAGGATGCGCATCGGCGCGACGACGCCCGGCAGACCGAGGAGCGCCACGGCGCCGAGTCCGCCCAGCCCCAGCGCCGATCCGACGAGTGGCCACCGCCAGCGGTAGCTCCAGCGCGGCAGCCAGGCGGCGAAACGGAGAAACCACTGACCCGCCACCCGTCGCTCCTGCTGCGTCGGGGTGCGGAGCACTTTCTGGAGCGCGGGGAAGAGCGTACACACCACCACCCACGCCAGCGCCAGCCCGACCGCGACCCAAAGCCCCATCTCGTGGATCGGCCGGATGTCCGACACCATCAACGCCGCGAAGCCCACGGCAGTGGCGAAGATCGACGCGGTGCAGGCGACGAACTTGTTCGTGAGCGCGAACACCTGGTGCGCGTCGACGGGCCGGTCGGCGGGACGCTCGACGAAGCGCGACTGGAGGTAGACGAGGGTCGCCGTCGCCGTCACCAGGATGGTCATCGGCACCATCGGCGACACGATGGTGAGCGTCCCGCCCGTGAGCCCGATGTACCCGACCGACAGGGCAAGGCAGACCGCGAGGGTTATGAGGAACGCCGCGAGCGTGCGCACCGAGCGGTAGAGCGCGACGTTCAGAACGACCACGAACGCCGCGAAGAGCGCGAAGTACTGCCAGGCCGAGCGCTCCGTTTCGTCGAGGTAGGCGTTCACGTACGGCGCGCCGAGCGGGTGGAGCCCGCGGAGCGGCGCGGGATCGGCAACGAACTCGCCGATCGCCCGTTCGATGGCCGCCAGGGTGACGCCGCGGTCCTCGCTGTTGCGCACGTCCAGGACGATGCCGATCGCCAGGTAGTGGTCGCCCACGAGCCCCTGCCGGCGCAGCAGATCGGTGCCGGTGACGAAGCGCCGGAACGCCTCGGTCTCAGCTTGTGTCGCCTCGAAGCCGGCCTTGGCGCGACGGAAGATGGAGAGCGCGGAGTTCGCCGTCACCCGCGGCACACCCGCCAGGGCCCGTTCGATGCGATCGACGCGCGCCACCACGGCCGGCGCGAACGGGTCGTCGGCCTCGGCGAGCAGCAGCGCGAACTCGCCCGCGCCGAACACCTTCTCGAACTCGCGTGTGGCGACGTAGTCGGAATCGGTCGCCACGATGAGGCGGTCGATCGAATTGTCCTGGCGGACCTGCGCGGCGAAGTACACGCTCGGTGGCAGAAGGAGTGCGTAGAACGCCAGCACGTACCACCGCCACGCGATGATGGTAGCGAAGAGTCGCGAGAGGACCCCCGGTGGCACGCGCGCCGTCACGATCGATCGCACGTGTAGCACAAGGCGACAGATCAGAATCCCGCGGCCAGATGACCCTCATCCTTTCGACAACTAGAAGATCAAGTTCATCCGGACACCGAGGACGACTGCCGTGGCTACGTTCTCGCGCTGGACGAGACCGACTATCTCCCGCTTCTGTGCCGGCCCGATGACCTGGACGTCGGGCGTCAGGAGCAGCCACGGCGTGAGGGCGACGTTGTAGAACGCCTCGAAGCCCCATTCATCGCGCAAGAACGACTTGGTTCCGAGAAGCTGGGATTGCAGCGTGGGGTTCTCGACACTCAGGTAGTAGTACCCGATCCCGAAGCGATCGAGGTCGCGGCTCGGGATGACGCCCTTGCCGCCGACGCCGGCGCTGTAGAAATAGTGCATGAGGTTCGGGCCCCCGTCGGAAGCGCCGAACCTGCCGAACAGACCCACACCGCGACCCGCTGCTTTGTCGATCTCGTACAGGAACTGATCGAAGTTGTAGTACACGGCCCACGTGCCATCCTTCTTGGCAATCGTCTGGGACCGGGGCAGTCCGAGCGCGCGGCGCACGGGCTCGAATTGGATACGTTGGTCGAACGATGTGAACTCTTTGTTCGAGTAGATGCCGCCGACCAGTTGGTGCCCGGTGAGCGTGAAGAAGTCCGTCCGCATTCGCCCCTCGCCGACGAAGCTCAATTTGTCGCTGCTCAGGTCGTCGAACCCGGCGGTGCTGGCGCTCCCCACGGCCGAGAGCACGAGAAAGGTCACGAGGGCCTCGTCCGGATCCTTGGTGGGCAGTCCGATCACCCCCGCGCCGAGCGTCGAGTACGGCACCGCCATCAAGAGCGTCGGGTTGGCGTTGAAGGCGAGATTGAAGAACTGGCTCGTGCCCTTGCCGTGCGCGAACTCGTTCATGTCGCCCGCCGTCTCGGTGATGGTGGCATACTTTCCGGCGGTGACGCCGACGTAGTGCGACAGGAACTGGGCAAAGTTCAACGCGGGCAAATTGAGGTTGTTACCGGTCGGCACTGGAAAGAGTCCACTGGTATCCGCCGCCATGAGCGCCCCGGTCTTTGCGTTGACGGATTTGGACCAATCGCCCTCCATTTCCACCGTCAAGAATCCTCCGGGCCACAATCCGAGCTTCTGCGTATCGAGATGGCCCGTGAGGTCCCCGCGCCCGCCGTACTCCCAGGTGCTGTTCTTGCCGCCGCTGACGACGCCTTGCCCGATCTGGGTCACGCTGGCATCGAAGGTGACGCCCTTCTCCGCGAGGTCGTTGCGGGCGCCGCCCCAATCGCCGGTGAGGGTCGAGCGCGTAAAGAAGTCGCCTGAATATGGATGGGCGGGCGACGCCTCCTCCGCAGCCGCTGGCCCGAGAGCGAGGCCCAGCAGCGCGACGGCCCCGATCACGATGGTAGACCCTCTCATTGCGCGCCCCCCTCTGTCATGGCTCTCTCAATGAGCCGCACCCGGATGGGGTGGGTGCGGCTCAGTCGATAGCCCGGAATCGGAGCCTTTCTACTTGGCCATTGCCGCCCTGGCGGCCGCGATCTTCTCTTTCACGGCATCGAGGTTGAAGCTCGCGCCCTTCTGCATCGGCGGAAACTCGATCGCCGTCATGGCGAGCTTCGCCACTTCCTGTTGGACGAACACGAACCGCCAGAACTCGTATTTGTACCAATCCCAGTATTGGAAGGAGCCGGTGTTCCCCTTGTACCAACTCGTGCGTTCGAACGGATCGAGGCGCAAGTTGACGATCGTCGGCACCTCGGGATGGACCGTCGCACCGAGCCAGCCCTCCGGCTGCTGCGTAAAGAGGTATTTGTAGTCGTCGATGCGGACGGCGCCGAGCGTGCTTTCCGCGAAGTAGAAGATTTCGTGGCGCGCGGACGGACCCTTGCCGGTGATCATGTCCATCTGGTTGTAACCGTCGAGATGAACCTTGTAGGTCGTGTCCCCGAGTTGTTTTCCCTTCAGCAGCTCCTCGCCGATGTTGGGATCGCCCGCCGCGGCGACGAAGGTGGGAAACCAGTCCATACCGGAGATTATGCCATTCTCGACTTTGCCGGCCGGGACCTTGCCGGGCCAGCGGATTATGGCTGGCACACGGAACCCGCCTTCATAGCTCGTCCCCTTGCCCCCGAAAAACGGGGTTTGTCCGCCGTCGGGCCAGGTGAAGTTCTCGGTACCGTTGTCGGTGGTGAACATGACGATGGTGTTGTCGTCCACGCCCACGTCCTTGAGCTTCTTCATCACATCGCCCACGATGTCGTCGAGCTCGACCATGCCGGCTTCGGAAATGGTCCAGCCATTCTTCGAGTTGCGCATCTTCTCGTACCTCTCCGAGAGATGGGTGACGACGTGCATGCGCGTCGGGTTCAGCCAGAGAAAGAACGGCTTGCCGTCCGCCTTGGCCTTGTCCACGAACTTGAGGCTCGCCGCGAGAATCTCGTCGTCCACGGTCTCCATCCGCTTGGGATACAGCGTGCCGGCATCCTCGATCTTCTGTTTGCCGACCTTGCCCCAGCGCGGCATCACCGTCGCGTCGTCCTTGTCCGACGCCCAGCTGTGGACCATGTTGCGGGGCCCGACCTTGTCCAGCAACTCCTGCGGATAAGCGGGGTGCGCGGGATCCTCCATCGCATCGAGGTGATAGAGGTAGCCGAAGAACTCGTCGAAGCCGTGGACCGTCGGCAGGAACTCGTTGAGATCGCCAAGGTGGTTCTTGCCGAACTGACCCGTGGCATAGCCCTGGGACTTGAGCGCCGTGGCCATGGTCACAGCCTGCGCGGGGATGCCGACCGGCGAGCCGGCCTGGCCGACCGTCGTCATGCCCGTCCGAATCGGAAGCTCGCCGGTGATGAAGTTGGCGCGACCCGCCGTGCAACTCGCCTCGGCGTAGTAGTCGGTGAAGCGCATCCCCTCGGCCGCGAGCTTGTCGAGGTTCGGCGTCGTGCCGGTCATCATGCCCTGGTGATAGGCGCCGATGTTGAACCAACCGATATCGTCGCCCATGATGACGACGATGTTGGGTTTCTTGTCCGCGGCCGTGGCGGGAGAAACCGCGCGGATGAGCACCGCCAGCGCCAGGATTGCTACGAGCAACCTCTTACGTTTCATACCGTCCTCCTTCTTGAGCGCTGTAGGTTCGATTCGATTGCACCCGCCGCCGCGCCTCAGGGTTTCAACTTCCACGTCTCGAGTTGCTTCCGAGCCGTCCCGTAGTTGCCGAGCTGGTAAACGGACGCCCCCGCCGGCGAGAACGTGAACACATCAAACGGTTCGGCGAGCATTTCCTTGAGGTAGTCCTGGGAGGCAATGCCGACGGTGACGTGTGGGTTGAAATTCCTGCCGGTTGCTTTCGGAACGAACGCCGCGATGTAGTCGATCGTCGGCTGGCTGATGTCGGGATCCTCGGGCGTGGTAGCGAACGCGGCGGCGGTCCCGGTTTTGACCGTCAAAGGGGCAACCGCGTCGATCAATTGTTGTTGCAGCTTGAGCAAATCGTCTGTCGGCTCGACTACAATACCCGCAAGGCCAAGGTTCTTGTCTGGGATGTAATAGTACTTGAACGCCTTCAACTTCCAGCCGGCGACCTTCTCCTTGGCCAGGACCTTGCCAGCCGCGGCATAGACTTTGTCGAGGTTCGCCGTGCGGACGTACCGCTGCAGGATCGTGATGTGCGGTTTGTGCGTCGCGTCCAGGGCGAAGCCCTTGGGGAACACCTTGAGCAGGCGGGCGTTGACGGCCTCAGCATGCTGAATCATCGTCGCGTCCGGCTCCAGCAGGATATCAATGGCGGTGACCAGGTCTTGCTCGGCAGTGTCTGACACCGGCTGCGCCTGAGCGTTTTCCCCCTGCATCGCCACGGCACATACCATCGCTCCCACCATCAGGATGTGCCTTGGATGTTTCATAGCCTGCTTTTCCCTTATCTATTGTTCGAACGCGAAGATGCGCTTCCAATCGTCTTTCATGTCCACAATACTCCAGCCGCGCTGCTGTGCTTCCTTCAGTGCCTCGACGAGCTTGCCGCTGCTCTTCGGCGTGGCATCGTATGCATATTCGCGTTCGGCGTCGGTGTGGTGGACGATGAGGCCGAAGCTGGGGCGCGGGTTGTTGATGGTCGTGTATTGCAGCATCGCTTGGTCGCCGTCGCTGTTGCCGAAGCAGGCGATCGGCCGGCGGCCGATGAACTGCCAAATCCCGACCGGCTTGCCCGCCTTGTCGTCCACGAACAAGTAGTCGAGGGTCTTCACCAGCACCGGTCCGCTGTCGCGCAGCTCGAATGTCGTCCGCCCCGTCGAGCCGACGACCTGCTCGGGCGGGATGCCGTAAACACGCTCCGTCCAGACGCGCATGAAATCCGCGCCGCCGCCCGACACGATGAAGGTCTTGAACCCGTTGGCCCGCAGGTAACGGAGGAGCTCCTGCATCGGCTGATAGGTGAGCTGATCGTAGGGCTTGCCGTAGCGCGGATGCTTGGCCGAGCCGAGCCAGGCCGCTACCCGGGCATCGAAGTCTTCGGTAGTCATCCCGGTGTGGGTGAGTGCGACGATCCGCATCAAGCCGTCGTGATGCTGACCTTCGAGGAGCTTGGCGAAGTCGCCCGCGAGGGCCGCCTGCACCATGGGATCGGCGGCAAGCGTGGGCTCGTTCGGGGCGCGGCGCTTGATTTCGTCGAGGACGAACGCCGCCTGGAACGGCATGGGAAACTCCGGCCAGAGCGTGCCGTCGTTGTCGAAGACGGCGATTCGCTCGGCGGGCCGGACGAAATCAGCCGAACCTTCCTTGGTGACTTTCTCCACGAAGGCCACGATGGCCTTCTTCGGCGCGGTGTCGTTCCAGGATGGGAGCGGGTCGGCGGCGTGGGCAACTGTCGCCGCGGACGTCAGGAGAAAGACGAGCGCGGCGGCCGTCAGGAGCTGCGTGCGTGTGATCTTCGTCATGGGGCCGACGCAGCCTACTTCGACGAGGGTTCCTTCAGCTTCGCCATCACTTCATCCATGTTGAAGCTCGCCGCCTTCTGCCGCTGCGGATAGTCCTTGAACGTCATCAGGAACTGGCCCACGTAGGCCTGCGCGGGCACGAGCTGGAAGGCGTGATCAAGAAGCCAGTCGTAATACGTGTTCGTGGTGATATCCGCCCGCTCGTACGGATCCGTCCGTAGGTTGAAGATCTTCGGAACCCGCAAGGCGGTGAACGGCTCGGACCAGATGCGCAGTGTTCCGGGGGTCCGCTGCTCCATGAACACGAGCTTCCAGTTGTCGTAGCGCAGACCGGTCAATTGCTGGTCGTCGTTGATGTACAGGAACGACTCCCGCGGGCTCTTCGCGGCTTCCCCGATCAGGTACGGCACCAGGTTGTAGCCGTCGAGGTGAACCTTGTAGGTCATGTCGCCGACCTGGTAGCCCTTGAGCAACTTGTCGGTCACTTGCGTGTCGCCCGCCATGGCTAGAAGAGTCGGCAGCCAGTCGTGGTGCGCAACGATCTCGTTGGACACGCTGCCCGGCTTGATATGTCCCGGCCAGCGGACCATGGCCGGCACCCGGTAGGCGCCTTCCCAGTTGGAGTTTTTCTCGTTGCGGAAGGGCGTCATGGCTCCGTCCGGCCAACTGTTCATATGCGGGCCGTTGTCGGTCGAGTACATGACGAAGGTGTTGTCCGAGATGCCCAAGTCGTCCAGCGCTTTGAGAACCGTGCCGACATTCTTGTCGTGGTCGATCATGGTGTCGTGATACGGACTCTGCCAACGCCCCGACTGGCCGACGCTCTCCGGCTTGGTATGGGTGCGGAAGTGCATGTGCGTGGTATTCACCCACACGAAGAACGGCTTGCCGGCCTTCTGCTGCCGCTGCATGAAATCCACGGCGCGCTTTACGATATCGTCGTCGATCGTCTCCATCCGCTTCTTGGTCAGCGAGCCGGTGTCCTTGCATACCTGCTTGCCGACCTTGCCGAAGCGCGGTTCGACCGTCGTCTCGTCCTTGTCCGAGGCCTTGCAGTCCATCACGCCGCGCGGGCCGAACTTCTCGCGGAACGCCGGATCTTTGGGATAGTCCGGCAGCTCCGGCTCTTCCTCGGCGTTCAGGTGGTAGAGGTTGCCGTAGAACTCGTCGAACCCGTGGACGGTGGGTAGGAACTCGTTGCGGTCGCCCAGGTGGTTCTTGCCGAACTGGCCGGTGGCATAGCCGAGCGGCTTGAGAAGCTCGGCGATCGTCGGGTCTTCTTTCTGCAAACCGACGGTGGCGCCCGGCAGGCCGACTTTGGTCAGGCCGGTGCGCAAACCGGACTGGCCGGTGATGAAAGAAGCCCGGCCGGCGGTGCAGCTCTGCTCCGCATAGTAGTCGGTGAAGATCATGCCTTCCTTGGCGACACGATCGATGTTGGGTGTGTGAAAGCCCATCAGTCCCATCGAGTAGGCGCTGATATCGGACTGGCCGACGTCATCGCCCCAGACGATGACGATGTTGGGTTTCTTCTCCGCGGCCCATGCGGGCGGAGGCAGCATTGCGGAGCTCAGCGCCGCCGCGACAACGACGAGCACATTCAGGATGCCTGTGATTTGCTTCATGCTCCGTCCTCCCGGCCGTACGTATGACTACTTCTTTCGTCGGCTTCCGCCCGTATTGCCGCGGCGATATCGGCGCTCAGCGTCGCGAGGGCGCGGCTGTGCGCCGCGGCGAGCGGGTCGAAGCCCGGGCCCTGCACGGCCTCGCGGGCGACCGTGCGGCCTGAGCGTGTTTTTCCGTCCGCTGATTTGCGCACGACCCAGACCGCATCGATGAGCGCCGCCTCTCCCTGGGTCGACTCGAAACGCTGGACGGCGATCGCCACCCGATAGGCCGGATCGAAGTTCGCGAGCAGTGTCGTGGACACGTCCGGCGTTCCAAGCAGGACCGCGAGGTTGCCGGCGACGGCACGCGCGATGCTGTCGCTCAGCGGCGCGGCCCAGCGGTTGAACTCGTCGACCGCGACGCGGTTCGGTGCGACTTGGACCACGAACTGCGGCCGGTCGACCGAAGCGGGGATGGACACCGGCCCGACCATGACGGCGTAGCGCGCCGTCGGCGTGTCGTCCGCCGTCGCCGTGGAGCCGAGAATGTAGAACCGCGCCGCCGGCGAGGCGCCGCAGCCTGTCGCAGCCGCGATGAACGCGATCGAGAGCAGATGTGAAATACGGCGCGCCATCATTTTGCCTCCTCTTTCTTGCCGCGAATGAGCGTTTCAGGATGGCGCTCGAGATAGTCCATGAGCACGCGCATCGCCCGGGCCGCGCGGCTCACCTCTTGAAGGGTATTGCTGAGATCCGTGGCCAGCGCGGAGTCCGGCTCGATGAGCTTGTCGGCGGTGTCGAGGGTGCCGCGCGCGCTCCCGAGCGTCCGATCCAGGTCGCCGATCGCCTTGTGGAGATCGTCGCCGATCGCCTTGATCGGCAGCTCGTCGACCTTCTTCAATATGCTGGCGACGCTCGCCTCCATCACTTGGAGCTCACCCGGGATGGTCGGCAGTTGCACCGGATTCTGCGACCAATCGACCGTCGCCGGGGGCGCGTCGGGGAAGACGTCGAGCGACACGAACAGCGCTCCGGTCAACAGGCTCCCCGTCTGCAGCTGCGCACGCACGCCGTGCGCCACCAAGGAGTCGACCAATTTCCTGCGAATGGTCGCGAGATCCGCGCCGGGCTCCAGGTCGCGGACTTTGGCCCCGAGCCTCGTCGGGTCGAGGCGGACGGTCACGGGTATGGAGAACTCGAGGGTCTTCGCATCGACTTGCGCGCTGATCTCTGCGACCTCCCCGATCGGGATCCCCTTGAACTCCACCGGCGCGCCGGGCGCGAGCCCACGAACCGATTGGTTGAAGACGAGAATGTAGGTCTGGGGATCACGGGAGGGGAGCTTGAAGGCATCGGCCCGGTCGTTGGCCAGCGGGAACACGGTGTCCGCCTCGGCCGGCGGCAGGACGGGACCGGTCGCGGGCGTCTCGAAGGCGATGCCGCCGATCAAGACGGAGAGCAGCGACTGAGTCTGGACGCTGATCCCGCTCGCGGAAAGTGACACGTCGATCCCGCTCGCGTGCCAGAAGCGTGTGTTCGGGTTGACGTACTGATCGTAGGGCGCGTTCACGAATGCCTTGACGGTGAAGGAGAGGCCGTCCTTATCGAGCTCGTACGACACGACCCGGCCGGCCTGCAGCCGCCGGAAGTAGATCGGCGTGCCGGTGTCGAGCGAACCCAGGTCGGGAGTCTTCAGCAGGAAAAAGCGGCCGGCAGTGTCGCCGGTCACGATCGGCGGCGTTTCGAGCGCCACGAAGTCGCGCTTGCTTCCCCGCGACCGGCCGATCTCCATGCCGATGTAGGCCCCGGAGATGAGCGTGCCCAACCCCGTAATATTGGCGCCCGAGATGCGCGGCCGCACCACCCAGAACTTCGTGTCCTCGAAGAGCAG
>JBGOSW010000076.1:0-19486 GCA_041476145.1 Binatia bacterium
CGCGCATGTACCCGCTGGGACGGCTCGGGCGCCCGGAGGACATCGCGCCGCTGATCACGTTTCTCGCCTCCCCGCAGGCGTCGTGGATCACCGGGCAGGCGATCAGCGTGAGCGGCGGTTTCGGTCGCTCCTGAGCGCCTCTCCTCGATCGTCCGATCCCGGCGCCGAGTTCGTGAGCGGCGCGGTCAGCGGTCGAGGCTGCGATACTGGACCGCCTCGGCGACGTGCGCCGCGCCGATGTCGTCGACTCCCTCGAGGTCGGCGATCGTGCGTGCGACCTTGAGCACGCGGGTGTACGCGCGTGCACTCAAGCCGAGGCGGCTCATCGCGCGCTCGAGAATCGCCGCGCCGGACGCGTCGGGACGTGCCACCCGCCGCAGCTCGCGCCCGGTCATCTCGGCGTTGCAGGTGGTCGCACTCTGCGCGAAGCGCCGCTGCTGGAGCGCGCGTGCGGCGACGACGCGGGCGCGGATCACGCGCGAGGGCTCGCCGGTGGCGTCGTCGGAGAGCTCGCGGTAGCGGACCGCCGCGACGTCGACGTGGAGGTCGACGCGATCGAGAAGCGGACCCGACAAGCGCGCGCGGTACTGCGCGAGGCGGTGCGGCGTGCAACGGCACACTCGTGTCGGATCGCCGCGAAATCCGCACGCGCAGGGATTCGTCGCCGCAAGCAGCATCACGCGTGCGGGATAGGTGATCCGCCAGCCGACGCGGGCGACCATGACCTTCCGTTCCTCGAGCGGTTGGCGCAGGCCCTCGAGCACGTCGCGGCGAAACTCGGCGAGCTCGTCGAGGAAAAGCACGCCGTGGTGCGCGAGCGCGAGTTCGCCCGGACGCGGCCACCCGCCGCCTCCGAAGAGCCCGGCCGCCGAGATCGTGTGGTGCGGCGCGCGGAAGGGACGACTGGTGACGAGCGGCCGATCCTGGAGCAGGCCTGCCGCGCTGTGGATCTTCGTGACCTCGAGCGCCGCCTCGATCTCGAGTGGTGGCAGGATGGTGAGGAGGCGGCGCGCGAGCATCGTCTTCCCGGCGCCGGGTGGACCGATGAGCAGGGTGTTGTGGCCGCCGGCGGCGGCGATCTCGAGCGCGCGTTTCGCGAGCTCCTGGCCGCGCACGTCGCAGAAGTCGATGCCGTCGTCGTTCGTGTCCGGCGGCGGGAGCGTTTGTGGCGTCGGCGCCGCGACCGGCTCGGCGTTGGTCAGGACGTCTACGGCCTCGCGCAGCGACGCGACGCCGAACACCGCGAGTCCGCCGACGACGGCCGCCTCGGCGGCGTTCGCGTGCGGCACGATGAGGCGCGTACACCCGAGCGCGCGGGCGGCGGCAGCGATCGAGAGCGCGCCGCGGATCGGGCGCACGGACCCGTCGAGGGCGAGCTCGCCGGCGATGACGACGCCATCGAGCCCGCGGCGCGTCTCGTGGCCGGTGGCGGCGAGAATGCCGAGCGCGATCGGCAGGTCGTACGCGGCGCCTTCCTTGCGGAGATGCGCCGGCGCCAGATTCACCGTGATCCGGCGCGGCGGGATATCGAAGTCGGAGTTGCGGAGCGCGGCGCGAACGCGGTCCTTGCTTTCACGGACGACGTGATCGGGGAGGCCGACGGTGGCGGTCTGCGGTAGACCGGCGGTGAGGTCGACCTCCACCCGCACCGGATGGGCCTCGATGCCGACGAGGGCGCACGAGAGGACGGTCGCGAGCACCGACGCGAGCGTGGACGTCGCAGCACGGCCGCGCAACGCTCCGAGTAGCCGCTCGGCACCGACTCAGGCGAAGAGCTCGTGCTGCTCCGTGAACGCCGCGTGGACGCGCTCGGCGCAGCCCGTCTCGTCCTCCTCGGAGAGCCCGAGCTCGGCGCACACGTCACGCGGCGATCGCGCGATCCCCGTGCCGCAGCCGATCACCGTGGCGATCGCGTCCGCGGCGCTGAGGAGCAGGGCGAGCGTCCGACCGCCCGAGGCGTGCGCGGGGTCGTGATGCCAGCGGATCGCCTCGCACTGATCCGTGTCGAGTCCCCAGTCGGCGGCGAGCAGGCCGCCCACCTCCGCGTGGTCGAAGCCGTACCACTCCGCCTCGAGCTCCGGCCGCGCGCCGGCGCCGGCGTCGACGAGGCCCTGGATGACTTCGACGGAGGCTTCGTCGGCGAGCAGGAACGCGATGCGCCCGACATCGTGGAAGAGGCCGGGAAGAAAGCCCGTTCCGGGATCGAGGCGGCGCGTCGTGCGCGCCAGCTCCTCGGTCGCGATGCCGACCGCGAGGGCATGGTTCCAGAGATTTTGCGCGTATCCACCGGGATCGCGGTAGAGCTGGCGGAAACAGGCGGCGACGAGCACGTCGCAGGTCTTGCGCAGACCGAGTGCGAGCACCGCATCGTGCACCGAGCGCGCCGGGGCGCGGCGGATGTACGCCGCCGAGTTCGCGATACGCAAGATGCGGGCGGCGAGGCCGACGTCGGAGGCGATGACATCGCAGAGCTCGACGGCGTCGGCGTCGGGCGTGCGCGCGAGCGCGAGCGCGGCGGTCGCGGCGTGCGGCAGGGCCGGCAATTCGCCGGTGCGCGAGAGGTGCGTCAGCGTCGTCCGGACGCGTTGGCGCCGCAGCTGCTCGGCGAGCGTGGCATCGGGCGTGAGGACGTCACTCATCGGGACGCTCCCTGGGCGGCGCCCACGTTCGCGGCAGCCGCGACTTGCGGGGAGCCGAGGACGCTGCGGACGGCGCGATCGAAGGTCGATTGATCGAAGGGCTTGCGGAGGCTCGCGACGACGCTCGGGTCGTCACTCAGGCGTGCGCTCGCCGGGTGGTCGGTCGTGAGCAGTACGACCGGTACCCCGAGGTAGGCGGCGTCGCCGCTGCGTGCGGCGACGGTGTGCACCCCCGCCTCGACCAGCATGAGCGTGGGCCGGTGCTCACGTGCGGCGACGATCGCCTCGTCGGCCGTGGTCGCCTCGATGGAGCGGCACGCGAACCGTTCGAGGTGACGCTCGACGACGGCGCGCACCACGCGGCTGCGATCGACGGTGAGGACGATCTTCATGGGTCGCGGTTCCTCCGGCGGCAGTGGCCGCTGCGCCGGAGAGCAACCGTCGTGCCGTCGTCGGCGGCGCCCGCGTCCGGGCTACGTCCGCGGCGCGCGTCATTTTTTTGTCCGTCAGGCGCGTGCGAGCGACGAAATTGGCCACGTGCCCTCGTGGAGAAGAGGGCGCAACCGCAGCGGAGCGGTTGCGTGCGCGTGCGGGGAAACGCTAGCGTCGCGCGTCATGTCGCGCGACGCGCATGCTTCGGTCGGGGCCGCCGGACCCCTCGATCGTCTGCGACGTCACCGCTATGGTCCGCTCGTCGAGGTGCTCGTCGACGAGCCCTCGTTTCTCGTCAAGCCGGCGTTCGGTTGCCTCTCCTGCTACGTGCACGGGCGGTTGGTACTCGTCCTCGCCGATCGCCGGCCTCCCTGGCAGGGGCTTCTCGTGCCGACGCGGCATGAGCATCAGGCGGCGCTACGCGCCGAGATCCCCGCCCTCACCGCGCATCCGGTCCTCGCGAAGTGGCTCTACGTCCGCGAGACCGCCGCGGAGTTCGAAGAGGTGGCCGCGCGCCTGGTTGCTCTCGTGTGCGCCGACGATCCACGGCTCGGCGTCGAGCCGATGCCGCGCCGGCGGAGTGCGTCCGGCCGCGGCGCCGTCACGAAGCGGCGCCGGCCGTCTTCTTCTTGATCGACTTGGCCGCTGCTTCGAACGAGTCGCGGGTGCCGGAGGCGAGGACGCCCTTCGGAATGTTCACGTACTCGCTCTCCTTGACGACGAACGTGACCTTCACCAGCGAGCGCTTCCCGTCCGGCGAGGCGATCACCTCGTAGCCGCCTTCGTTGTAGTACAGGTCGCTCTGCTCGGTCTTGAACTCGATCTTCCGTGTCTCGGGATGGAAGGTCCACACGACCTTGGCGTTGTTCTGCCGCCCGATGACCCGCTGCGCGATCTGGATCGTCTTGGTGTTTCCGGATTGCGCGAGGAGCTGCGTGCGATCGACGCCGTCGACGAAGTCCATGTAGTGCTCGACGTCGGCGAGCGCCTTGTAGTTGGCGTCGGCGGGGGTGTCGGTCAAGGCCCAGTAGACGAGCTGGACGCCCCCATCCACGTCGGAGCTCGCCTCGTAGTAGAAGAAATTCTCCGGCGCGGACCAGTCGACCTTCCGTTCGCGCGAGCAGGCGGCGAGCAGCACCAGCATCGCTGCGAAGGCGAGCTTCGGTTGCATGCGCATCGGACCCTCCCTGTCGTGGCGCCGCGTCCCCGCTGCGGCGCGCCTCTGGAGATCGGGGGCGGCGACCCTGTAGCCTTCGCGTGGCAGGCGGGTCAAGAGCCGGAGACGGCGAGGCCGGCGGACGATCTCGTGCGCGCCGCCGTGCCGTGCGCCGTCAGTCGAGCGATCGGCGCTCGGACTTCCGTACGCCGCGGGCGTGTTTTGCCGCCAGACGGCGCTCGACGGCGCCCTTCGACGGGCGCGTCGGCTTCCGCGCTCGCCGCGGGCGGAGCGCCACGCGCAAGACCGCCGCGAGGCGCGCCAGCACCGCCTCGCGGTTGCGGCTCTGGTCGCGATACGCGCCACTCGTGAGGAGGAGATCGCCGTCGCCGGTCAACCGCGGTGCCAGGCGGAAGAGCAGGCGCTCGCGGTCGGCGGCGGTGAGCGCGCGCGAATCGCGAACGTTGAAGCGCAGTACCGCCTTGGAGGCGACCTTGTTGACGTTCTGGCCGCCCGGGCCGCCGGCGCGCACGTAGCGCAGCATGATCTCCGCCGCGGGGATCACCAGGTCGTCGCGCACGCGCACCGCGCGTCCCATCGCGTCGTGTCCGCGGCCCGCGGCGTCGCCGTCGCTACACGCGGGCGCCGACGAGCGCCTGCACGGCGTCGCCGAGCCCGTCGACGCTCAGGTGGAACATCGGGAACACGCGGCGGACGAGCCGAGCCGTGTACGTTTGGTCCCAGAGCTCGCGCTCGTCGGGATTGATCCACACCGCGCGTGCGAAGTGCGACGCCAATCGGTGCAGCCATGCGACGCCGGGCGTCGGCGAGGTGTTGTGCGGGTTGATGCCGCCGTGCGCCTCGAGGAGCTCGGAGGGATGCATCGCCGCGTCGCCGACGATCGCGAGCTTCCAGCGCTCGTCGAGACGGCGGAGCAGATCGCCGGTCGGCACCGCATCTGCGCGCGTCAGGCGCGCTCGGCTGTAGACGTGGTCGTAGACGCAGTTGTGGAAATAGTAGGACTGGAACTCGCGCAGACCGCGTTCCTCGTGGAGCGCGGTCAAGAGCTGGCTCACCGGTTCGAAGTACGGATCCATCGTGCCGCCGACGTCCATCAGCAGGAGGAGGCGGACGTCGTTCCGGCGTGGTGGGCGGAAGACGAGCTCGATCTCGCCGGCGTTGCGGCAGGTCTCGTCGATCGTCTCGTCGAGGTCGAGCTCGCTCGTGGCGCCGGTGCGAGTGAGCTGGCGCAGGCGTCGCAACGCGACGCGCATCTGGCGCACGTCGAGGGCGACGTCGGTACGGTAGTCGCGGAAACGCCGCTCGCCCGCGACCTTCATCGCCGAACGCCCGCCGCCGCGTCCGCCGACGCGGATGCCGGTCGGATGCTGGCCCCCGTGCCCGTAGGGCGATCGCCCGCCGGTGCCCACCCAGCGATCGCCGCCGTCGTGGCGTTCGGTTTGCTTCGCGAGCGTCTCGAGGAAGCGCTGCATCAGCTCGTCGCCGGAGAGGCGCTCGAGCTTCGCGAGCTCCTCGGGCGAGAGCGCCGGGAAGTTTTTCGGGTCGCGGAGCCACTCGAGGACGTCGTCGGTGATGTCGAGCGCCCCCTCCACGCCGCGGAAGATGCGTGCGAATACGCGATCGAAGGCGTCGTAGTAGGTTTCGCTCTTCACCAGACAGGCACGTGCCAGGTGATAGAAGCGCAGCAGGCTCGAGCCGTGGAGCCCCTGGCGCAGCGCCTCGAGGAGCGTCATCCACTCCTGCAGCGCGACGGGTACCCCTTCGTCGCGCAGGCCGTAAAACAAATCGAGGAACACTCAACCCCTCATTGGTTGTAGCGCGGGCCGAGGTCGCTCCAGCGGCTGGGGTAGTGGCCGCCTTTGGCGTGGTAGCGCTGCAGGGCGTCGGCGTCCTGCTCCTTCTTCAAGAGCGCGCCGATGAACGGGATGTGCGCTTCGATCTGGTCGGGGGTGATGCCGGCGCGCAGCAGCGCGGAGATCCAATCGATGAGCTCCGACGTCGAGGGCTTCTTGCGCAGTTCGCTCTGCTCGCGCAGCCAATAGAATTTGATCAGCACCTGATCGAGCAGCGTGGCGTCGAGGTTCGGGTGGTGCACGGCGACGATCTGCCGCATCAGCGCCGCGTCGGGAAACTCGATGAAGTGGAAGATGCAGCGGCGCAGGAACGCGTCGGGCAGCTCCTTCTCGTTGTTGGAGGTGATGACCACGACCGGCCGCTCGCGGGCGGTCATCTCCTCGCCGGTCTCGACGACCGAGAAGCGCATCTCGTCGAGCTCGCGCAGGAGATCGTTGGGGAACTCGAGGTCGGCCTTGTCGATCTCGTCGATCAGCAGAACGTGGCGCTCGTCGGCCGCAAACGAACGGCCGAGCGGGCCGAGCTTGATGTAGTGACGAATGTCGGAGACGTCGCCGCCCCCAAAGCGGCTGTCGTTCAGGCGTTGGACGGTGTCGTAGACGTAGAGGCCGTCGGCGGCCTTCGACGTCGACTTGATGTGCCACGAGAGCATCGGCATGCCGAGGCCCTCCGCGACGTGCTTCGCGAGCAGCGTCTTCCCCGTTCCCGGCTCACCCTTGATGAGCAACGGCCGCTCGAGCGCGACGGCGCAGTTGACCGCGTCGACGAGCGGACCCGAAGCGATGTAGCCCGCCGTGCCGTGGAAGCGGTGAAACCCGTTCGATTCATTCTGCATTCTGCCCCCGTGCGCGCTGTCGTCGTTGGTCGCATGGATTATCCGGAGGCTCCGCGTGGACGCAACCGGCCGTCCTGCATGGCGGCGCCGGTTGCCTCCTCGTCTGCGGGCTGCCAGTCTGCGCGCGACATCCATGGCCGATCACGAGGAATGGCGCCTCGGCGACGAGTCGCCGGGCACGGATTGTCCCGTCTGTGGCAAGGAGAATCGCGCGGGGGCGGTGCGCTGTGCGTCGTGCGGGAGCCGCCTCGGCTTGCAGCCGGAGGCCGATCCGGCGTCGCTGCGAACGATCGGTGAGGCGATGGCGGGTGGCCGTTTGCGGCGGCGGCACGAGCGACCGTGGCGGTGGCCTGCGACCGCCGTTGCGCTGCTGGCGGCGGTAGGCGCCGCCTATTGGTGGTCGCTACCATCGCCGCGTCACCTACGGCTCGACGACGTCGGGACATCTGACGGCTCGACGGCAGCGGTGCAGCCGAGCGCCGTCCCGCCGCCGGCATCGGCCCCGCCGCGAGCGGTCGCGGCGGTGGCCGCACCTCCGACCGCGGTGCGTGTAGTGCCGCCGTCACCCGCGGCGGTCGCGGCCCCGCCGGCGCCGCTTGCGACCGTCGTCGAACGCGCCGAGGCTCCGCGTCCGACCGTCGTCGCCGCGCCACCGCCGCACGTCGCGTTGCCGGCGCCGCAGCCCCGGCCGACGACCGTCCGCGCCGCCGCGCCCGCGCCGCAGCCGCCGCCCGCGGCGCGTCAGCCGGCGGCGGCGGAACGCGAGCCGCGGCACGCGGCCCCGCACGACGCGGCGCCACCCGCCCCCGCGCGCGCGGAGCTGCCGCCCACGGCGACGGAGAGCGCGCCCGCGGCGCCGAGCCCGGGCGGCGAGGAATCGGCTGCGATCCCGACCGAGCGACGTTCGCGCGAAGAGCGACCCGCCCTCGGGACCGATCTCGTCGAGGCGCGGCGCGCGTATCGCGCCGCTCTCGACGCGTACAACGCTCGCGCCGACGCGTACAACGCGGTCGCCGACGAGGTGCAGCGTGCAGAGAGCGGTGGCGACCCCGAGCGTGTCGCCCGACTGCACGTGCGGCTCGAGAGCGCGCGCAACGCGGCCGAGCGGGCGCGTACCGACGCCGAGGCGCTGCGGGGACGCATGGAGGAGGTGCAGGCACAATACCGCTGAGGCCCGTCCGCTACTTTGCGTCTTCCGGGCGAAGGATCCCTTTGTCACAATACCGGGCGCATGCGGGGGCAGGACGAGGCGGCGGCGTGGATCGCACTCCGAGGGGCGCGCGGCGTCGGAGACGTCGCCGCCGGACGTGTGATCGCGCACTTCGGCGACGTGTTCGCCGTCCTGTCGGCGCCCGAGACGGCACTCGTGGCCGCGGGGCTGCCGCCCGCGGTTGCGCACGCCGTTCGGGCGGCCCGTCCGGAGGACGCCGCCGACGAAGTGACGCGCCTCGCGGCGCTCGGCGCCCGCGTCGTCCCGTGTACCGACGACGAGTACCCCGCGCTCCTGCGGCAGATCGCGGACGCACCGCTCTATTTGATCGCGCGTGGTGAGCGACTGCTCGACGCCCCGGCGCTCGCCGTCGTCGGGGCGCGACACGCGACCCCCTACGGCAAGGACGTGGCGGCACGCTTTGCCGAAGAGCTCGCGCAAGCGGGAGTGACGGTCGTGAGCGGGCTCGCCCGCGGGATCGACGGCGCCGCACATGCGGGCGCGCTGCGCGGTGGTGGACATACGGTCGCGGTCCTCGGATCGGGAATCGACGTCGTCTACCCTCCGGAGCATGGGGCGCTCGCTGACGAGATCGTGCGCGCCGGCACGCTGCTCTCCGAGCGCCCGCTCGGCACGCCGCCGCTCGCGGAGCATTTTCCGGCGCGCAACCGCATCATCGCCGGGATGACCCACGGCACGCTGGTGGTGGAAGCCGCCGACCGCAGCGGTTCGCAGATCACTGCACGTCTCGCCGTCGACCAGGGTCGCGAAGTGTTCGCGGTCCCGGGGCGCATCGATTCGCCGCTCTCGGTCGGTACGCATCGTCTCATTCAAGAAGGCGCGAAGCTCGTCGGCAGCGTCGAGGAGATCTTGAGCGAGATTGCGCCGGCGCTCCGCGCCCGTGGCGTGACGATGACGCCGCGTGCCGTCGCGCCGCCGGACGACGAGACCCTGGTGCCCCTTCTCGCCGCCGGCCCGCTTGCCGCCGACGAGCTGATCCGGCGGAGCGGCCTTCCGCCGGGCCAAGTCCTGACACGGATTCTCGACCTCGAGCTGCGCGGCGTCCTGGTGCAACTCCCGGGCAAACAGTTTCAGCTCGCGAGTCGGTGAAGAAACCAGATTTGCCGGTACCACTCTATTCCAGTAAGGGAGGAAGACGTCCGCGGGCATCGATGCGGGCGGAATCGCACATGGCAAAGAACCTGGTCATCGTCGAATCGCCCGCAAAAGCGCGGACGCTGGGGAAATATCTCGGCCGCAATTACACGGTGAAGGCCTCGGTCGGGCACATCGTCGACCTGCCCAAGTCGAAGCTCGGCGTCGACATCAAGCACGACTTCGCCCCCGAATACGCGGTCATCCACGGCAAGGGCAAAGTCATCGAGGAGCTCAAGAAGGCGGCGAAGGACAAGGAAAACATCTACCTCGCGCCTGATCCCGATCGCGAGGGCGAGGCGATCGCCTGGCACATCGCCGAGCGTATCGGGCGCAAGAAGAACGTCCACCGGGTGCTCTTCAACGAGATCACGAAGAAGGCGGTGCAGGAGGCGATCAAGCACCCGCTGAAGCTCGACCAGAACAAGTTCGAGGCGCAGGTCGCCCGCCGCATCCTCGATCGTCTCGTCGGCTACCAGCTGAGCCCGCTCCTCTGGAAGAAGGTGCGCCGCGGACTCTCCGCCGGGCGCGTGCAGTCGGTCGCGGTGCGGCTCATCACCGAGCGCGAGCGCGAGATCCGCGCCTTCGTGAAAGAGGAGTACTGGACGATCACGGCCGAGCTCGAGGGCGGCGCACCGCCGCCGTTCAGCGCCAACCTCTTCGAGCTCGCGGGCAAGCGTCTCGACCACAAGACCTTCCGCCTCGAGAACGCGACCGCGGCGACGGACGTCGTTCGGCACCTCGACGGCGCCGACTGGGTGGTCGCGAAGGTCGAGAAGCGCGACCGCAAGCGCAACCCGACGCCGCCGTTCATCACCTCGAAGCTGCAGCAGGAGGCGTCGCGCAAGCTCGGGTACCAGCCGAGCCGGACCATGCGCATCGCGCAAAAGCTCTACGAGGGCATCGAACTCGGCGACGAAGGCGCGGTCGGCCTCATCACCTACATGCGCACCGACTCGACGCGGATCTCCAACGACGCGATCGACGGGGTTCGTGGCTACATCGGCACGCGCTACGGCGCCGACTACGTCCCCGAAAAGCCCAACGCCTACCGCTCGAAGAAGAGCGCGCAGGACGCGCACGAAGCGATCCGTCCGACCAGCATCGAGTACGACCCCGAGCGTGTGGCGCCGTACCTCTCGAAAGAGGAGCTGAATCTCTACATGCTCATCTGGAACCGCTTCGTCGCCTGCCAGATGGCGCCGGCGCGTCTCGAGCAGACGACCGTCGACATCGCCGCCAAAGACTCCGTTTTTCGCGCCACCGGCCAAGTCGTCAAGTTCGACGGTTTCATCCGCGTGTATACCGAGGGCCGCGACGACGCGAGCACGGAGGACGACGAGCGCACGCTACCGGCGCTTGCGCAAGGAGATCGGTTGCGGCTGCTCACGCTCACGCCGGATCAGCACTTCACGCAGCCGCCGCCGCGCTTCTCACAGGCGACGCTCATCAAGGAGCTCGAGGAGAAGGGCATCGGGCGCCCGTCGACGTACGCATCGATCATGCAGACGATTCTCGGCAAGGAGTACGTGCAGGAGGACGAGCAACGACGGCTCTACCCGACCGAGCTCGGCATGCTCGTCACCGACCTCCTCGTCGATTCCTTTCCCGACATCCTCAACGTCGAGTTCACCGCCGGCATGGAGGAGACGCTCGACGGCATCGAGGACGGGTCGCAGAATTGGGTGCAAGCGATGAAACGCTTCTACGCCCCCTTCTCGAAGGACCTCGAGAAGGCGGAGTCGGAGATGCGGAACGTCAAAGCCGAGGAGCGTCCGACCGACATCAAATGCGACCAGTGCGGCGAGCAGATGGTGATCCGTTGGGGTCGCAAGGGTGAGTTTCTCGCTTGTCGTCGCTATCCCGAGTGCAAGAACACCAAGAACTTCACACGCGCCGAGAGCGGTGAGATCGAGGTCGCGAAGGCGGAGACCACCGACGAGACATGCGAGAAGTGCGGCCGCCCGATGCTGGTGCGCTTCGGCCGCTACGGCAAGTTTCTCGGCTGCTCGGGCTATCCCGAGTGCAAGACCATCGTGCCGATGGTGAAACCGAAGAGCCTCGGCATCAAGTGTCCCGACTGCGACGAAGGGGAGATCCTCGAGAAACGCTCGCGTCGCGGCAAGATCTTCTACAGCTGCAATCGTTATCCCAAGTGCACCTTTGCGAGCTGGGATCAGCCGGTCGCGCAGCCGTGCCCGCTCTGCAACGCACCGTTCGTCGTCGAGAAGACGACCAAGCGCGCCGGCACCGTGCGCCGCTGCATCAAGGAGGGTTGCACCTTCCACGAAAGCATCGGCGATCCCGCCGGCGACGCCGTCGGCGACGTCGGCACCTGAGAGTAGCCCGATAGCAACTCGGTGCGGCTGGTGCGCGCGGGTACGGTGCAGCGCCAGCCGTCACGGTCGAAGATCGCATCTCGATGGCGGGGCTGGCGGCGCCATTCCTTCTGCACGTGGTCGAGCAGGCGGGCGAACGCTTGCCACGGCGGCTCGAATGGTGCGGCGAAGCCGCGGATCGAATCCCACAAGAGTTCCGCCACCGATGCTGAGTCCATGAAGGCGACCTCGGCGTCGAGGCTCTCTCACGGAGGTTGAGCGCCTTCAACGAGATACTCGGCCGCGACCTCAAGGCGGAGTGCGAGGGGCTAACGGCATATGCACGATCGCCCGAGACTTCGCCCAGGCCAGAAGGAAGCGATCGATGCAGAGCCGCTCACTGTGGACCGCTCATTGCGGTACTCACCGTCGTGCAAGTGGCGAGCTTCGCGTGCTCGCGGCCACGATGGCGTCAGAGCAAGATGTCGGGGATTGCGCGTAACCCCCGACGTTTTGTACCATGCCTCCCGCCATGACTACCCAGCGCGATGAGCAAGTCCTGCAGACCATCAAGCGACTGGGAATCGTGCGCCCAGTCGACCTGAAGGCACACGGAATCCCCAGGGGGCAGCTCTACCGGCTGGTGCGAGCGGGACTGATGGAGCGGCAGACGCGGGGCATCTACGTCATGAGCGGATACTCCTACACCGCGGAGCACACCCTCGCGCAGGTCGCCAAGCGGGTTCCGGGCGGCGTCTTTTGTCTGCTGACGGCGCTGCGCTTTCACGGTCTCACGACCCAGGCGCCGGCCGAGGTCTGGATCGCGCTGCCCGAGAAAGCGAGAAAGCCGCGGCTCGACTACCCACGACTGCGCGTCGCACGTTTTTCCGGACCGGCCCTGACAGAAGGCATCGAGACGCACCGGCTGGAGAAGGTCGACGTTCACGTGTACTCGGCCGCAAAGACGGTCGCCGATTGCTTCAAGTATCGCAACAAGGTCGGCATCGATGTCGCGGTCGAGGCCCTGCGGGATTTCAATCGTCGGCATCGCGGCGGGGCGACGGAGCTCGCCCGCTTTGCACGCATCTGCCGCGTGACGCGTGTGATGCAGCCCTACCTGGACGCGACCACGTGAACGGCCAGAAAACCAATCTTCCGGCCTCGATCGCTGCGCGTCTGCTCAACCGCGCGAAGCAGACTGGCGAAGATCATGAGACCCTCCTCACGAGCTTCTGCCTCGAGCGCTTCCTCTACCGCCTCGGCGTCTCCGATGCCCGCGAGCGGTTCGTACTCAAAGGCGCCATGCTCCTTCGCCTGTGGTCGGATCAACCCTACCGCGCAACTCGCGATCTGGACCTGTTGCGCAAGGGCGAGGGTTCATTCGACGCCATCCGGAACGACATTCGGTTGATCTGTGCGACGGAGGTGAAACCGGACGCCGTCGTGTTCAATCCTGCCTCGATCGAGATCGAGGCGATCCGTGCGGAAGACGAGTACGCGGGAACACGCGTCACGCTGCCGGCGCGCTGTGGTACGGCGCGCTTGAGGCTTCAAATCGACATGGGGCTCGGAGATTCGGTGTGGCCGGCACCCCGACGCTGCGTGTATCCCGCGCTGCTCGACTTTCCACCGCCCAAGGTGCTGACGTATCCGCGTGAAGCGGTCGTGGCGGAGAAGCTCGAAGCGATGATCGTCCTTGGTGATCGCAACAGCCGGATAAAGGACTTCTTCGACCTTCACCATCTGGCGAGCCACTTCGAGTTCGACCGCGTGATCCTGGCAAAGGCGATCCGAAAGACCTTCACAAGACGGCGGACACCCATCCCGGCGGACGACCCGATCGGCCTGACGCCCGCGTACTGGGAGAACCCATCGCGTCCGGCGCAGGTGCGCGCGTTCGCCCGCCGCGCTGGACTGGCGATCACCGGCGATCCTGGTGACGAGTTCGCCAGCCTGCTCGCTGCGTTCCTGCTCCCGCTCCTCGACGATGTCCGCCGCGGCGAGGAACGCGACGGGACGTGGGGCACGGGAGGACCGTGGCGCTCCGGGACTGGGCGGAGGCCATGATGACCGATCGCCTCGTCAGTGAGGTTCCGATGGCGGCGGACGCCGCGCGAGTGCGGCGGTTGAAGCGGTACAGAGCCTACAAGAACTCCGGCGTCGAGTGTCTGGGGGAGATTCCGGCGCATTGGTCTTCCATCGCACTCTCCCGCGTAACGTTGTCGCGATGTGACGGCCCGTTCGATTCGGGGGGGTGGCGGAATGCAGGGTCAACTTCTCACTCGTGACTTTCTTGCGTCTGGAATTCGTGAGACGCCCCATTGGGCGTCCTTCGATGACGCGGAACGCACGGAGATCGCCTCGCGACTCCGGGCAATCTTCGAACGGTTTCCCGTCGGCGGCCTACCCAACGAAGCCGTAACCGAGGACGACTTGATCCACCCAGTACTCGAAGCACTGGGGTGGACGCATCGTCTCGTCCAACAAAAGGCCGCGCGGCGACGGACGGATGTTCCTGACTGTCTTCTCTTCGCCGACGAGGCCAGCAAGAAAGCCGCGCAGGCCGAACGGGAGGACGATCGCCGTTACTTGCGCGGCCTCACCTTTCTCGAGTCGAAGCGCTGGCTGCGACCGCTCGATCGTGGCCAGGCCACCGATCGGCTCGATCCCGAAGTGCCGGCGAATCAGATGCTCCGCTACCTGAGCCAGGTCGAGGTTGCTTCAAACGGAAGAATCCTCTGGGGGATGCTCACCAACGGCCGTCATTGGCGGCTCTACTATCAGAGGGCCGTCAACCGATCGGAAGAGTTCGTCGAGTTCGATCTCCCGATGCTTCTCGGACTGGACGGCTTTGCTGATGACCTCTTCACTCCGTCAGATGAAGAGCGGGCGCGTCTTTTGACCTGCTTCATCCTGCTCTCCCGCCCACGAGCGTTCTCGCCCGATGCGGACCTCGACGGCCAAACATTCCTCGACTTCGCTCGCACCGAAACCAAGCGGTGGGAAGCCGGAGTTGCGAAATCTCTCAGCGACGTGGTCTTCGAGCGGATCTTCCCGCAGCTCATCGAGGGCTTGATCGCCAACGACTCCGCGAAACCGGCACCGCTCACGCAGCTCTATGCCAACGAGGTTCGGGAGGCGGCGCTCATCTTTCTCTACCGCGTACTCTTCGTGCTCCACGCAGAAGATCGCGATCTCCTTCCAGTTAGAGATGCTCGCTATGAGGACTACTCGCTCAGGTTTCTTCGCGACGAGATCGAGAGACGATTGGATGCCGGGGACACCCTGAGTGACAGGATGACCAACTACTTCGGTCGTCTCCGACAACTCTTCGCGGCGATTGCGAGTGGCGACGACTCGATCGGCATTCCGCCGTACAACGGCGGCCTCTTCGACGATCGACAGTACCCGCTCCTGGCACGGACGAGCCTCTCTGATGCCGTCCTTGCTCCAATCATCGACGAGCTCTCACGCCACGAAGAAGATGGGCGCCGCCGGAGGATCAACTTCCGAGACCTCTCGGTTCAGCAGCTCGGCTCCATCTATGAGAAGCTCCTCGAGTATCGAGCGGTTCCGAAGGACGGTGCTGGGATATCAATCGAGCAAGGAATCTACGCCCGTCGCATCAGCGGTTCCTACTACACGGACGAGAGCCTAGTTCAGCTCGTTCTCGCGCGCACCGTGCGCCCGCTCGTCGTGGAGCGATGGAAGGACTTCGAATCGGCTCTCGAAACGCTGCGCCCGAGCCGCCGGCGCCGCGAGGATAAGATCGTAGAGCTTCGGAAGCTCGATCCGGCCACCGCATCCTCGAGCTCAAGATCTGTGATCCTGCGATGGGGAGCGGCCATTTCCTCGTCTCGCTCGTCGACTTTCTGAGCGACAAAATCCTCCAGATGATGTCGGACGCGGCCAACCGAGCGGCGCCCATAGCCGGCGAGAGCGGCTACGAGTCGCCGGTGGCGCAACGGTGTGCCGAGATTCGCCGACACATTCTCGAGCGGGCGACAGAACACCACTGGCCGATCCGAGAGGAACACTTGGACGATCGTCACATCGTCCGGCGGATGGTGCTCAAGCGGGTCATCTACGGCGTCGATCTCAACCCCATGGCGGTGGAGCTCGCGAAGCTCTCGCTCTGGCTCCACAGCTTCACGGTGGGTGCGCCGCTTTCGTTCCTGGATCACCATCTGCGATGTGGCAACTCCCTCGTTGGCAGCCGGGTGGAGGCGGTGACAGAGGCGATGCGCGAGCGGGGACTCTTCGGGACCTCCTATGCGGGCGTGCTCGCGGCAACCGACATGATGGAACGAATCGAAGAGATGACCGACTCCGACATCGCCGAGGTGCGAGAGAGCGCGGGCATGTTCGAGGAGATAGAGAAGACGCTTGCCCCATACAGAAGACTTCTCCATCTCGATACGGCGCACCATTGGCTCTATCCGCCAACCCCAGCCGAGCGAAAGATCTGGCTCGACCCGCGCACCATCCTTGGCGGCGAGCACGGCGATCCGAGGAAACTCGTCGGGGCGCCGCCCGACGGAGAAGGCCGACTCGCGAAATCCCTGAGGGCGGTACTGACGGCGGCCACCGATGACGCCTTCTTTCACTGGGAGTTGATGTTCCCCGAGGTGTGGCACGAGAAGGGCCAGCGGAAGCCGGACGGTGGCTTCGACGCGGTGATCGGCAATCCGCCGTGGGATCGCGTGAAACTTCAAGAGGTCGAGTTCTTCGCGGAGCGGCGGGCTCCGATCGCGATGGCGCAAACCGCAGCTCAACGATCGAGGATGATCGCAGAATTGAAGAAGGCCCAGGACCCGCTTTGGGGCGATTACCGGATCGCCGCAGCTCGTTCCGAGCGCCTTGCCGCCTACGTACGGCGGTGCGGCGAGTTCCCCTTACTTTCGGGCGGCGATGTGAACCTCTACGCACTCTTCGTGGAGCGCGGCTTCGACTTGATCCGCAATGTCGGGCTGGTCGGCATCGTAGTGCCGAGTGGTATCGCGGCGGACAAAGAGAAGGCGGAGTTCTTCGGAAGCATTGCTACATCCGGCAGACTCGCCGCGCTGCTCGACTTCGAAAACAAGGGCCTTTTCCCCGAGGTTCATCGGAGCTTCAAGTTCTGCGTGCTTGCCGGTGGAGGAAAGGGGCGGCGGTTTCCTTCAGCGCTCTGCGCATTCTTCCTGGACGATGTGAAAGATCTTGAGGATCGCGAGCGGGCTTTCGAACTCTTGCCGGAAGACTTCGCCCGGGTAAATCCCAATACCCGGACAGCGCCCGTCTTCCGCACACGCCGGGATGCGGAGATCACGAAGGGCGTCTACTCGCGCCTGCCGGTGCTGGTCGATCGACGTAACGACCCGCCGGAAAACCCGTGGGGTATGCGATACGCGAGGATGTTCGACATGACGACCGACTCCGGTTTGTTTCGGACCGTGGCGCAACTCGAGAGCGAGGGATGCTACCCCGTCGCCGCAGATCGCTGGCGAAAGGGTGACGAGGAATACCTGCCCCTGTACGAGGGGAAGATGGTGCAGATGTACGATCATCGTGCGGCGAGCGTCGTCGTGAACCCGGAAAACGTTCACCGGCCTGGGCAGCCGCGCCAGGCAACACTCGAGGAGCATGGCAATGTTGCATGGGCGCCGGCACCTCAGTTCTGGATCGCGAGCACGGAAGTAGCAAGGGCAGCAGGCGAGGGTGCGTCGAGCTGGCTCCTGTCATTCAAGGACGTGACCGCGCCGACGAACGAGCGGACGATGATTGCGTCCGTGATTCCGTACGCTGGGGTAGGGAACACTCTGGCGATTCTCATGGGACTCAACCCGAGCGACGCTGCGCTCCTGCTCGCCGTGCTGAACTCCTTCGTCTTCGATTTCGTGGCGCGACAGAAGGTGCAGGGACAGCACATCAACCTGTACATCCTCGAGCAGATCGCGGTGCCGCTACCGTCGGTCTTTGCTACTTCCGTCAGGAAGACGAAGATCGCCGACTTCGTTCGCGACAGGGTTCTCCGCTTGAGCTACACCGCGAGGGACCTCGCCGGCTTCGCACGCGATCTTGGCTACGAGGGGGCACCATTTTCCTGGGACGAGGAGGAGCGGCTGCATCTCCGCTGTCAGCTCGACGCGCTCCTTTTCCGGCTCTACGACCTCGATCTCGAGACCACCGACTATGCGCTCTCGACCTTCTCGATCGTGAAGGAACGCGAAGAAGAGAGGCTCGGACGTTACCGGACGCGCGATCTCGTTCTCGCATACATGCGCGCCCAGGCGGCCGGTGACTTCAAGAGTAGGATTACGGTCTGAACGAAGGGGCGCTGGCGCGCTCGCGTGAACCGCAGTAAGACCGACCGATGCACGATCGCGTCACCATCATCGGCGGCGGGCTCGCCGGTTCGGAAGCGGCGTGGCAACTCGCGCGCCGCGGCGTCGACGTCGATCTCTTCGAGATGCGGCCGGTGCGCGCGACCGAGGCGCATCACACCGATCGCCTTTCCGAGCTGGTGTGCTCGAACTCGTTTCGCAACGCCTCGCTCGAGACCGCGGTCGGCTGTCTCAAGGAGGAGATGCGCCGGCTCGGCTCGCTGATCCTCGTGGTCGCCGATCGCACCAGCGTGCCGGCGGGGGCGGCGCTCGCGGTCGATCGCGAGCTCTTCGCCGCGGGGGTGACGCGGGCGATCGAGGATCATCCACGGATTCACCTGCATCGTGAGGAGATGACGGCGCTCCCCGAGGACGGCGTCACGATCGTCGCCACCGGGCCGCTCACCTCGCCGGCACTGTCGTCGGCGCTCGAGCGCCTGCTCGGCAACACCCACCTCTACTTCTACGATGCGATCGCGCCGATCGTGACCGCCGAGTCGATCGACATGACGATCGCCTATCGCGCGTCGCGCTACGGGAAGGGCGGCGACGACTACGTCAACTGTCCGCTCGATCGCGAGGTCTACTACCGCTTCGTCGACGCCGTCGTCGCCGCCGAGAAGGTGCCGGCCAAGCAATTCGAGCGCACGGTGTACTTCGAGGGCTGCATGCCGATCGAGGAGATGGCGCGGCGCGGGCGCGACACGCTCGCCTTCGGGCCGATGCGACCGGTCG
Source organism: Binatia bacterium (assembly GCA_041476145.1). GTDB lineage: Bacteria > Desulfobacterota > Binatia > UTPRO1 > UTPRO1 > DP-19. The sequence continues at coordinate 18,718 of JBGOSW010000076.1, forward strand.
GCCTCGTCGATCCGCGCAGCGGCGCCCGCCCGTACGCGGTCGTCCAGCTCCGGCAAGACGACGCCGCGGCGACGCTCTACAACATCGTCGGCTTCCAGACCAAGATGACGTATCCGGAGCAGCGACGCGTCTTCCGCATGATCCCCGGGCTCGCGACGGCGGAGTTCGTGCGTCTCGGGAGCTTGCATCGCAACACCTTCGTGAACGCGCCCGCGCTCTTGCGGCCGACCTTGCAGCTCCGCGCCGCGCCGCGGCTCTTCCTCGCCGGGCAGATCATCGGCGTCGAGGGTTACGTGGAGTCGGCGGCGGCGGGGCTGCTCGCCGGCATCAACGCCGCGCGGCTCCTCGGTGCCGCGCCGCTCGTCGTGCCGCCGGCGACCAGCGCCTACGGCTCGCTCCTCGGCTACGTGACGCAGCGGGGCCGGCGCGAGTTCCAACCGATGAACGCCAACTACGGCCTCTTCCCGGCGCTTCCCGGCCGGCGGCGCGGGCGGGAGAAGAAGCTGGCGCTCGCCGCGCGCGCGCTCGCCGACTTCGACGGCTGGATGCGCGCCGAGGGGCTCGAGCACGTCGCGGCCGGCTCTTCCGCGAGCGGCGTCGCCGCCGAAGCTTGACCGCCCCGCGCGGGCCGTCACGGGGCTTGCCGAAACATGCTCGGGGCGGGGGGGGAAGCGGGCCCCCCCGGGGGGGCGGGAAGTAAAAAAGGCCCCGGGGGGGGGTGGGCCGCCCCCCCCCGGGGCCCGAGCCGCGGGCCCGAGGGGGGGGGGGC
>JBGOSW010000077.1:0-19250 GCA_041476145.1 Binatia bacterium
CCTCGATCGCTTCATCGAAGCGTACCTGATGCAGAAGATTCATTGATCGGCTGAATTGATCGCGCCCCCGCTCGGCTGCGCCTCGCGATGGGCGTCGGCGCGCGAAGTGAATTCGCGCGCCTCCCCACTACACCGTCCGTCTACGCGCGTTGCGGGGGCGGAGTGTATGCAGCGCCGCGTGCATCACGGCGAGTGCGTGGGCGATCTCGCGGCGGGTGATCGTGAGCGGCGGCGCCAGGCGGATCACGGTGTCGCGATGCAGCGTCCAGTTGAGGAGGACGCCGCGCGCAAGGCAGGCGGCGGCGAAGCGTCGCGTCGCCGCCGGAGTCGCGAGTTCGATCGCGAGGAGGAGCCCGACGCCGCGGACGTCTCGCACGATGGGATGACGCGTGCGCAGGCCGTCGAGGCCGCGTCGCAGGACGGCACCCATGCGCGCCGCGCGTCCCGGAAGGTCGCGCGCGAGCATGACGTCGAGGGCGGCGAGCGCGGCGGTGCAGGAGAGTGGATGCCCGCCGAAGGTCGTCACGTGCGCCAGCGCCGGGCGGCGCGCCAAGGTCGCGAGGATGCGCCGCGGACCGAGGAACGCGCCGAGCGGTAGGCCCCCCCCGAGCGCCTTCGCGAGCACCAAGAGGTCGGGACGGACGCCGCTTTGCTGGAACGCGAAGAGCGTCCCGGTGCGGCCGAATCCCGTCACCACTTCGTCGAAAACGAGGAGCGCGCCCACCTCCGAACAGCGCGCGCGCAGCGCGCGCAGAAACGCCGCGTCGGGTACGCGAACGCCGCCCTCGGCCTGTACCGGCTCGAGGACGACGGCGGCGACGCGGTGGTCGATGCGCGTCAGCGCCCGCGGTTCGTTCCAGGGGAGGATCGAGACCTTCGGGAGCAAGGGCAAGAAGGGGTCGCGGTAGCGACGGTTGCCGCCGATCGAGAGCGCCCCGAGCGTGTCGCCGTGAAAGCCGAGCTCGAAGGCGACGAGCCCGGCGCGCCCAGTGTGCTTGCGTGCGGTCTTGAGCGCACCCTCGATCGCCTCGGCACCGCTGTTGGTGAGGTACGCCGTGTCGAACGGCCGGCCGGCGAGCGCGGTGAGTCGGGTCGCGAGCTGCACCTGTGACGCGAGCACGAACTCGCCGTAGACCATCACGTGCAGGTAGCGGCGCAGCTGTTCGACGCAGGCGCGACGCACGGCGGGATGCGTGTGGCCGACGTTCGCCACGCCCATCCCGGCAAGGAGGTCGAGGTAGCGACGGCCGCGGACGTCCGTGAGCCAGCTGCCGCGGGCGTTCGCGATCACCAGGCCGAGCGGTGCCGCGGACGTTTGCGCGAGGTGGCGCTGAAAGTCCCGGACGAGCGTGCGTGCCGCCGCGCCGGCGCGTGGCGCGCTCACGAGCGGACGACGAGGGCGTCGGTCGCGAGCTCGCTGCGGTGGTTCCAGACGGCACCGATCCGGTGCGGCGCGTGTGGTGGCGGGCGCGGTGGATCGCCCGTCCGCGCGTCGTCACCGCGTTTCGCCGGTACGAGAAAGCTCCGCAGGCGGGAGTGGCCGCTCTGGGGCCAGGCGAAGGGGGGCGACTGCATCCGTTCGAGCGGGCACAGGCGATGCGCCCCGCACGCGACGGCGACCGCCGCGGCGTCCGCGAGGCGCGCCGAGGGCGCGGCGACGCCGATCGCCTCGACCGTGCCGTCGAGACGCGCGAGCACCGTCCGCGCCTCCACGAGCGACCCGACCGGGACGACGATGAGATGGCGGTTCAACGGGCTCGCGGGCAGCGCGCCGGTGCGGTCACAGACGACGCTGAAGGCGGCGTCGGCGCCGGCAAGGACGCGGACCGCAGCGCCCTCCTGGGCGCGCCAGCGCTCGCGCTCGAGGAATCGCCAAGCGTGCGCCGCCTCGTCGAGAGTGAGCGGCGCGCGCGGCAGCGCGACGGCGAGATGCCGCAGCGACTCGGCGAGCGCGTCGAGGAACGCCGTGGTCGTGTCCGCGTCCGCCTCCTCGAGGACGAGGTACTGCGGGGAGAGGCACCCCTGCTGATCGAAGAGCGCGACCTGGTGGGCCGCGACCGCGGCCGTGCGTGCGTCGCTCGCCTCGCGACTGACGAGCGCTACGCTGAGCCGCGGCCCGAAGCGCAGCAAGCGCCGAGGTGCGCGCGTCGCCAAGCGGTCGAGGGTGTCGCCGCGCCCGTAGGCGAGGACGAGGCTGCTGCGCGCGACGACGATCGCCTCGTGGGCGTCGCTGCCCCCCGGCCAGGACGCGACGGCGACCGCGTCGCCGAGTCGCGAGTCTTCCGCGGCCAGCGCCGCGGCGACGAGCGCGGGCAGCTCGGGCTCGCGTCGCGCCGTCTTCACGATGCTCGGGACGCCGGCGAGGAGCGCCGCGACGAGGCCGAAGACGCCGACGCCGGGGACGTTTCCCGCGAGCGAATGGAACGCGAGGCGCTCGGGAACGCCGACGTCCGATCCGAGCTCGCGTGCGGCGAGCGCGGCGAGCTCGCGCCCGCCGAGCGCGCCCCACAGACGATCGAGCGCGTGGCTGATCGCGTCCGGCGCGTAACCGGTCGTGCGTGGCAGAGTCTCGAGGGCACGCCGCCGCCACGGCGAACGCGGCTCCAGCCAGTGCGCGGCGACGCGGTCGATCACCGCGATGCGCTCGTCGAGCGGCGTGGCGCGCAGGGCCGCGCCGGCGTCGTCGAGCTGGTCGAGACGCACGCGCAGGTCGGCCGCGGCGATCGTCTCGGGCCTCACGACGGCACCAACAGCGAGCAGCCGCGCGTCGCGGCGCGGGAGGCGCGTCCGAGGAGCTCGATGCCACCGTCGACGGCGCGTCCGACGTCCTCCGTCTGGATGGCGACGACCGAGCCGACGTTGGCGAGATCGACGTGACGCAGAAGGCCGGGTTCGCCGAGCGGCTGCTCCCGTCCCGTCGCCGGATGACAGACGAGCGTGCGGAGCCAGGGCGGCGGGCGGTGCGGACCGAGCCCGCGCGCGTACAGCTGCGAGCAGAGCTCGGTCATGCCGTACTCGTTCACGACGTCCGCGGGTGCGACCCCGAGTCGATCGTGGTACCGCTCGAGGACGGCGGCGCGCGGAAGATCATCCGCATAGCCCTTGCAGCCTCCGGTATCGACGATGACGCTCCCCGCCGGCAGGCGCCAGTGCCGGCCGGCCTCGCGGCCGTGATCGACGAGACGCAGGAGCGCCGACGTCACCGCGATGAGCGTGATCGGACGGGTGCCGTCGAGGGTGTCGAGCGCCGCCGCGAAGCCGGCGACGTCGAGGGTGTCGGGCCGGAGAAATGACGGCGGGCCGCCGTCGTCGTACGTCTCGCGGAGCCACGTCACCATCTCGCCGAGCGACGAGGCCGGATGCGAGCGACGCTCGGGCGCGGCGACGAGAAACGGTCGCCGCACCGCCGCCGGTGCCGCGCCGCGCGCGAACCCGGCAAGCGCGGCCGCGCGATAGACCCCGACGTCCGACACATGATGGCGTGCGCGGCGCTCCGGTCCCTCGGTCGTGCCGCTGCTCTCGTACACGCGCGCCGCGGGACCGCAGGAGAGCACGCTGTCGCGAAACGCGCTCACCGGCACCGCTGGAATCTCCGTCCAGTGGCGCGGCGTCACCCCGAGACGGTCGACGAAACGGCGGTAAGGAGCGTTCGCCCGATATTGGTGGGTGTGAACCGCGCGGGCGAGCGCGTCGAACTCGGACGCCGAGGGCGCGGCGATGAAACGGAGGACGCGCGTCCCGAGGGCCGGCGCGACGGTCGGTCGCTCGGCGGTTTCGCTATCTGAGGGTCGTGCGTGCACGTGGAGCGGGAGGGCATGCGGGCGCGTACCCGAGGTGCGCTCGCGGGACGCCCAGCCGCAAGATAGGGGGGTCCCCCCGGGGCTGTCAACGCAATCCCGAGGACACCGCGTCCCTCGACGGGACAGCACCCCCGCTCGGGTGTCCGATCGTCCGTCGCTGCGACTTGTCCGGGCGCCGGCGATCCACTACGCTCGCGACCGCATGCCGAGCAAGGACGAGCTCTTCGACCGCGCCGTCGATCTCGTCGCCGACGGCGACCTCGACGCGGCGATTCGCGTCTACCAAGACGCGCTCGCGCTCGACCCGGCGTTCACCGATGCCGTGCACGGCATCGCGATGGCGTATGCCGACAAAGGAATGTTCGACGAGGCCATCACCTGGGGACGGAAGCTCGTCGAGCTCACTCCCGACGACACGCTCGCGCACACCAGCCTCTCGATGTTCTACCAGCGCAAGGGCATGATCCCCGAGGCCGAGGCCGAGGGTGCCAAGGCGCGCATGCTCGACTGGAAGCGCCAGCTGGCGGAGCAGAAGAACGAGGGCGGCGGCTCCTGAGCGGCGGCCGCGTCCTGCAAGGCGCCCGCGATGGTGGAACACAGTGACGTGTACATCGTCGGCCGTCTCATCGAGCGCCTCCGTCTACTGATCGCGGTCTCCGAGGAGATTCCGACCGAGACCAAGCTCCAGACGCAAGGGATCTTGAAGATGCTGCAGGCAGAGGTCGCCGATCCCGAGGAGGAGCACGACCAAACGCGCGTGCGTGCGCACTACGCGTTGCTCTACGACGATCTCGAGCCCTACGCCGACCTCGAAGCGCTGCTGTCGGCGATGCGGACGTTCATCTCCTACCTGTGAGCGACGACGCTGCGCACGGCGATGTGCGCGGGGTCGATCCGCGGAGCGCTACGGAGTACCGGCTGCGCCGCCTCCGCCCGCTGCCCCGCCCGCCGAGCTCAAGGTGCGCTGACAGGCCTCCTTGTCGCGGGTCGCGAGCGCTAGCTGGCTCTTGATCGTCTCACGCTCGTTCTTGAGCGAGTTGACCATCTCAGTCTGCTTGGTGAGCTCGGCCTGCAGCGAGGTCGCTTGGCCCCACAGCTCGTACCCGATGAAAACGCCCGCGCCGACGCAGACCAGAAGAATCACAACCCATCCAGCATACGTCCATACGACTTCTTTGACCTCTTCCGCTTCGTGACCTTCGCCGTGCTCAGCCATCTGACGCCTCCTGATGCGAGTACGCTGGAATGATCGGCGACACGCCGACTACCAATGCTCGATTTGTGAACCGAGATAATGCTTCACGTACGGCCCCGCTTTCCGTAACGCGTCTTCCAAGCTCTGGAAGAGCTCCTCGTGCACCCAGTCGCCGCGAATCCAACAGTCGAATGAGGATTCCTCGCCGAGCGTAAACTCGAGAATACGCTCCCCGATGGGATCGCCGGTAATGATGAAACGGGCCGAACGCCCGGAGTCCACTACCACACCGCGCGCGTCGGGGGGAAGGGCGAGGCGACGTTTCACGCGCTCGAGATCGGCCGCCGGGACGCTTTCGCTCGGCACCATGCACACGGTCGTCCACTCGCCCGCGTCGGGATGTGCTTCCTCGAGGAACTTGAGGTTGATGTCGCTCAGCCGGGTGCGCGCGCGTTCTTGATCGAACTCGTATCCGATGTCGAAGAACCGACTGCCGACCGGCGCGCGTTCTGCGGCGGCGGGACGCGTCCGCTCGTTGGCCTTGCCGGTATCCACCCACCAGCGATTCTCGACCGCGGGCTTGCCGTCGCGTGGATGCTCGACCATGAGAGCGGACGTTTAGCGCGCAGTATGCCGGAACGCAAGAAATCGCCGAGTTGCCGCCTCGCGACCGTTCCCGTATGGTCTCGACGCCGATGGTTGAGCACGGCGATCGCCGGTGGGCGTTGATTCTCGGTGCGTCGAGTGGCTTCGGCGAGGCGACCGCGCTCGAACTGGCGCGGCGCGGTCTCGACGTCTGCGGCGTCCACCTCGACCGCCGCGCCGGAATGGCGCACGTCGAGGAGATCACGCGAGCGATTCGCGCCGAGGGTCGCGACGCGCTCTTCTTCAACGTGAATGCGGCGGACCACGACAAGCGATCCCACGTGCTCGATGCGCTCGCGGCACGGATCGCCGAGGACGGCGGCGGGAGCGTGCGTGTTCTCATGCACTCGCTCGCGTTCGGCAGCCTGAGCCCGTTCACCGGCGGCGACGGCACCCGTGTCGCCACCGCGGCGCAGCTCACGATGACGCTCGAGGTGATGGCGCAGAGCCTCGTGTACTGGGTGCAAGATGCGCTCGCCCACGGACTGCTCGTGCGCGGGAGCCGGGTGCTCGCGATGACCAGCGCCGGCGCGTCGCGGGTGTGGCCGAGCTACGGCGCCGTCTCCGCGGCGAAGGCGGCCCTCGAAGCGTACGTGCGGCAGCTCGCGGTCGAGCTCGGTACGAGCGGTGTGACGGTGAACGCGATTCGCGCCGGCGTGACCGATACGCCGGCGCTCCGCAAGATTCCGGGCGGCGAGTGGATGGCGCAGCAGGCGGCCGCGCGCAACCCGAGCGGTCGGCTCACCGCGACGGCCGACGTCGCGCAGGTGATCGCGATGCTCGCCGGTCCCGAGTCGCAGTGGATCACCGGCACGGTCATCGGCGTCGACGGCGGCGAAGACATCGTCGCCTGACGACGATTACGAGGCGGCTCGCGGCCGGCCGACGCTGCGACGTGTGCCGGTGAGACGGACCCGCGCCGCCGGGCGCGGCAGTGGGCGGATCGCGACGTCGTGCCCGAGGCCGTTCATCATGCCGGACGCGAACAAGTCCGCCTTGCGCTCGGCGTCCGTCCAAAAGACGTAGTGCCCGATCTCGTGATGCACGGTGTGGATCCACTGCTTCATGCTGTTGTACTTCCGCCCGCGCTTCCAGTTCTCGGGATGCACGAGGTGTATCCTGCCGTCCTCGTAGGTGCGGCCGGCCCCTTTGCCCCAGTCGAGGTATTCGAACCACTCCACCGGCGGCGGCTTGAGGTTATAGAAGCGACAAATCATGATCATCGCGCGCCGAAAATCCGACTGGCGATAGGTCGCGAAGAACGTCCGCAGCAACCGATCGACGGCCCGCCGCTCGCGCACCGTCGGCAACATCATCCGCATGATTTTTGATCCTCTGAGAAGGTACGTTGCCTTCCGGAGGACCTTAAACGTCACTGCGCTACGGTGTCAACTCACCCTGATATTATAGTAGGTTGTCTATAGGCTCCGACCATCCCGGGCAGGTACCGGGCCCAGGGTTTGGGCGGTGGGCGAATGTGGATGGACGATGTAGGTGGGCGAAATTCGAGGCGGAGCCGTGGCCGCATGAACACGCACGCGCTCGTGCGGCCACGGCTCGCCGATCAAGGTCTGGTGTAGCGCGTGCCGCGTCGCGATCCAGTGCGCTTGAGTTTCTTTTCCTTGACCCAGCCGGTGAGCCGCTGCGAGAGCGTACCCGCGGCGACGCTGGGGACGATCTTGCGGACGTCGTTGGCCTTGAACGACCCCTTGGGCAGCCGGGCGAAGACGCGGTTCCAGTCGACGCGCGCCCGCCGTCCCCGCCGTCCGCGCGCCGGGCTCGCGCCCCCGCGTCCGCGGGTCGATCCGCCGCCGACCGCCGCGCCGATCTCGGCGAGCAGCGCGTGCCGTTGCTTGTTCAGTTTGGTGATCTGGCTTTCGATCGCCGTCAGTTGACGTTTGCCGGCCCGTTGCAGACGCTTCATCACTGATTGCGCTTGTTTCCGAAGCTCCGCCAAGCCACCCATCGATCTCGCCGACCGTCTTCCTCGTGCCATATTCGACCCCCCAGAAGTATGACGGTACGGAATACAAGATTCCGTCCCTCGATTTTGATCAGCCCTTATCAGACTGATGTGACAGGTAGCAACCCGGTTATGACGTCCGCTCATTCAACGGTTGCCGAGTCTTCGGCCGCGGCCTCCGTGCGGCCTACGACGATCGTTCGCACGTTGACGAACTCGCGAATGCCGTAATGTGAGAGCTCGCGTCCGTATCCGGACCGTTTCACGCCGCCGAACGGCAGGCGCGGATCGGAGCGGACGACGTCGTTCACGAAAACCATGCCGGCGTCGAGCTCACGGGCGAGCGCCTCGGCGCGCGCGGGCTCGCGCGTCCAGATGCTGGCGCCGAGGCCGTAGCGCGAGCGGTTGGCGAGCGCGATCGCGTCGCCGTCATCGGCGGCAATCACCACGGCCGCGACCGGGCCGAAGACCTCCTCGTCGAACGCCGGCATCCCGGGTCGCACCTCGGCGAGCACGGTCGGAGCGTAGAAGAACCCCGTGGCCGGAAGCGTCCGCGCCGCAGTCAGCCGCCGGGCGCCGGCGGCGATCGAGGCGTCCACCTGGCGCGTCAGCTCGTCGCGGAGATCGGCACGTGCCAGCGGTCCGACGTCGGTCTCGGGACGGCGCGGGTCGCCGACGATCAAGGCGCGCATCCCGTCCGCCAGCGCGCGGGTGAACGCGTCGGCGACCTCGCCGACCACGATGAAGCGCTTGGCGGCGATGCAGCTCTGGCCGGAGTTGACGACGCGGGCCTGCACCGCCGCGCGCGCGGCGCGCACCGGATCGGCGTCGGCGAGGACGACGAACGGATCACTGCCGCCGAGCTCGAGGACACATTTCTTGCACGTTCGTCCCGCGACCTCGGCGACGCTGGTTCCGGCGCGCTCGCTTCCCGTGAGCGTCACGGCGCGCACGCGCTCGTCGGCGACGAGCGCCGAAACCGCGTCGGCGGTGACCAGGAGCGTCTGGAAGACACCCGCGGGCGCGCCGGCGTCGCGCCACACGGACTCGATTGCGAGCGCCGCTCCACTGACGTTCGCCGCGTGCTTCAGCAGCGCGACGTTGCCCGCCGCGATCGTCGGTGCAGCGAAGCGGAACACCTGCCAAAAGGGAAAATTCCACGGCATCACCGCGAGCACCGGGCCGAGTGGATCGAACGTGACGTAGCTCTTCGCCGCCTCGGTCGCGACCGGCTCCGCGGCGAGCATGTGTGGTGCGTGCTGCGCGTAGTAGCGGCAGGCGGCGGCGCATTTCTCCACCTCGGCGCGCGCGCCCGTGAGCAGCTTCCCCATCTCGTCGGTGATCAGGCGGGCGTAAGTCTCGCGGCGCGCGTCGAGGAGATCGGCGACGCGCGCAAGGAGGCGCGTGCGCGTCTCGAGAGCGACGCGACGCCAGCCCGTGAACGCGTCGGCGGCGCGGGTCAGGCGTTGCTCGATCTCGTCGAGGCGCAGGGCCTGGTAGGTGGCGATCGTGGCACCGGTCGTCGGGTCGATGCTGGCAAAGGAGGCGCTCATGTCCTCCTGCTAGCGAGCGCGCGCGGCGGACGCCAGCGCGCCTTCCGCTCGACTGGTCGCGCGCAACGAAGTTGCGCGCCTTTGCGACGCTCAGGCCGAGACGCGCAGCGACTCGTCGTCGTCGAGCGGTACGGTCACGGTAAAGGTCGTACCGCGCCCGCGCTCGCTGGCGACGGTCACCTCACCGCCGAGCTGCGTCAGCAGGCGGCGCACGATGTAGAGACCGAGGCCGACACCACCGTGCGAGCGCGCGTCGGAACTGTTGCCCTGCCGGAACATGTCGAAGATGACCGGCAAGTGCTCGGGCGCGATGCCGATGCCGGTGTCTTGGATCGTGATCGCGCACGCCCCGTCGGCGCTGGCGCAGCCGACGACGACCTCGCCGCGCGACGTGAACTTGAGCGCGTTGCCGACGAGGTTCTTCAGCACGATGCGGAGCTTGCGGCGATCGCTGCGGACGGCGAGCGCCGCCGGCTCCCAGCGTAGCGTCACGCTCGCGTGGCGAGGAAGAGCGGCGAACTCGCCCGCGAGCTCGTCGAGGAGCACACGCACCGAGAGCCGCTCGAAGTGCGGCAGGTCGTTGCCGGCCTCGAGACGGTTCAAGTTGAGAGTCGTCTCGATCATCTCGAGGAGCTCGACGCTGGAGGTGCGGATCTTGGCGAGGATGCCCGCGCCTGCATCGTACGCGGGATCGTCCACGAGCATGTCGGTATAGCCGATGATCACGCTGAGCGGCGTCCGCAGCTCATGCGACATCGTCGACACGAACTCCGTCTTCAGCTGACTCGCGCGCCGCGCCTCCTCGACGAGGCAGGCGTTCTCGAGCGCCATCGAGGCGAGCTGGGCGAGGCCGAGGGCGATGCGCTGCTGCTGCTCCGTGAAGCGCCCGCCGCGCCCGCGGTATCCGGCCGAGAGGAAGCCGATCGGCTCGTCGCCCGGGCGCAGCGCGACGTACATGCTCGTGGTGATACCGTACGCATCGAGCAGCGCGGCGGCGGCCGCATCGTCGACCTCGGCGGTCCGCACCTGTACGAGCGGTCGCTGTGCGAGCGCGTCGAGCAGGCCGGCGAGCGCCTCGGGCGGCATGCGGACCCGCTGCAGCGACTCCCACTCGTCGGCGGCGTACCCGTCCGCCGAGCCCGTGACGTAGACGTCGTCGCCGGAGAGCCGCACGACGGTGTCGGCGCAATCGCAGCCGAGCAGCTCGGTCGCGAGTTGCGCCAGCCGCTCGAGAACGACCGGGGTGGTCCGCGACGCGAGCATGACGTGACCCGCATGGACGAGCGCGCGCGTCACGTGCGACTCGTCCTCGAGGAGTCGTCGCGAGGTGGCGAGGGCGTCTGCGTCCCGGTGGCGCTCGATGGCGACGCCGGCGAGGTGCGCGGCGCTCTCGATGAGCTCGAGGTCCTCGGCGTCGGGCAGTCGCGGCTCATGATAGTACATCGCGAGCGTGCCGAGGCAGCTGCGGTCGCTGCCGAGAATCGGCGCCGACCAGCAGGCGCGGAGCCCGTGCGCGAGAGCGACCTCGCGGAAGTCGTCCCACAGCGGATCCTTCGCGATGTCGGCGACGATCACCGGCGCGCGGCGATACGCCGCCGTCCCGCACGATCCGACGGTCGGACCGATCACGAGTCCGTCGATGGCGTCGCGATACGTCACCGGCAGGCTCGGCGCGGCGCCGTGATGAAGGCGGTCGCCGTCGAGGAGGAGTACCGAGCACAGCATGCCGTCGGCATGCCGCTCGACCATGGTCACGACGGCGGTGAGGATGGCGTCGAGCGGCGCGCCGCCGGTGATGCGCTCGAGGATCTCCGTCTGGCCGGCGAGCACCGCGGCGATGTGCGCGCGGGCGCGGCGGTCACGCACGTGCTCGTAGGCGACCACGATCGACCCCGCGAACGCGACCACGAGCGCGAGTCCGCGATGGCCGGCGAGGGCCGCGGCGCCGTCGGGAGAGGCCGCGACGGTCGCGGCCAGCGCCCCGCTGGCGACGAGGACCGTCGCGAGTTGGGCCGACGCTCCCCACGGAAGCACGATCGCCGACGCCATCACGCCGCAGAGGAGGAGCACGGAGGCGGTCGTCGCGTCGCCGCGCAGCGAGCCCGCGGCGGCGACGCTGACGTAGATCGCGCCCACGACGACGGCGGCGACGATCCGGGGCCGGCGTCGGCCCGTGCCGGCGCCGAGCGCACGGAGTCCGGCGACGACGATCGCCAGTTGCGCGACCTTCACCAGGGCGAGACCCGTGAGCGCCGCGGGGTGGCGCCAGACGTCCGCGACGCCGAAGGCGGCGATCACCCCGACGCTCACCAGCAGGCCGAGCCGCAGCCGCCGCGCCAGGAGGCGCTCCTCCTCGGCCACGATCCAGCGGCGTATCGGCCGCCCGTCCGACGCGGCCGGGTGCTCGTCCAGCGTCTCGCGTGTCAATGTCGTGACGGACCTCCCACGTTCTGTGCGCACTCCTGCGGCCGTTCCATGGCGGATGCGACGGCTGCGCGTCGCGACGGCCGAACAGCAAGCGCGGTGCCGGCGTAAGGTGGACGCACATGTCACGTACGAGATCGCATGGATTCTCGACGTCGCGGCCGTTTGCTACGGTCGTCCGATGGCGACGTCCCTGGCGCGCCGCGCCGCCGCGGCGCTCCTCGTCCTGTGCACGGCGCACGGCACCGCGAAAGGCCGGGCGGGGGAGGTCCCGCCGTCCGCTACGCCGACACCGGCGGCGACGATGGCGACGTCCGACGCGAGCGATGCCGCGAGCCCCGCGTCCGCGGCGATGCGTGTGCACGCGGTGCTGGTGAACGGCGGCGGGCGCCGCGAGATCAACTATCGCTCGCACCTCCAGCACGTGCGCACCCTCGTCGCGCTGTTGACGACGGCCGGTGTGCCGCGCGAGCAGATCGCCGTCTTCAACGCCGACGGCGCCGATCCCGCGGCCGACCTCGCGACCCGCGAGGACGAGCCGGTGCGCGGCGCGTGGATCCTGCCGAGAAGCGCCGCCGGACCGCTCGGGCCGCAGATCGACTACGTCAGCTCCGCGCTCGAGGGATACACGCTCCGGCCGGCGCGCGTGGACGCGTTGCGCGCCTGGTTTGCGGCGGAGGGAACGCGCCTGCGTGCCGGCGACACGTTGCTCTTCTACGTGACCGACCACGGCGACAAGAACGAGAAGGATACGACGAACAACACGATCACGCTCTGGGGCGAGGCGCTGTCGGTCGACGACCTCCAGGGTCTACTCGCCACGCTCGATCCCGGAGTGCGCGTCGTCTTGGTGATGTCGCAATGCTTCGCCGGCGCGTTCGCGCGCCTCATGTACCGCGCGCCGGACGACACCCTGCCGACGGGGCAGGTGTGCGGCTTCTTCTCGGCGCCGTCCGACCGACCGGCATACGGCTGCTATGCGGAGAACCGCGGCAAGGAAGACGTCGGGCACTCGCATCATTTCCTCCGCGCCCTCGCGGAGCTCGGACGCTTCTCCGAGGCGGAGCGGCGCGTGCTCGTGACCGACGACTCGCCGGACGTGCCGCACAGCACGCTCGACGTGTTCGTCGCCGATCGGCTGCGCCCCGCCGCCGCGGCGGCGGGCGAGGAGCTGCGCGAGTACGCGGACGGCCTGATCGCGACCGCGTGGCGGCAGCCGGCGGCGTTCGAGCCCGCGATCCGCCTCCTCGATCGCATCGGGCGGGCGTTCGGGTCGTTCAGCCCGCGAAGCCTCGCCGAGCTCGACGAGCAGGCGCACGCGCTTCCCGAGTTGAGCGCGCGCCTCAAGACCTACGCGGACCGCTGGCGGGACGCACTCGAGTCGTTGCGCGTCGAGAACTTCGCGCGCTTCCTCGACGCCGAGCCGGCATGGCGACCGCGCGTGGCCGCGACGGCGCTCGCCGCCCTGAGCGCCGACGAGCGCCGCGCGACGCTGCGCGCGTTGCTCGCCGAGCTCGTGCCCTTCACCGGTCACGACGCCGTTCGGCATGCGCGTCTCCTGTCGCTGAAACGCAAGGCCGACGACGCTGCGGCGGCACACTATCGCGTCGAAGTGCGGGTCGGCGTCGTCTTGCGGCTGCGTGCGCTCTTGATGCGCGTCGCCGGCGAGGTCCTGCTCGCCCGTGAGGGCGGCGACGCACGGCGGATCGGCGACGCGCTCGCGAGCTGCGAGGCCTTCGAGCTCGGCGACGTCCCGCCGGCGTCGACCGCGGCGTCGCTGCCGGCGCCGCCGCCGTTTCCGCCGCTCGCCGAGGAGGAACGCCTTCTCGCGGGGCTCCTGCCCGCCTACATGGGGATCGACTTTCGACCGCTGGAGGAAGCGAAGCGTCAGCGCCTGCACGTGCGCAGGGGCGCGGTGAACGTGCTGCACATCTATCCGGACTCGCCCGCGGACCACGCCGGGGTGGAGGTCGGCGACGTCATCCTCGGCCCTCCCGGGGCGCCCTTCGAGGAGCCGAACCAGGTGCGCGAGTGGACGATGCGGCGCCAGGTCGACGTGCCGACGCCGCTCGCGATCCTGCGTGACTCCGAGATGCGCACGATCACGCTCCGCCCGGGACCGTTCCCGCTCGCGCTGCCGAAGCTTCCCGGCCCGCCGAAGATCGGCAGCGCCGCGCCGCCGCTCGAACTCGAGCTCTTCAGGGGCAGGACCGACCTCGCCGCGCCGCGCAGCCGACTCCTCTTCTTCTGGGCGACCTGGTGCACGATCTGCAAGCAGTCGCTTCCCGAGGTCCTGGCGTTCGAGCAGATTCGCGGTGTCGACGTCGTCGCCATCACCGACGAGAGCGCCGAGACCCTGCGCACGTTTTTCCACGACGAGCGTGCCGCCTTTCCTGCGATCGTCGCCCGCGATCCTCGCCGCCGCGTGTTCCAGCGCTACGGCGTGAGCGGGACCCCGACCTTCGTTCTCGTCGATCGCACCGGCGTCATCCGCGAATACCAGACCGGGTACCCGCCCGAGGGGCTGCGCATCGAGGGATGGCACTGGCGCGAGGACGCGAAGGCACTCTCCGCCGAGTGACGCCGTGGTGGCGTGCGAGCTCCCCGATATCTCCTCGAGAAATGCCCAGTGGAGGGGATGGTCGCGGGCGACGGAATCCCGCATGAACGGACGCATGCAACCCCCCCTAGGTGAAGATCAGCGAGCGACCGAGCGCGGTGCGCGCGCCGCCTTCGACGTCCTTCCCTTCGAGTGCGTCGCCACGCGGCTCGGCGACATGCCGGAGAAGCGTCTCATGCTGGCCGTGCTCCTGGATGCGATCCTTCAGCTCCGCCTCCACGGATCGACGGGTGCGATCGAGGCCGCCGACTGGATTCGCGGCGGCGAGACGGACTCGCCGTTCTCGTTCCTCGCCGTGTGCGAGGCGCTCGGCCTCGATCCCGGGTATCTCACGCGCGGCGTCTTCGCTTGGGCGCGACGTGCGAAGGAGTCGGCGCCGCTTCGCCGAAGTCGATTGCGGCGCTCGCAGACGCGGGCGCTCCGGCTCTCCGCGCGCCGACGCGCCGAACGCTCCCTCGCCGCGCTCTGAAGCACGCGCCGCGGCGTGAGCCGTCGCCGGAACGGCCGCGCCCCGCAATGGCCAGGCGTCGCCGCCGTTGATACACATCGGCGGAGCGATGGGAGCGCGATCCGCAGACCACGTCCGCGCGCGCAACACGCGCGGCCTCACGGTGACGCTCGTCCTCGTCACCGCCTACATGATCGCGGAGATCGTCGGTGGGATCCTCGCGAACTCGCTCGCGCTTCTCGCCGACGCCGCCCACATGCTCGGCGACGCCGGCGCCCTCGGTCTGGCGCTCTTCGCGCTCTGGTTCGCGCGCCGTCCGGCGACCGCGAAGCACACCTACGGCTTCCATCGCACGGAGATCCTCGCCGCGCTGGCGAATGGCGCGACCCTGATCGCGATCGCCATCTCGATCATCGTCGAGGCGTACGGACGCTTTCGCGCCCCGGAAGAGGTACGAGCCGGACTGCTGATCGTGATCGCGAGCGGGGGATTGCTCGTCAACCTCGTCGGGCTCTGGATGCTGCACGACGACCGCGACGCGGCGAGCCTCAACTTACGCGGCGCCTGGCTCCACGTCCTCACCGACGCGCTCGGCAGCGTGCAGGCGATCATCGCCGGCGTTCTCCTGTGGACGCTCGGGTGGGCGTGGGTGGATCCCCTCGCGTCGGTGCTGATCGCCCTCCTGGTCGTCTTCTCCGCCTGGGAGCTGCTGCGCGGCGCGACCGCCGTGCTCATGGAAAGCGCGCCCGGCCACATCGACGTCGACGAGGTGCGGAACGCGATCCTCGCCACCCCCGGCGTCGGTGCCGTCGACGACCTGCACGTCTGGACGATCACCAGCGGCCTCGAAGCGCTCTCGGCGCACGTGCTCCTGTGCGACGATCGCTCGCCGCGGCTGCTCTTGAACGACATCCGCGACATGCTGCGCGCCCGCTTCCGCATCGACCACGTCACCATCCAAGTGGAGACCGAGAGCTGCGACGAGTCCGATCTGCATCCGTGACGGGCGTTGAGGCGACGCCCGCGTTCACCAACGCGATGCCTGCACTAGCGCGGCGCTGTTAGGCGCTCGCGCAACGACGGTCCGGGGCGTGGCGGGATGAGGGGCCCGGGCGCGACGGGACGCGCGGGGTGGTGGTGGCGTTGTGGAACTTCCGTATCCGTAGCGTTCGGCTGGTTGGGCGTCCCAATGCGCCCGGGCCCCTCATCCCGCCACGCCCCGGACCGTCGTTGCGAGGCGATACGGCGCGCGCTCAGTCGATGCGATAGCGCTTCCGCCGTCGCCACAGCGTGGTCACGTTGATACCCAATCGCGCCGCCGCTTCCTCGAGCGTTGCTGACTCTGCGAGTGTGCGCTCGATGTGGTGGCGCTCGATCTCGTCGAGAGACTGCATGGTCGTTGCGGCGGCGTCGGATGTCGGCGGTGGTGGTGGCGCGAGCAGGCGATCGGGGAGATCCTCGACGTCGATCTCGGCGCCGGCGGCGAGGACGGTCGCGCGCTCGAGCGCGTTCACCAGCTCGCGGATGTTCCCGGGCCAGGGGTAAGCCTCGAGGAGGGCGCGCGCTGCTGCGGTGAGGTGGGCCGGCGGGCGGGCGTGACGGGAGGTCATTGCTGCGAGGACGTGATCGAGGAGTGCCGGTACGTCCGCGCGCCGCTCACGCAACGCCGGCAACCGGATCCCAACGACGTTCAGGCGGAAGAAAAGATCGCTGCGGAAACGTCCGGCCGCGACCTCGACTTCGAGGTCGCGATTGGTGGCGGCAACGATGCGCGCGTCGACGTGCAGCGTGTCGGTACCGCCGACGCGCTCGAAGCGCTGATCCTCGAGAAAGCGCAGCAGCTTCGCTTGCAGCTCGAGCGGGAGCTCGCCGACCTCGTCGAGGAAGAGCGTCCCGCCCGCCGCCGCTTCGACGCGTCCCGCCTTGTCTTTCAGGGCGCCGGTGAAGGCGCCCTTCACGTGGCCGAAGAGCTCGCTCTCGAGGAGGTGCTCGGCGAGCGCCGCGCAGGAGATGGTGACGAACGGCGCCGCGCGGTGCGGGCTCCAGGCATGGATCTGGCGCCCGAGCACCGTCTTTCCGGTACCGCTCTCGCCGGTGAGGAGCACGGTCACGTCGGAGGCGGCGGCGCGTTCGGCGGTCGCGAGCGCGCGCTGCATCGCGGGACTGGCCGACTGGAGGAGGATCGGCTCGTCGATCGCCTGACGCAGGCTGCGGTTCTCGCGCCGTAGCACCTGGATCTCGAGGGCGCGTGTCAGCAGCAGCTCGACCTGCTCCAGGCCGAAAGGCTTCACCAAGTAGTCGTAGGCACCGGCACGCATCGCTTCCACCGCCTGGGGCACCGTCGCGTACGCCGTCATCAGGACGACGACCGTGTCGGGCGCGCGGCGCTTCGACTCGCGCAACAGGCTCATGCCGTCCATGCCCGGCATGCGGACGTCGGAGACGACGACGTCGAGCGGCGCATGCGCGATCGCGGCGAGCGCCGTGGCGGCGTCGGTCGCCTCGGTGACCGCGTGCCCGAGGCTCCGCACGTAGGTGGCGAGGTGCCCCCGAATGTGCGGCTCGTCGTCGACGATGAGGATCGAGGCCACGTCTGAGGATACGCTCTCCCGGCGCCAGGACGAAATCCCACCTCATCGCGAGCCCGAGGCCGCGGCGCCATGCTGAGCATCTTCGTGTGAGCTGCCCCTACACGGCGAACCGCAGATCCTCCAGATCGGAGACGACGCGTACCGTCATCTCGCGCTCGCCCCGCGGTTCGACGGCGCCCCAGCGAATCGCGAACGACTCGGCCTGTACATCCGGCGCGAGCTTGCCCGACCGCCCGAGAATGACCTCGTCAGCGCCCAGCTCCTGCGCCGTGCGTGCCACGGCAAAAAGGGCGTCGTTCGAGGTGAGGACGAGAGGGATCACCGTCTTGCCGTGCTTCTCGGCGAGGTTGACGACCGCCGTGAAGATCGCCTGCTCGTCGGGCGTGAAGTTCGGGTTGGCACCCGTTGCCACGAGTTCGTGTTCGACTTTCACGGTCGGGACCACGACATCGACATCCTCGTGTTCGGCCTCGTGCAGGGCGCGGTCGAGGTGCTGGAGGTTTTTCGGATCGCGCACCGGGACGATCTTGCATCCCTTGCGGACGCCGATCGCCTCCGCCGCCAATTCAGGCGTGTAACGCACGTTGAACTTCTCGAGGTGGTGCGCCGTGTGGCCGTTCCTCCGGCGTACGTGCTCCGACACCCAGAAGATCACGAAGAATACGATCGTGAAGGCGACGCCCCACTGCGTCGCCACCTTCTTGGTCACGAGATTCACCAGGGCGGTGACCAGCAGCACGAGGAAGATGAGCAACAGGCCGACGGGAATCTCCCAGCGACCCGCCCGTACGTTCAACGGCACCCGCCATTCGCGCGGCCGCCGATCCTTGAACCGCAAGACGACCATGGAAAGCGCCTTGAAGACGAAGCTCCACACCACGCCGAAGGCGTAGGCTTCACCGAGCGCGTAGACGTTGCCGCGGCTCGCGATGATAGTGAAGATTTGGAGCCCGACGATCATGTTGACGATCCGGAAGGTCGTGCCGTAGCGGCGATGCGGAAGGCGAAACCAGTCCGCGAGAACCCCGTCCTCGGCCACGCGGTTGAGCACGCCGTTCGAGCCCACGATCGCCGTGTTGACGGCGCCCGCGAGGATGAGGAAGCCGACCACGACCACGAACACGCGCAGGACGAGGCGTACCGAGAGGGGTCCGACCATGTACATGGCGAGGCCGCCGACGAGATTGTCGCTGTACGTGCTCATGCGGACGTCGTCGGGGATGATCATCACCGCGAAGAAGGAGATTAGCCCCGTCGTCAGCAGGGTGAAGAGAAAGATGATCAAGCCCGCGCGGATGAGGTTCGGGACCTTCGGGTGAGCGAGCTCGCGGTTCACCTGGGCGAGGGACTCCTCACCACTCATGGCGAGAATCGAGTGCCCGAACGCGATCAGGATCCCGAACGCGCCGAGCTGTTTCTGCCATCCCGTTCCGCCGAGCCAGCCGAGCGCCTCGTCGCTGAAATGCAGTTCGAAGGGCGGCAGCGTTGCTCCCCGCATCCAGAGCGTGACGCTGCACCATGTGACCATCACTACGATCATGACGGTCGTGACCCCCATGATCTTCATGGCTTTGTCGCTCGACTCCTCGATGCCGAGGATGTTCTGGTGCCAGAAATACAGGGTGATGGCGACGGCGATCACCGCCGAACCGGCGGCGGTCGGGATCGCGACGGGGACGTGCAGGAGCGGGAGCAGCTCGTTCGCGAGGCCGACGATGTACTGGCCGGCGGACACGCCGCTGATCGGTCCGGTCAGGACGTAGTCGAACATCAAGGCCGAGACCGAAAGCTTGGCGAGCGTACCGCCCATCGCCTCCTTGACGACCCTGTAGACCCCGCCGCGGACGAACATCGCGCACGACTCGATGTAAACGCCGCGCACGGCGTACGCGAACAGCATGACCGCGCCGATGTACCAGGGCGCCGCCTTGCCGATTGCCTGCTCGACGATGCCGCCGATGTAGTACACCGTCGACGCCATGTCGCAGAGCACGATCGCCGCGGCACGCCA
>JBGOSW010000078.1:0-19088 GCA_041476145.1 Binatia bacterium
GTAGTAGCCCTCGGCGACGGAGCGCTTGCTCGCGAGGTACGTTTTCGGATCAGCGCCGGCTGCGATTTGCTTGCCGAGGGTGCGATTGCGGGAGAGCTCGCCGGTGCAGGTGAGGATCAAGTCGCCGACGCCGGCCATGCCGAGGAAGGTGAGGGGGTTGGCGCCGAGGCGGACGCCGAGTCTGGTCATCTCGGCGAGGCCGCGGGTGATGACGGCGGCGCGGGCGTTGGCGCCGAAATCGAGCGCGTCGCAGGCGCCGACGGCGACGGCCATGACGTTCTTGACGGCGCCGCCGACCTGGACGCCGATCGGGTCGGCGCTGGCATAGACGTGAAACAGCGGTGCGTGCAGGAGTCCCTGCACGTGGCGCGCGACGGCCATGCCCCGCGACGCGATGACGACGTCGGTCGGCTTGCCGCGCGCGACCTCGAGGGCGAAGGTCGGACCCGAGAGAAACGCGACGCGCTCGACGGGAACGTCGGGGAGCGCCTCGGCGAGCACCTCCGACATGAGCTTCAGCGTCCCCTCCTCGATGCCTTTGGTGGCAACGACGATGGCCGCGTTCGGCCCGACGACACGCGCGACGCCGGCGGCGACCTTGCGGAGGTGCTGCGACGGCGGGACAAGGAGGACGACATCGGCGCCGCCGACGACCTCGGCGACGTCGGTCGAGGCGCGGATCGTCTCCGGCAGCGTGATGTCGGCGAGGTAGACGGAGTTGACGTGCCGGCGCGTGATCTCGTCGGCGACCTCGGGCTCGAGCGCCCAGATTCGCACCGCGTGCCCGAGGCGCGCGACGTGGGATGCGAGAGCCGTTCCCCAGGCACCGGCACCGATGATCGCGAATGTGGTCATGTGGGGAGGCGCGACGCCGGAGGTCGAGCGACGAGCGCCGCGGTGCCGTCGAGTGACGTCGACGCCACGGCGCTCGCCACTACGGCCTCGTCAGTCCTCGTACTTGAAGGACAGCTTCACCTTCGCGCGGTAGGCGACAACCTTGCCCTTCTCGATCGTCATGTCGAGCTGGCTGACTTCGGCGACCCGCAAGTCGCGCAAGCTCTTCGCAGCCTTGCCGACGGCCGCTTTCGCGGCCGCCTCCCATGAGTTGGTGCTCGTGCCGACGAGCTCGATGATCTTGTACACGCTCTCTGCCATCTCGTGCTCCTTTCTGTTGTGCCCCGCGGCTCCGGAATAGCCGGTGCGTGCCGCGAGGGAAAGCCCACGCGGATGGTCACCGAACGGACGGTCAACGCCGACAGAGCGACTCGTGGATCTGCGCCGTCAGATTCTCGATTCGTTGGCTGAGCTCCTGCGTCAGCTTGGTGAGAGCCGTGTTCTGCTCGAGGAGCTCGAGGATCTGCGCCGACTGATGGGTGGCGAGCTCCTGGCGCTCGACGCTCGCGGCGGCGAGCGCCTCGCGGTGCTGCACGTCGGCATCGGAGAGCGCCTTGTCGCGATCGGCCTGGCGGGTTTGCGCCAGCAAGATGAGCGGCGCCGCGTACGCCGCCTGCAGGCTGAACGCGAGGTTCAGCAAGATGAACGGGTAGATGTCGAACTGCGTGACCCCGGCGACGTTGAGCGCGATCCAGAGTGCGACGAGGAGGCTCTGGGCGATCAAGAAGGTCGGCGTGCCGAAGAAGCGCGCGAACGCCTCGGCCTTGAGGCCGAACCAATCGCCGCCGAAGGCGGACGCGAGATGCGCGTGCGGGAGGTGAAAGCGCTGATGATGATTGCGCGTTGCATTCGGGCTTGGGTCGGTGGTCGTCACGGTTTGCATGATCGCTCCTCGCGCGCGGACTGCCGTCGCGCGTTCGTTGGGATGTGCGCGCCGCTCTTTTCACGTGCGCTGCGCCATCTGGCAAGACCCCCCGTCGGATCGCCGGCGCATCTGCTCGGCCGTCGCCGGCGGTGCTGTCCTAGTTCGGGGCCGAGTGTCCTAAGTTGACGGCGCGGGTGTCCTAAGTTCCGCGATCAAGGCGCGCGGCGCACTAGCACACATTCGGCACGGGCCGTGAGTGTGCTTCCACGCTAGCGCCCTACGTTTCTTCTTCTTCCCTTTTGACGAAGCCGGGCGTATAGGTCGGTTCACATAGGCGCCGCACATGGCGCCGCAGAGTGGCTCCCGTGGCCCGTCGCGAATGTCCGGACAACCGGACAAGTGCGCCGGGCCATTTTTTTTGGCGCGCGGAGGACTGGTGGCGAGGGACGGAGCAGCGGCGGGCTTGGCTTTGTTGGACAGGTTTGCTGCGACGGTTGTACCCGTTCACGGCCTTCGAGCGTGTTGTGACTACTTAGGTGCGCAGGCACAGGAACCAGGAGGGATGAAGCGATGAAGGCTACGAAGAAGGTGGTCAAGGCAACGAAGGACGACGCAGGCATCGGATGCGTTCACGTACTCGTGCCGCTCACGGAGGAGGAGCGGATCACGCTCCGGCACCAGGCCCTCGATCAGCGGTGCCCGGTTGGCGTGATCGTGCGTCAGGCGCTCGGGCTGTCGGCGGAAGCGCCGCAGCGGGAGCGTCGACCGGCCGGCTAGTGGACGGATTCGAGGCGCGGGAGAGAACGATGTGAGCTGAAACGAAAACGGCCGCTCTTGGGGAGCGACCGTCTCGGAGATTGTCGCGGGAGTTGTGTAGGCCGCCCGACTAACCACCTCGCAGCCTATCCGCATCGCAGCGGTCCCGTCAATCGCGGCCTGGAGAGGCAACGTACAGGCCGGCCCAACGATGCGGAGGGGCCGTGGATACGGAACCGTGGTGCTGCATGAGGAATGGGACGGCGGAGTGGTTCCTGCGGTGGTGGTTAGACGACGGGCGGCGGGAGGTGAGAGGCCCTAACGGGCCTTCTTCTGGCGCCTGGGCGTGTTCCAGTACGGGCTTTTACACGCCGGATTGGGGCAGACCTTGGGTTCCTTGGTCGTGACGCGGGGAATCCACTGGTGGCCGCACCGCTCGCACTTCCAGGCCCAGGTCGAGAGCTTCACTTTCGCCATGGGGCCACCATGGACCCGGTAGGGATTGATGTCAAGTCAATCCCTCGGAGGTATTGACAAGACTATGGGGAGTAGGTATATACCTAGACAGTACAGCGATGGACACGACGACTACAAAAAACCCCGCTCACGGCGCCAACCGCGAGCGGGGCCAACACCGAGCAGTTACCCACCCGATGCCGTCAGACGCTTCGATTGTGGGTCGCCGCTCCGAGGAAGGCAAGACCCATGAACATCCTACCGCGTGAGAAGCAAACCGCGATCGTCGCCGCCCTGACCGAGGGCTGCTCCATCCGTACGACCGAGCGCCTGACCGACACGCATCGCGACACGATCATGCGTCTCGGTGTCCAGGTTGGCGAGGGCTGCCGTCGGCTCATGGATGGCATGCTCCGGAACCTCAACGTGAACCTGATCGAGCTCGATGAGCAGTGGGCCTTCATCCAGAAGAAGGCCAAGCGCGTCCGCCCCGGCGATCCGAAGGAATACGGCGACTGCTACTTGTTCCTCGCGCTCGACGCGACGAGCAAGGCCGTCCTCACCTTCGTCGTCGGGAAGCGCAGCGCGGAGAACACGCACGCAATCGTCCGCGACCTCCGCGCCCGTGTCGTGAATCGGCCGCAAATCACATCCGACGGCTGGCCCGTGTATCCCGATGCCATCGAGCAGGCATTCGGAGCCGACGTGGACTTCGCGACCATCGTGAAAAACTATGCCGTGACCGCGGGGAACGAAGCGGCGGTGCGCTACTCGCCGGGCTCGATAAGAAGCACGGAGACAACAGTCGTTCGCGGCAATCCGGACCCTGCCAAGATCAGCACGAGCTACGTCGAGCGGTTCAACCTGACGACGCGCATGCAGTCGCGCAGGTTCACGCGGTTGAGCAATGGATTCAGCCGGAAACTCGTGAACCACCAGGCCGCGGTCGCGTTGCACGTCGGGCACTACAACTTGTGCCGTGTTCACGAGACGCTGCGCTGTACGCCCGCAATGGCGCTCGGCGTGACCGACCATGTGTGGTCGATCGGCGAGTTGATCGAGGCGGCATTGCGTGCGCCGGTTGCGCCGCCGATGGCGCCGGCACCGAAGCCCAAGAGAGGGATGAGCGCCGGACGCGCGAAGGACACGTGGGGAGGCGATCGCAGCGGCGTCGTCGTGCGGAAACCGGGCAACCCCGGCCCGAGCCGCTTCCGGATCATCAAGGGCGGGCGCGCGAAGTAGCGCGCTCTACTTCTGACCCGACGCGGGCTTGCTCGGATCTGGTTTCGGCGTTGGCTTCGGCGGAGGTTTCTTTTCCTTCTGTTGGCGTTTTCCGTTCGTCATTTACCGTCCCCATAGGTGCTGTTCAGTTGCGCCAAGTCTCCGTCATGCTTTTTGAGAGCGTCGTACGCGCTCGCGTAGAGCGTCCCCTCGGCGATCGCGAACATGATGAACCCCAGGACTTCCGGCCCGGTCAGCCGCGAGGGATTCTCGAAAAACCCGAAGTGGTAGGCACGAGCCGTGTATGCGATCAGCACGGCGACTGCCGTGTTCGAGTAGAATTGGTAGTAGCGATAGTGCTCCTCGGTTGTCAGATTGAGCGCCCGCATTCCCTGTTCCGTTTTCGTGATCGCGCCAAAACTGATGTCCGGACGATCGAGGCCGACGCAAGGGTTGATGATTCTGTCGAAGATCACCCACCGTACCCCGCTGATAAAGACACCGAGCGCGAGCGAGGCGAGCGAGGCAAAGAGGAACCCGTTGACACTCTCCTTCAACTCGAACCATGCAAGGATCGTGGGGGATGAATAGGATGCGGCCCAGAGCACCACGAAGCCGGGCAAGACGAAGGCGATGAGCACGCCGAAGCTTACGGAGACGTCTTTCATTGCGAAGTGCTCGCGAGCCAGCGTTGCGTCTCTCATAGGGCCCCCTTGGTGAGCAACCGCGCGCAGCGGCTACTCGGTGAGGTGCGCCAGAACGACGCACCGTATGACGGCCGACGACACTTGAGCGCGGCGGAGGATCGGCGGTAGGGTCGTCCCCGATGCGCCGACTGATCCTGGTGATCCTCGGAATCCTTGTCACCTCCACGCAGACCAATGGATTCGCGTCCGACGTCGGCGCTGTCGTGGCACCGATGAAGACCGAAGCCGAAGAGTGCCGTTACTTGCTGAATCTCTGCACGCGCGAGGCATCGCTCCGCGCCAAGTTCGACAAGGCCGTCGGAAGCGAGGGCGCGCTCGCGGCCGGGAACGCCTGGGAACTGGTCGCTGCGGATCTCGCCTCCGCTGCGCGAGCCATCCGCAACAAGCACGCGAAGCGTCCCGCATGCTTCGCGAAGTGCGCTGCTCTGAAGGACGCGCCAGCCTTCGAGTGACGGGCCGAAAAGCAGGGGTGTCCTAGTTTCCCTGCGCGAGTGTCCTAAGTAGGACATCACCGCCGCCGGCGCGTCGATTGACTCGACCCGCGGAACGGCAGTATGGCCGGCGCATCGATGGACGGCGGACGGCGGAGCCCGCGAACGATCGCGTCGCGGGCGCGGTGGGTGCTGGCGCCGCTCGTGCTCGTCCACCTCGTCACGCTGCTCGCGGCGGCGCTCGCGAAGCCGCACGGCGAGAACGTCCACCGCGCCGGCGGCGACTGCCGCGCCTGCCACACCGCCGACGCCACGACGTTGAGCGCGGACAAGGCGGCGGCCGCGACGGCGCTCGCCCCCGACCTCGAGGCGCGCTGCGCCTCCTGCCACGGCGACGAGGGACCATCGCATCGCACCGGCATCCGCCCGATGAAGAGCGCGCCCGCGGCCTTGCCGCTGGCCGCCGACGGAACGATCGCCTGCGCGACCTGCCACTTCCTCCACGGCGAGAACAACACCTTCGGCGACTTGCTCCGCCTCGACAATCGTCGCGGCGGCCTCTGCCTTTCGTGTCACGAGCTATCGGATCTGCAATGACCCGCTCGGAAGGAGATCGCTCCATGCAACGCGCTCGTTTTTTCCATCCCCACCGACCGCACCGCAACCGCCAGCTGCGCTGGGTCGTGCCGCTGCTGATGTTCCTGCTCGGCGCCGCTCTGGTGACGCTCCTCGTCCAATATCGCCTGAACGATCAGGCGGTCGGCAGCGAGTTCTTCCGCGCCCACAAGACGATCAGCCATACGGGGCAGCTCCTGCAACGCGGCCTCCTCGTCGGCGCCGCGGTGCTCGTGCTCGCGGTCGCCTTGATCGGGGTCTGGGCGTTCCGCCTCACGCATCGCATCGTCGCGCCCGTCCACACGCTCCACCGCGCGCTCGACGCGATCGTGGGCGGCGACTTGGGCGTGCGCGTCGAGTTGCACCCCGGCGACGAGTTCCAGGAGGTGGGCCAGAGCCTGAATCGTCTCGTCGAGGAGTTCGGCGCGACGCTCGCACGCGTCCACACGCTCGCCGACAACATCGAGGTTGCGGCGGCGGAGGCG
Source organism: Binatia bacterium (assembly GCA_041476145.1). GTDB lineage: Bacteria > Desulfobacterota > Binatia > UTPRO1 > UTPRO1 > DP-19. The sequence goes on from JBGOSW010000078.1 coordinate 6,431, forward strand.
GCGCGCGAGGCCGGCGACACCTCCGCCGAGCGGAGCCTGCATAGGCTGGCGTCGGAGCTCGATCGCACGCTCGACTTTTTCCGCCTCTCGCCGCGGCGGACGATTCGCGAGGACGACACGCCCGCCAGATGAGCATCGCCCCCGTTCGCCGGCGTCGCGCCCGCGGTCTGCTCCACGCCGTCGTCTGCGTGACCGCGCTCGTCGCGAGCGCGCCCGCGTCAGCCGGTCCGACGGGGCTCGCGGTGATCCCGACGACGGACCTCGTCCGCCCTCACCAGGTGAACGCGGTCCTGCAAAACGGCAACACCACGATCGACGGACGCCACGCGTTCTTTCACGACGTCGAGCCGGTGCCGCAGCTCGAAATCGGCCTGCCGTGGGACATCGAGGGGGGCGTCGACGTCGCCCCCGCGGACCCGCCGGGTGAGTACCGGCCGTTCTTCAATCTCAAGTGGACGATGGTCGCGGAGGACTACCGCGTGCCCGCGATCGCCGTCGGCACCACGCAGCTCGGCCCCGGCGTCACCCCCGCCGGCTTCGTCGTCGCCAGCAAGACCCTCAACTACGACGAGATCGCGTACCAAAAGTTCCGGGCGCACCACCGTAACCTACGCCTGCACGGCATCCGCGCGCATGCGGGGTTCCTTCAGGTCGGCGCCTTGCCGCACGCGATGCTCGGCTGCGACGTCGAGCTCTCGGAGCACTTCGTCCTGTGGGCGGACTGGATCTCGGGGGCCAAGAACGCCCTCTCGCTCGCCGGGGTCGTCGTCGTCGACCACCAAAACAGCCTCTTCGTCGCGCTCCTGCGCGAGAACGACGAGAACCGGGTGAGCGGCGTTCTCTTCAATTTCACCCACACCTTCGACTGGTGAGTCCGCCATAGCGGACGCGCGGACACGAGGCGTGGAGCCGTTGATCGGCGGCCGTGGGCTCGCTAGGCTTCGTATCCGTGGAGGCGGATGTGCGGCGGATGACGGCGTTCGGCCATGTCGATCCTGTCACGCATGCTCGTTGCGAGCGCGCTCGCTCTCGGACTCGCCTCGGCGGTCGCCGCCGAGCCGGTGTTCACGGTGACGGAGGACGGCGCCGCTTTCATCTATAAGGCGCGACCGGGCGACCAGCCGGGAACGGTGGCGGCGATGTTCGGCATCGGGCCGCGGGAGATGCCGGCGTTTCTCGCCGACAACGGCGTCACGGATCCGACCCGCGTCGGCATCGGTCACGTCTACCGCATCCCGAATCCGCTCGCGGCACACGCCGCCGAAGCGGAGGTGAAGGCGCAGGCCCTCGAGCGTGACGTCGGGTCCTTGAAGACACGTACCGAGCAACTCGACCGCGATCTCGCCGCCGCGCGCGCGGCGGCGGCCGACGCCGAGCGCCGCGTCGCGCAGCTCGCGCACCTCGAGCGACTCTGGCCGCTGGCGTCGATCGTCGGCATGCTGCTCGTCGTCACGGCGGGCATCCTCGGCTGGCTCGCGTTCGCCGCGCTCCGCAAGACGGACGTCGCCGAGCGTCGCGCGCTCGCGCTCGGCGACGAGATCGAGGAGAAACGACGGTTGGCGCTCGCCGAGCGCCAACAGTCGGCGAAGCGCGTGCTCGATCTCGAAGCCAAGGTCCGCAACCTCGAACTTCGCGTCGGCACGCCGGCGCCGACGCCCGTGCGCCGGAGCCCGGCCGGTACCGGCTGAGAGTTACCGTCATGGTGGTTCCACGGTCCATGTTGCGCGCCCTCGTCGTATCCGTCGCGATCGCGCTCGTCGTCGGAGCGGCGCCGACGCTGCGCGCAGAGCCCGCGCTGCAAACCGAGAAGTGCGACGACCTTCAAACCCGCTGCCTGCATCGCGAGAACGAGGTTTGTCGGCTCTGGCAGAGCCAATGCGTCGCCCGCCGCCCGACGGCGACACACGGATCGCACTCGAAGAAGCACGCGGGCCGAAGACGTCACGTCTAGACCGAGCGCGCGCGGTGCGCGCGATGGACTCGCCCGCGGAAGTGAATTCCGCGGGCTCCTAGCGGCACCACTCGTAGTCGACGCCGGGGCTGCAGAGCGCTCGACAATCCCAACGCGTCGGATCGATCGGGCAGTTCACCCGCTGATCGGCGGTCGCGCCACTCCGACCGGTCGTCGGTTGCGCCTGCGGGCTACGCGGCGCGTGCCCGCCGCTCGCGTCGGACGTTGCAAGCGGCGCCGGGGCGAGGACCGGAGGTGGTGCCGGGCCTGGTGCGGGAGCGAGGACCGGCGGCGTCGGGACCGGCGTTCGGGCCGGGGCCGGCTTGGGCGTCCACTCCGGCTGGCGCGGCGGTTCCCCGCCGCGCCGGACCTGCGGGCGGGGACTCGCCCCCGTCGCCGGCTTCGCCGCTGCGCCGGTCGTGATCAGCTCCGGCGCACGCGGGGTGAAGCCGTGCTTTCCCGGGTCCAATCGGATGCGGTGGGGCGCGCCCGCGCTGCGCCGCGTGTAGTAGAGGATGATCGTCTTCTGCGAGAACTTGCCGCCGCGAATCTCGAGCGTGTCGGGCTCGCCCTGCGCCGCGAGAAAGTCGCGGACGCCACCGTGCTCCTTCACCGCGCGCCATACCACTTGGCCGGCGGTGGCGCGGCCGGCGCCGTGGACTTTCAGGGTCTCGCCTGCGTAGTCGTCCCACGCCTTGTGCGAGGGCACGGGGTGCGAACAGGCCGCGAATCCGAGAACGATCGCGGCGACGGCAACCCATGACGTGTGTCGCCTCATCGACTCGGTTCTCCCAGACGCTGGATCGCCTCATCGAGGCGAGCCTTGACGCGGTCGTCGGTCTCGCGCCGCGCTCGAGCGCCGAGCGTCGCCTGCGCGCCGCGACAGTCGTTCGCCCCGAGCACTCTGGCAGCCCAGGCGCGTCGCTGCCAGTCGTCGTTCTCGAGCAGGCCGACGAGTACGGCCTCGACGCGCTCGCAGCCGCGGCCCGCGAGCGCCTTGATGCTGGCGGCCCCGATCAACACCGACGGGCTGTCGACGAAGCGCAGCAGCACCCCCGTCACCGCCTCGCTGCGATCACCGGCGAGCCCTTCGATCACCGCGACCTTCGCCTCGTCCGGGCCGTTCGGCGCGTCGAGCACCGCGATGCGCGACCCGAGACCGACGTCCGCAAACGCCGCGGTCGTCGGCGTGCGCCGCGTCGCGGGAGCGGACGAGGGCGACGGCAGTGGCCGGTCGTGATCTCGCGAGCAATCGCTCGACGTCGCGCCGGCGATGATGATGAACATTCCCGCGACGATCGTGCGGCGGCGCCAGCACGTACTCGACTCGATGCGCGCTCGACCCGCCACGGCCTCCTCCCCTCCGTCTCCGATTCGCGCTCTCCTCCGATTCGCGCTTCCTAGCACACCGCGAGGTGCGGGTGCGATCGTCAGCGCGACGCGGCGTCGAGCTCGGGGTAGTGGCGGAAGATGCCGTCTTCGTTGAACGGCAGGCGGCAGTCGGATGCGAGGTAGGCGGCGATGCGCGGCCGCGTCGCGACGCGACGGCGGAGCGCGATCAGGCGCGGAATCTTCGGCGCCACGCGGGCCGTCGCGCGCGGGAACGCGTACGCGAGCCCTTCGAGCACCTGGAACATCGAGAGATCGACGTAGGAGAGTGCGTCGCCGAGCAGCCACTCGCCGCCGTTCTTCACTAAGATACGCTCGAAATAGCCGAGGAACTTCGGCATGCGCGCGCGTACGAAATCGGTGCTGCGTTTCTTCGCCTCGCGCTTCTGGTCGGCGTAATAGAGGCCCCCCGCGATCGGGTGGTGGGTGTCGTGCACCTCGGCGACGAGGTCGGCGATCGTGAGCTGGAGCGCGTTCGCGTGCAGGCGGCTCGCCTCGTCCTTGCGAACGAGACCGTGGCGCGCACCGAGGAACGCGAGGATGTTCGCCGTCTGGAAGACGAGGAGCCTTCCGACCTTGAGGAACGGCGGCGCGAACGGCCGCACCCCGTGCGCCCCGTGCTCGAGGAGCTTCATCATCGCGCCCATGCCACCCTTCGACTTGGGCAAGCGCGCGACGTCGACGTAGGACGCGTTCACTTCTTCGAGGACGAGGCGGATGAACTCGCCGCGGCCTTGGATCGACGGCCAGTAGTAGAGCTCGTAGCGTTGCGTCGTCGGCATGCGATCGACCGTTGCGTACCGCCGCCCCGACGTCAATCCGCGGTCTTGACCGTGCGGACGCGCTTCGGCATGGAAGACGCCGCGATGCCGTCCGCGCGCAATCGATCCTGCCGGTACGTCGCCTTGTTCGCGCTGCTGACGAGCGCCGTCGGCTGTGCCGGCACCACGTCCGCCCACTCGATCGCATCCGCGCGCCATGTCGCGCCGCCGTCGCCCGGCGCCCCGAGCGCGCGCGATTGTCCGGCGAGCGCGATCCGGAGCGTCGTCGCCGGCGTCAACGCCGCCCGCCGCCGCGCCCGTCTGCACGCGCTCGTCGCCGACGCGCGCCTGGCACGCGCCGCCCGCGCACGCTCCAAGACGATGGCGGCGCGGAATCGGCTGTCGCACTCCGGGTGGGAGCCGGTCGTCCGCGGCGGCGATGATACCGTGAACGGCTCCATCGGCGAGAACGTCGCGTACAACTATCCGACCGCGGAGGCGGTGATGCGCGGCTGGCTCGCGAGCCCCGGCCACCGCGCCAACATCCTGCATGCGTCGTTTCACAGGATCGGCGTCGGCTGTATCGTCGACGCAACCGGCACGCGCTGGTGGACGCAGGACTTCGCGGACTGAATCGGAGGACGACCATGGCCGCCGAACTGACGCTCCTCGAGAGCGACGACCTCATGCACCCCAACACCGGCGAGCCGAACTTCAACGAGAGCGCCTACTACAACCTCTTCGATCCGCGCCGGCGGATCGGCGGCTTCGTCCGCCTCGGCAACCGCCCGAACGAGGGCTACGCCGAGATGACCACCTGTCTCTATCTCCCCGACGGCCGCGTCGCCTTCATGTTCAAGCGCCCGTCGATCACGTCGAACGAGCGGCACGACGCCGGCGGCCTGCGGTTCGAGGTGCAGACACCGTTCGTCGAGCATCGCGTCGCCTACCAGGGCCACTGCTGCCTGCTCGCGAACCCGCTCGAGATGGCCGAGCCGCGCGAGGCGTTCGCGAAGAACCCGCACGTTCCGGTCGAGCTCGACGTCCGCTGGCTCGGCCTTTCCCCAGGCTACGGCGGCGAGCTCCGGCGCCGCGAGGGCGACCGCTGGGTGAGCGCCGGGGGGGAGAAGTCCGGCCAGGAGTTCGCCAAGGGCCACCTCGAGCAGCACGGCAAAGCCGTCGGCGCGCTCACCGTCGACGGCGAGCGCTTCGAGATCGACGCGCCCGGTCTTCGCGATCACTCGTGGGGTCCGCGCTACTGGCAGGCCCCGAAATTCTACCGCTGGCTCACCATGAGCTTCGGCGAGGACCTCGGCGCCGTGCCGCTCCTCACCGTGAACCGTGACGGCAGCGAGGTCCACGCCGGCTACGTCTACCGCCGCGGCCGAGCAAACGAGCGCATCGTGAAGACCGAGATCGAGACCGAGCGCGTCGGCGAGCAGCAGCTGCACGATCGCATCCGCGTCCGCGCCACCACGGCGGGCGGCGAGACGCTCGAGGTCACGGGACAGGTGCTGGCGATGATCCCGCTCCGCAACCGGCGCGAGGGCAAGGTGACACGCATCGCCGAGGGGTTGACCGAGTGGCGATGGGGCGACCGCGTCGGCTACGGGCTCGCGGAGTATCTCGATCACCTGGTGGATTGACGAGACGAGAGACCGGGAGACCGATCGAGCTGTATCACTTTGAAGCAAAGGCGGCGGGCGGCGTCTCGACCGCTGGCGCTCGTCCGCTCGATGCGACACGGTCCCTCCGCGACATCTTCGTGGGCCTGTCCCGGGGCGCGCTCAGCGAAACGTCACCGGGAGCGTCGCGAGTCCACGAAAGAAAATTTGCGGCTTCCAACACGGAACGTCGTCGACGAGGGCGAGCTGCCGAAAACGCTTGAAGAGGGAGGTGAAGGCGATCTGCGCCTCGAGCCTCGCCAACGCCGCGCCGAGGCAGAAGTGGATGCCGTGGCCGAATGCGAGGTGCGGGCCGGGCTCGCGCGTGACGCTGAGCGCGTCGGGGTCGTCGAACCGGCCCGGGTCGCGATTGGCCGCCGCGAGCATCACCGCGACCAAGTCCCCGCGCCGAATGCGGCGACCGCGCAAGTCGACGTCGGCGGCGGCAACCTTGATCTTGCCGGCCACCGGTGGGTCGTAGCGGAGAAACTCCTCCACGGCCGTCGGCACGCGCGCCGGGTCGTCTTGCAGGAGGCGGTACTGCGCCGGGTTGGACAAGAGGTGGAACAGGCCGTTGCCGAGAAGATTCGTCGTCGTCTCGTGTCCCGCGAAGAGCAGCAGGACACAATTGGAGACGACTTCCTCGTGACTCAGCATGTCTCCACGATCCTCGGCCGCGAGCAGGAGACTCACGAGATCGTCTTCCGCCCTGGCGTGCCGCACCCGTATGAGCTCGCGGAAGTAGTCGAAGACACCGGTGAGACCCCTCCCGGCCTCGTGAATGTTGTCGCTCCCTTGTTGGGCGCCGCCGATGTACGACGCGATCTGATCCGACCACGTCTTGATCCGCGGCAGGTCCGCACTCGGCGTCCCGAGCATGGCGGCGATCACCGTCGCCGGAAGGGGAAACGCGAAGTCGGCGATGAAGTCCATCGCGCCGCGCGCGGCGACGCGGTCGAAGAGCTCGTCGACGATCTGCTGGATGCGCGGTTGCATCGTCTCGATGCGGCGCGGCGTGAAGGCCTTGCCGAGCAGTCCGCGGAGCCGCGTGTGATCCGGCGGATCGCGATACACCGCCCAGTCCCGCAAAACCCTCGCGACCTCTTCGATGTCCGGACGACGACTCGCGAACTCGGTGCCGATGTTCCGAAATCGATCCGAGGAATAGCGCAGCGGCTCTTGCAGGACCTGGAGGACGTCGTCGTAGCGCGTCACCACCCACATCTTGAGGCGTGGGCTCCAATGGACCGGGTCGTGATCGCGCAGCCACCGATACGCGGGGTAGGGGTTCTGTTGATTGGCGGGATGAGCGAGATCGATGTCGAGCGCCACGGTCGAATCCTAGCATCGGAAGCGCTTGACGTCCCGACGCCGGCCCGTGCTACTGCGGCGGACGGAGCACCATGAGCGTCCGCGCAGAGCCCGTTCGTGGCGGTGTCCGGTGACCGTCGCCGGCAAGCAGGGAACACGCCTCTCGCGCGCGTGGCTCCGCGCGGCGTCTGCGGAGTCGCGCGCGGAGGCCGCATCGACCCCGGCGGCGTCCACCACCGGTCCGCTCGGAATGATCGGTGCGCGGTACCAGTTGATCAACGAGATCGGACACGGCGGGATGGGCTCGGTGCACCGCGTGCTCGATCGGCTCACGGGACGCATTCGCACGCTCAAGCGGCTCAAGATGGCTAGCGGCCCCGATGTGAGCAGTCCCGATGCTCGCGTCGTGCTCGCCGACGAGTTTCGCATCCTCGCGTCGTTGCGCCATCCGAACATCATCAGCGTCCTCGACTACGGCTTCGACGACGATCGTGAACCCTACTTCACGATGGATCTCCAGGAAAACGCCCGGACGATCGTCGAGGCAGGAACGGACCAGCCGCTCGCGGTGCAGCTCGATCTCCTGGTGCAGACCCTACGGGCGCTGGTCTATCTCCACCGCTCGGGCATCATCCATCGCGATCTGAAGCCGGAGAACATTCTGGTCGTCAACGATCAGGTGAAGATCCTCGACTTCGGCCTGTCGTTCTCACGGTCGGCGGGCGGGGCCGGCGAAGTCGGATGGGCGGGCACGCCCGCGTACACCGCCCCCGAAGTGCTCAAGTGCGGGAGCCCGAACGAGCGTTCCGACCTCTACGCCGTCGGCATGATCGCGTACGAGCTCTTCGTCGGCCGCTATCCCTTCGCGGAGGACCAATACCTCCCGTTGCGCATCATGAACACACCGCTGCCGGGGCCGAACGACGCCATCGACCCGCGCCTGCGGCCGATCTTGGAACGACTGCTCGCCAAGGATCCGGAGGCGCGTTACGCCGAGGCGAGCGAGGTGATCACGGCGCTCGCCTCGGAACTCGGCCAGCCGTTCTTGGTGGAGACCGTCGCGACGCGCGAGAGTATTCTCCGCACCGCGCCGCTCGTAGGGCGGGAGCGCGAGCTCGAGACCTTGCTCGCGGCACTCCGCGAGGCGATGCGCGGCAGCGGCCGCACCTGGCTGGTCGGTGGTGAGAGCGGCGTCGGAAAGTCTCGTTTGCTGGACGAGATTCGCACGCGGGCGCTCATCGACGCGGTGCTGGTCGTGCGCGGGCAGGCGGTGAGTCAGGGTGGCGGCCCGTATCACGTCTGGCGGGACGTGCTGAGCAATCTGATCCTGCGCATCGAAGTGAGCGACGACGCCGCCAAGGTGCTCAAGGCCATCGTCCCCGACATCGCGGCGCTGCTCGGGCGGGAGGTCCCAGACGCGCCGGTCGCGGATTCCCAAGCCGCGCAAGCCCAACTGCTCTTCGCGGTCGAGGAGGTGTTCCGCGCGCAACCAAGCCCGGCGCTCGTGATTCTCGAGGATCTGCAGTGGGTCGGGAGCGAGAGTCTCGCCATGCTCGCATGGCTCACCCAACCCGTGACGACGCTGCCGATCCTGGTGTTGGGGAGCTTTCGCGACGACGACGCGCCCGAGCTGCCGGCCGCGGTGAAGGATGCCAACCTGCTCGTCTTGGGACGGCTCGATGCCGCCGAGATCGCCGCGCTCGGGGAGTCGATGATCGGGCCGACCGCGCGGCGCGCGGACGTGATCGAGCTCCTGACACGGGAGACCGAGGGCATCCCGTTCTTCATCGTCGAAGTCGTACGGACGTTGGCGGAGAGCTGCGGGAGATTGGAGCAGATCACGGGCTCCGCTCTCCCGAGTCGGGTGATGTCCGGCGGCATGCAGCGCGTCGTCCGGCGCCGCTTGAGCCGGGTGCCGAGCGACGCCCTTCCGGCGCTGAAGGTCGCGGCGATCATCGGGCGAGAGATCGACATGGACGTGATGCGTGCCGCCCAGCCGAAGCTCGTCGCCGATCAGTGGGCGGATGCGTGCGCGCGGACGGCGGTGCTGACCCTCCGCGACCAGCAGTGGTGCTTTGCGCACGACAAGCTCCGCGAGCAACTGCTCGAAGACCTGTCACCGACGGCGAGCCGCGCCCTGCACCGGGCGGTCGCCGAGGCGATCGAGCGCACGTACCCTGATCGGAACGAATACGTCACCGCGCTCGCTCACCACTGGCGCCAGGCGGGCGAGCCGAAATGCGAGGCGCGGTATGCCTACCACGCCGGCGTGCTGGCGCTGCAAACCGGCGCATGCCAGGAAGCGGTGGCGCATCTCAGCCGCACGCTCGAGCTGCTCCGTGTCACCGACACCGCGCCGGCACCGCGACGCGACTCCGGCGCCGCGACGGGGAGCGCCGTACGCCCTCGGCCGCGCACGTCGCGTCTCGATCTCAACGCACGCGTCGATCCCGACAGTGCCGAGTTCCACCTCGGACGGGTCGAGAGTGCCTTGTCGGAGGCAACCTACCGTCTCGGTGATCTCGGAAGCTGTCGGGAACATTCCGAACGCGCGCTCGTCCATTTCGGTCAATACGTCCCGAGCGGGAAACGCGGATGGTCGGCCGCGGTCGTCCGTCAGCTCGCCCTGCGGTGCGCCCAGGCCCTGTGGAACCGACGACCCGGCAATCCGACCGAGTACCGCGACGTCGCCAGCGAGATCGGGCGCGTGCAGCTGCGGTTGACCGACACGTTCTTCTACTCGTTGCGATTGCTGCCGATCCTCTGGTCGAGCCTGCGAACGGTGAATCAATGCGAGCCGGCGGGGCCGTCCCCGGAGTTGGCGCAGGGCTACATCATCCTCGCGCTCTTGGCCGGTGCCGTTCCGCTGCGCTCGCTGGCGAATACGTGGTCGCGGCGGGCGTTGATGGTCGCCGAGAGCGCGGGCACCGAACGCGACGTCGCGTGGGTCTTGTCGCGGACGGCCGTCATCCAGATCTCGACGTGCATGTGGCGCGATGCGGAGGCGGGCATCGGCCGCGCCTCCGACATCGCGGAGCGCGTCGGAGATCTGCGGCTGTGGGAAGAATGCCACGGCCAGACGGGCGTGCTCGCGCTGTACAGCGGCCAGCTCACTCGCGGTCTCGCCCTCTTTGGCGACGCGCACCGACTGTGTCGTCGCAGCGGCAACCGCCAGATCGAGTGTTGGGGTCTCCTCGGACAGGCGGACATCCTCGCGCGCCTCGGACGCCACGACGAGGCGCTCGCCCTCTACAATGCAGCGCTCGGGAAGATCGACGAGAACGCAATGAAGACCGAGGCCATCTGGGGATTCGGCATGCTCGCGCTCGTGCGCCTGCACAGCGGCGACGCGCAGAGCGCGTACGAGATGGCGGACCGGGCGCTCTGGCACCTCCTCACCTCGAAGCCGGTGGCCTACTGGACACAGCAGGGCACCGCCGCCACCGCGGAAGTGTTCACCTCGCTGCTCGAGACGGATTGGCGACCGAGTGCCGAGTCGAGGTCGACGATGGCGGAACGCGCGCGTCAAGCGGTCGGCGCCTTGCGCCGCTACGCGCGGCACATTCCGCTCGGCCGGCCGCACGCGCACCTCTGGCGTGGACTGAACGAGTGGATCTCCGGGCACCATGCACGCGCGTTCCGCCTCTGGCAGAAGACGCTCGACGTCGGCGAGTTGCTGCAGACACCGTACGAGTGCGGGCGGGCGCATCTCGAGATCGGCCGGCATCTGCGCCAGGAGGCCTACGGCCGCCGTCATCATCTCGATCAAGCAGCCGAGATCTTCGACCGGCTCGGCTGCGCGCCCGACCGCGAGCGGGCGCTCGCCGAGCTGGGGCGCGCGCGCGGCCGCATGCCGGGAGCGGGGAGCCGGACATGACGCCTGCGGACGTCGCCCTCCTCAGATGTCCGACGTGCCACGGCTCGCTCGTGTTCCTCGGGAAGACCGACGCCGACGCGATCGAGACCGGCTCGCTGCAGTGCCAGCGCTGCGCGCACGCATGGCCCGTACGCGCCGGCCTGCCGCACTTGTACGAGGAGGCCACGGTACGCGGCAGCGATCGCTTCCTGCGCATCGTCTACGACATCATCGCGCCGTTTCACGACGCCGCCGTCCGCTTCGCGCTCCCGTTGATGCAATTCTCCTCGGCCGAGGTCACACGCGACGGCTACATGGAGCGGCTCGAGCTCGCGAGCCTCGCGCCGCAGCACGACGGTGCACCGCTCCGCATCTTGGAGGTCGGCATCGGCGGCGGCGCCAATCTTCCGCTCATCGAGCGCGATCTCCCCATGGACGTCGACGTCGAGATGTGGGGCGCCGACTTGAGCGCGGGCATGATCGAGCAGTGCCGCCGGCGACTCCGATCCGGACGCCTCGGTCTCCGTGTCCGCCTACTCTTGGCCGACGCTCACGACTTGCCGTTTCCCGATGCGAGTTTCGATCGCGTGTTTCACGTCGGCGGGATCGCCGGGTATCGGGATCCCGCGCGCGGCCTCGCCGAGATGGCACGCGTCGCGCGCCCGGGAACGCCGATCGTCGTCGTCGACGAGCAACTCGACCCGCACGGCTCGCACGGCCTCTACCAACGCCTCATCTTCCGCGCGATCACCATTTACGATCCGCGGCCGCACGCCCCCCGCGAGCACGTTCCCGCGGGCGCCGTCGACGTCGTCGAAGAGCAGGTCAGCCGTTTCTACTACTGTCTGAGCTTCCACATGCCTCCCAAGCGCCCCGCGCAAGCGACGCCGCCGGGGGGCTCATCACCCATCTCTCCAGGAAAAGAGGGCCATCCGATGACCGTCAAGGACATCCTCTCGAGCGCCGAGCTCGCGAAACTCGTGACCGGGTACGACGAGGCGGCGATGAAGGGCATCCTGACCGGGTTCTTCCCGCAGGTGTACCCCCCGACGCAGGCCTACACCGACGCGATCAGCGAGGCCTTCTACGGCGCGCTCCCGCCCGACGACGCGACTCCACCGCGCAGCATGCTCTCGCTCCGCGATCGTGAGCGCTGTCTGATCTCCATTCTCGCGTCGCGTGGGGCCGGTCTCACGCTCGCGATCCACATGTACATCGCGTTGATGCACGAGGTCTCCGCCGAGGAGATCGCCCACATCCTCTTCCTCGCCGGCATCTACACCGGCGTCGACAATCTCGCCGGGGCGCTCGCCGCCGAAGTGAAGCTGCTGACGGAGCTGAAAGCGCTCGCACTGCTCCCGATACCTCCGGGACCCGTGGCGGTCGTCACCGCGCTGCGCCTAGCGTTTCCACGCTAGCAGGCTGCTGAAAAAGGCCAATCTGCTTCGTTGCTCAGTTGCTCACTTGTGCGGCGTAGCTTTCGCTACGCCTCCGCGTTCGCGCCTTCGCGCCTCGCATCTCGGCCTTTTTGAGCAGCCTGCTCGTATCCAACGTGAGCGCCCGAAGGGCGGAACCTCCCATTTCTTCCGGTTCAGCTCGAGCAGGTTGCTCAAAAAGGGGCAGCTGCAAGGCGCGAGCGAGTGAGCGCGGAGGCGTAGCGCAAGCTACGCCGCACAAGCGAACGACCGAGCAACGCAGCAGATGCCCCTTTTTCAGCAACCTGCTA
>JBGOSW010000079.1:0-18844 GCA_041476145.1 Binatia bacterium
GGCCCGACCGGCATGCGTATGTACTACGAGGTGACTGGCGGAGAGATGATCGGCGACCGGCTGCGCGGAACCCTGCTCGGTGGCGGCGAGTGGGCGTTGATCGGCCCGGACGGCTTCCTGAGGATCGACGTCCGGCTGCAGGTCAGAACGCACGATGGCGCCCACCTCTACATCCAGTACAGCGGCCTCCTCGAGATGAACGCGGCCGTTGGGAGCGCGCTCGCGAGTGGTGCGGGCACCGACTACGGCGATCAGTACTTCTTCACGAACCCGCGCCTCGAGACCGGCGACGAGCGCTATGCGTGGGTCAACACGACGTTCTTCATCGGCGAGGGACACGTCCTACCGGGGCTCGGGGTCGAGTATCGCGTCTGGCGGCCGGCATAAGGCAACGCGCCGCGTTGCGGTCGATTTGCGTCCGATTCTCGGCCAACCTGTCCAGATCTTCTGCTTCACGACAACAAGGTCCGCCACCGTTCCGCCGGCGACAACATTCCCCGCCGGGTCAAGTGCAATGTCGCATCGGCGGTGATGTCGAGAAGGGGCTCGACGACATGAAGTCGCTGGTCGAGAGTCGAGCAGGCCGCTAGAAAGGGCCGATGATCCCCGACGAACCGGTCCGAGGCCGCACCCCGCCGCCGTGGTTCCGCGCGTTGAGCGGCATCGATCGTGCGCGCGCTTTCAGCCGCGGCCTCTTACCCTGGCCACCATTGAATCGTCTGCTCGGCGTGCGGCTGACCCACGTTGCCGCCGGGACGGTGACCGGGGCCATGCCGGCGAGCGACGCCCTCAATACCAACGGCCAGCTGGTGTTCATCCCGCTGATGGTGGCGGTGCTCGAAGCCGCGAGCGGGACGGCGATTTCGAGCGGATTCGATCTGGTGCCGCTGCGCTTCGCGTTCGACCCGTTTCGCCCCGCGTGGCCGCGTCCCGGAAATTTGATCGCGCGCGCCCGAGTGGTCGTGAGCGGTGACCTGTATGTCTTTGCCGAGGTGGAGGTGGAGGATCCCGATGGCCGTTACGTCGGGCGAGGTTCCTTGCAGTCCGAAGTTCGGCGCGTCGAGCCCGCGCCTCCCCCGGCGCCGGAGACCATGCGACCGGTCGAAGAGCCCGTCTACGAGACCCCCGACCCGTATCTTCGCAGCTTTCACGCAAGCCCGTTCGCCGAACTCGCAGAGCGCGAAGACGGGCTGACGACTCAGCGCAAGTTGGCGGAAGGACTCCTCACGATGCCCGTCCTGTCGCTGTTCGGCATGATCATGCACGACCTGAGTGAGGGGCGGGTCGTCGTTTCCATGCCGGCGAGCGAGTGGTTTTGCTTGCTCGAGAACGACGTCTCGTGCGCGGCCATCGCGACGCTTGCGGACATGTCGGCGTGGTCAGCCGTCACGACTCTGTATCGTCTGGGTCAATCTCTGGTGATGCTCGACAACAGCGTTCGGTTCTTGCGACCGGTGCACGCCGACGGCCGTCGCTTGCGCGCCGACACGGTCGTCTCCGAGCCCGCCCCGAATCGCTTCGTGACGGAGACAAACGTCCGCGATCCCGACGGCCAGCTTGTCGCAATGTATACCGGGTCGGTCATGCGCATCGATGCGGACCGACGAACTCGGCGAAAGCGAAAAGAATCACGGCGCGTGCTGGCGACGCTGCTGTTCACCGACATCGTCGACTCGACGGGGCACGCCGAGCGGCTCGGCGATACGGCGTGGCACACGCTACTCGAGCAGCACAAGCTCGCCGTGCGTCGCGAGGTGTCGCGGCACAACGGGACCGAGGTCAATACGACAGGTGACGGCTTCTTCGTGCGTTTCGACTCGCCGGCCCAGGCTATCCAAGGGGCGCGCGCGGCGCGTCTGGCCACCGCGCCGCTCGGCACCATGATCCGCGCCGGCATTCACACGGGAGAGTGCGAGCTCGAAGGTGACAAGCTCGCCGGCATAGCCGTTCACATCGCGTCACGCATCCAAGCCGCCGCCGAGCCGGGCGAGATCCTCGTGTCGTCGACGGTGAAGGACCTCGCCGTCGGCTCGAACATCCGCTTCACGGACAAAGGCGAGAAGGCCCTCAAGGGCGTGCCGGATCCGTGGCGAGTGTATGCAGTCGCGGGCTGAGTCAGAGTTCGCGAAGCTCAGTCTCCAACCACTCGACGTGTCTGGCGGATCTCTCGGTACTTCGGCGACCGGGTTTCTCTGACGCGTCGCATTGGTACTTTCCGTCCGAGTCTCGGCCACGATGATCACTTCCTTCGAAGAATCTCGTTGACGCCCTGAGCCGAGTGGCGGAGCATGCGGCACACGAATACCCGGGCATCACGCCCTACCTAGGAGGATCCCCCATGAGGCTCTCTTTGCGTCTCGGTCTCGTCGTCGCCGCCCTCGCGCGCGCAAAAAGCCCGCTAAAACTGACGCGGACGGCTCGAATTCTGTGGATGGCCTCGCTCCTGGTACTTACCCAAGCCGCTCTTACATACACGGCCATTGCGAAGCCCGTTGGCAACACCAAGCTTGGCAAGAACGCGCTCAAGGGGAACACCGGGAGCGACAACACCGCCGTCGGCTTCCAAGCCATGGACCCCAATGCGGCGTGTACGGGCGCCGGCACGCCCAATGCCTGCTGTACGGATGTCGGCAAGGGGAAGTGCGGCAATGGTGGCAGCGATAACAACGCCGTGGGTTCTTCGGCGCTCAAGTCCAATGTGAATGGTTCCTTCAACAACGCCCATGGCCGTAACGCGCTCCAGGCCAGTACCGGCGACCAAAATAATGCGTTCGGTGATGACGCCATGTTCAGCAACACGACGGGCTCCTTTAACACAGCCATCGGTGATGACGCCCTCAATAATGTCGTCGACGGTAATTCTAACGTCGCTATCGGTGACGAGGCCGGCACCAGTATTGTCCACGCCAGTCACAGCATCGCAATCGGCGTTCCTGCTGCAGGCCCTTTTGCTGACCTCGATAACACCTGCTTCATCGGCAGCATCCACTCTCAACCGGTTAGCGACCCCGGCACTCAACAAGCAGTGTATGTCGATCAATTTAACGTGGTGGGCATCTTCAACTCGTCCCGGCGGTACAAACGCGACATTCAACCGATGGACAAGGCGAGTGACACGCTTTACAGGCTCAAGCCAGTAACCTTCAAATTCAACAGCGACTGGAAAGGTACGACGCAATATGGTTTGATCGCCGAGGAGGTTGCCGAGGTGGATCCCAATCTCGTAGCGCATGACAAGGATGGTGAAGTCGCTAGCGTCCACTACGAGCAAATCAACAACATGTTGCTCAACGAGTTCCTCAAAGAGCACAAGAAAGTCGAGGAACAGCAAGCGAACATTGCGGAGTTGAAGTCAACAGTCGCCCAGCAACAGAAAGGGATGGAAGTTCTCACAGCCCAGCTCAAAGAGCTGACAGCGCAAATCCAAGAGGTGAGCGTACAGCTTGAAGTGAGCAAGTCGGCGGCAAAAGTAGTGCTCAGCAAGCCGTAAAGCTGCCGAGTTCAACCCGGATTTTTCGGGTGGATGTAGACAGGTGAATCGGAAGACGCGAGGGATGCGCTACGCGGCTCGTGCTCGGGGCTTGCCGCGCTTGCTCACCTGCTGCACACAGTCGCGCTTCGTCCAGTCTATTCGAACGCCGCGAAGAGCTCCGCGAACGCCTGCATCTGATTGCCGTGCGCCGATGACGGCGTGAGGATCGGCGTGCGAACGCCGGCCGCGCGCCAGCGCTCGACGCCGTCGCGAATGGCGGCCGGCGGGCCGAAGAGCGTCGTGTCGGCGAGCCAACGATCGGAGAGGAGCCGCGGGATCGCGTCGCGGTCGCCCTTGGCGAGAGCGCGCTCGATCGCGTCCATCTCCTCGACGTAGCCCGCCGCCTTCCAGTACGTCCGGTAGTTCGGCAACGTCACGTAGCCCGCGAGCGTGCGGCGGTTCACCGCCGCCGCCGCGGCGACGTCGTCATCGACGCAGGTCGGGATCATGTTGCCGACGAAGAAATCGGCGGCGTCGCGCTTCGCCGCCGGCAGCACCGCGAGCGAGTGCGCTATGTGCGAGCGCGCGGCGTTCGCGAAGACGACGCCCTCGCCGAGCTCGCCGGCGAGCGCGACCATCGGATCACGGAGCGCCGCGAGGACGAGCGGCGGCAGCGGACCGACCCGCGGCGCGGCGCGCCACGCCGCGACGAACGCGCGCATGTCGGCGAGCGGCTTCCCGGCCTGGAAGCCGAGCCGCTCGTGGACCGGCACGTGGCTCACGCCGACGCCGAAGCGGAAGCGCCCGCCCGCGAGCTCGTGGATGAGCGCCGCCGTCTGCGCGTACTCGGCCGGGTGGCGCATGTAGATGATGGAGATCGCCGTCCCGAACGGGATGTGGTCGGTCACGAGTGCCAGCGCCTCGCAGAGCCCGATCCCGTCGCCGAACGAGGCGCAGTAGATGCCGCTGAACCCGCGGCGCTCGATCTCGCGCGCCAGGTCGAGCGTCGCGCGCCGGCGCCCCGGCACCGCCGCGAGCGCGACCGCCGGCATGTCGATGGTGGCCATCCCCGGCGTGTAGCAGATCTCCCGCGGAATGCCTCACGTTTCGATTGACTAGCAACGCATCCGCGATAGCATCCCCTATGCGGCATCGCCCACGAATCCAGCTCGATCGGAGACCCACGATGAGTGAGATCTACGAAGCCCTTCGCCGCGCACAGCAGCAACGCCAGCAGCACGACGGACACGGCGCCGGCGACAACGGCGGCGCGACCGACACGATGCTCGAGGAGCTACTGCACCGAGCCGAAGCCATCTTCCGCTTCTCCGAGGACGTGCAACACCGCCTCTCCGAGATCGGCGTCGACGGTCTCGGCGGCGTGCTGCGTCTCCACGGTCAACTCCGCAGCGCCACGGATACGGTAGCGCGGAGTGAGATCGAGACGTCAACCGCCGACGTCACGCGCCTCGTCGCGACACTGCAGAACCTGCGCGACGAGCTGCAGCGGATGAAGGCGTTGAAGCGGACGTTCGAAGGCGTGCACTGATACGCGCTGCTTCAAATTGACACCGTTTCTCGTGTGCCGCCTATGACGATGTAAACCAGTCGCCATGCGGCATCGATGCGCAGCAGCGAGACTTTTTCAATTGACCGCGTCGATGTCGAGTTGATATCGCGGTCCCGACCACAACGTCCGCGAAGACGAATACGAGTCGACAGGTGGGGACTGATGTTTCGGTATCTCGTCCTTGGCCTCCTTCGAAATGGCGAGTTGCAACATGGGTACGCGCTCATGAAGCGCTATCGCCTACGCTCCGGCCTGCAGCTCAGCACCGGCAACTTTTATCGCGAGCTCCAGCGACTCGTCGGCGAAGGACTCGTCCGCACCGTGAGCAATCCGTCCGGCGCCGACCCTCGACGCGCACCGTACGTGATCACCGAGACCGGCATCATCGCCTTCGACGCGTGGCTCGCGGGCCCGAGTGGCGCCGGGTTCGCGCGTTACGAGGACGAGCTCTCGTCGCGCGCGATGTTCGTCGCCGACGTCGAGCCACCGGCCGCACGTAGACTCCTCGCCGTATGGAAGGAAGAGCTCTGGATCCGCAGCAAGATCATCGAGCGCGCGCGCGAAGCAGCGCTCGCCGAGCAAATCGCCGCGTGCGACCAGGCGTTCAACGGCCTCGTCCTCCTCCTCACCCGCAACCTCAAGCACGTCGCCGCCGACATCGAGTTCATCGATGAATTCGGGGAAGCCTACGACGGGTGGAGCGCGGCCGCGAGCCCGGTCGAGCGGGCGCGCAAACGCGTGTCGCCTACCGCCGCAGTGCGTGCGCGCGCGCTGCCGAAGACTCCCGAATCGCGGTGATCACAATGCGCCCCCTCTTCGTCTTCCCACGCGCCTTCTTTCTGATACCGCGTTGTTTCTTGCGGGCGAACTACCACCGCCTGATCCTGACCGTCAGCGCGCTCGCCGCCGGGGTCGCCCTGGTCTGCGCGATCGATCTCGTGAATCGTTCCGTGATCGAAGCGTTCGAGGAGATCGTCGACACGATGGCGGGACGCGCCGCGCTACAAGTGAGCGCGGGGAACGGCGGGCTCTTCCCCGAGGAGATCGCGGACACGGTGAACGCCGTCCCTGGCGTCGAACTCGCCGTGTCTGCCGTCGGCGCGACGGCCTTCGTCGCCGACGGCAGCGGCGAGGTTCTCACGGTACACGGCGTCGACGTCACCAACGACGCGGCCGTGCGCGTTTACCAGGCGCGCGATCCCGATCACGCCGGCGTGAAGGACCCCCTCGCCTTTCTCAACCAGCCCGATTCGGTGATCCTCACACACGAGTTCGCCAAACGGCGGCGCCTGCGCATCGGCGACCCGATCGAGCTCGAAACTCCGACCGGTCGTCATCAGTTCACGATCCGCGGGCTTCTCGAACCACAGGGCATCGCGCGCATTCACGGTGGCAGCCTCGTGGTGATGGATCTTTTCGCGGCAGAGGCCGCCTTCACCCAGCCGGGCCTCGTCAACCGGATCGACATAGTGGTACGCCGCGACGTCGACGTGACGACGGTCGCCGAGCGCGTGAGCGCCGTGCTCCCGTCCGGGCTTCGCGTTGCGCCGCCGGCACAGCGCAAGGCCGACCTCCACAAGGTGATGCAATCCATGCAGGTGGTGCTGCGCGCCGTCGGATTGCTCGGTCTCGCCGCGGCATTCATGATCGCCTTCAATCGTCTCGCGACCGTCTTCGACGAACGAGCGTGGCAGCTCGGCGTCATGCGCGCCACCGGCGTCCGCGCTCGGAGCGTCTGGTGGGAGCTCCTGAAAGAGAGCCTCATACTCGGCGCACTCGGCGTCGCGTTCGGCATTCCACTCGGCATCGGGCTCGGGCGGTTCCTGCTTCCGATCATCTCGACGACGACGGCTCTCAGCTCGAAGTTGGCGGTCCCCGACGCCACGCTCGTCGTCCGCCCCTCGTCTCTGCTCGCCGCCGCGGCGCTCGGTTTCGCCACCGCCGTGCTCGCCGCCGCCCGCCCCGCATGGCGCGCCGCTCGCGTCAACATTGCCGAAACCATTCGGGGCCGTGGCACGGAAGACGTGCGCATCGGTGGCACCACCATGTGGGTGGTACGAAGCCTCGCACTGCTCTCAGCCATCGGTATGATGACCATGCAAGCCGCCGGAGGGTCACCCGCGTGGAGTCTTGCTGCTACGGGTGCCGTTCTCGTAACCGCAGCGTTGGCGGCACGTCCGCTGCTGCTCGTCTTCGATATACCCATGCTTCACAGCGCCAGCCAACGGAACGCCTCGGGGTTGTTTGCCGTGACGGGGCTCGCGCGTAAGCCGCACCGCACTGCGCTGACGATCGCCACCTTGGGTGTCGGGTTCGGCACCGTGATTTGGATCTGGATCGTCGCGCAGAGCTTCGAGCAATCGGTCATCGATGCCTCGATCGGAAGTCTCCACGGCGACATCGCTGTAAGCTCTACGCGCGTCAACGATGGATTCGTCGAGGCACCTCTGGATGAAGCGATTCTGTCATCGCTCAGACACGTCGCGGGCGTACGCACCGTCATCGGAGAGCAGATGATTGACTGGCACTACGCTGGCGGCCCCGTCGCGATTAGCTCGTTTGATCCCGAATACTTGAGCACGGGAGAGTTCGGTCGTTGGACGCTCATCGGGGAGAGTTTACCCGGCGTGTGGGAGGGGTTTGCGGACGGCACGATGGCGATCATTTCGAGTAGCTTGGCGTTCCACCTCGGAACTCGCGTCGGGGAGAGCATAACGTTGGATACGCCGAGCGGTCCGCTGACCGTTCGGGTCGGCGGAGTGTTAATGACACTCATTTCCCCTCGCGGTGCAATCATAATGTCGCGGACCTTGTTTAAACGGTACTGGCACGATACGCATGTTGTCCACTCGCTGATCCTTGTCGACAAGTCCGCGGACATCGCATCGGTACGTCTTTTCATTGCGCACGATCTCGGAACACAACATCCGCTGAAAATCCTATCTCTCCCTGAGCTCGGTCAATGGTTCGGCGAACAAGTGCAACGCGCGTTCTCCGGAATTTACGCGCTTGCGGTTTTGATCCTCCTCGTCGTCCTCTTCGGGGCGGCAGACACGCTCGGGGCTGGCGTGCTCGAGCGGCAGCGTGAGCTCGCGCAGCTGCGGGCGACGGGTGTGCGCGCAGGGCAGGTGCGACGCATGGTGCTCATCGAGGCGGGGCTGCTCGGCGTGCTCGGGCTCGTGCTCGCGATGGTCATCGGTTTGACGTTGGGGGTATTTTGGGTGCGGGAGACGTTTCCATACATGCTGGGATGGGTCCTCGACCTGCACGTCCCCTACGCGCATCTGGCGCTCATCAGCATCCTGAGTGTGATGACGTGCATCGTCGCCGCGTGGCTTCCGGCGGCGCGAGCGGCCCGACTGGAGCCCGCTATGGGACTTCGTTACGAGTGACGATCATGACGAGCACGGCGGCTGTGTCGATCGAGCACGTGACGAAGCAATACGGCACTGGGGCGCAGGCGGTGGCGGCGCTCACGGACGTCACCTTGGCGATCCCGATCGGTGAGTTCGTGTCGATCATGGGACCGAGCGGCTCCGGCAAGAGCACGCTGCTCAACATGATCGCCGGCCTCGATACGCCCACCGAAGGACACGTTCGCATTCGCGGCGAGGATCTCGCCGTTCTCTCCGACGA
The DNA here is from genome assembly GCA_041476145.1 of Binatia bacterium. GTDB lineage: Bacteria > Desulfobacterota > Binatia > UTPRO1 > UTPRO1 > DP-19. The sequence goes on from JBGOSW010000079.1 coordinate 8,679, forward strand.
CGCGCGCAGCGACCTCCGACTGCATCAGATCGGATTCATCTTCCAAAGCTTCAACCTCTTCCCGGGATTCACCGTCGAGGAAAACATCGCCTGGCCGCTCAAGTTCATCGGCATCGGCTGGCGTACCGCTCGCGACCGCGCCGCTGTGGCGCTGCAGCAAGTGGGTCTCGCCGCCGCGACCCGCACCCGCCGCCCCTCCGAGCTGTCCGGCGGTGAGCAGCAACGGGTCTCGATCGCGCGAGCGCTCATCACCGAGCCGAGTCTTCTGCTCGCCGACGAGCCGACGGGCAACCTCGACACGCGGACCGGGCAGGCGATCCTCGACTTGATCCTCCAGCTCAACACCGCGCGCAAGCTGAGCGTGATCCTCGTGACGCACAGCACGTTCGCGGCGACCTATGGCCACCGAACGGTGGAGCTCCAAGACGGACGCGTCGTGCGCGACGTGTGCGCGCCGCGCCAAGCGGGACGCTTGATTCCGATCGGCGCTTGACTCAGGCGCCGGAAAGCCAGCCCCCGGCTCGAAGCAGCAGCATCTCGCAGCTCACGCCCGGTCCGAACGCCAGCATGAGTCCGAGTGCGCCCGGACGCGGCGGCGTCGTATGCGCGAGGTGACGGAGAATGAAGAATACCGTCGCCGACGAGAGGTTGCCGGCGGCTTCCCAGGTCTCCCAGGTTGCTGCGAGATCGCGGCCGGAGAGATGCAAGCCCGCGGCGACGGCGTCGAGGATCTTCGGACCGCCGGGGTGGACGACCCAAAACGCGATGTCCTCCGACGTGACGGAGTTACGTGCCAGGAACTCGTCGACGAACACGTGCAAGCGTGTCTCGATCAGTCGCGGGAGATGCGGCGACAGGACGAGGCGGAAGCCGCCGTCGGTGAGGCGCATGCCCAGCTGATCCGTGCTGTCCGGCCAGAGCGCGGTGTGCGTCGCGACGATCTCCGGACCGCGACCGCGAACCGTGCCGCTCACGACGGCCGCCGCCGCGCCGTCACTGAATAAAAGATTGGCGAACATGTCGGTCGTCGACGGCTCGGCCAACTGCACGCCGAACGAGGAGAGCTCGACGCTCAGCACGAGCACGCGACTCGGCGCCGGCCGAGCGAGGAGCTCCGCCGCGAGGCCGAGGGCGCCGACACCGGCGGAACAGCCGAGCTCGGTGATGGGCACTCGACGCGTCGCGGGCGAGAGGCCCAGGCGCCCGAGGATATGCGCGTCGAGCGACGGCAACATGTAGCCCGTGCACGACACCGAGACGATCGTCGTCACCGTCTCGGGCGGCTCGTCACCGCCTGCGCCGAGCGCACGTTCCGCGACCTGCGCGCCGAGTTCACGCGCGTACGGGACATACGCGTCGTTGCGCTCTTGGATCGTCCGGAGCCGCAGCAAATCCGAAACCGGCATCGCGGTGAACCGCTCGCGGATACGCGTCGCGGCGACGATGCGCGCATAGCGCTCCGCCGCCGACGGCGGGAGGTACCCAGCGAGATGCTGCGTGGTCTCGGCCGCCGTCAGTCGATGCGGCGACAGCGCCGTCTCGACGCTCACGATCTCTGGCACAGGCACACGTGATGCGCCTCACCACGATCCGCTGTCAAAGACGGCGCCGAATGGATCCGTTGCACGTATGCCCTTCGTGGAATCGACCGCGTCATTGACCGGTATTTTGTCGTGCGACATATGCAGAGCTCGTTTTTGACATACATAACGTCCATTGCTCGCTCGCGGCCGATCGCCGCTCGAAAGGAGCCCTCATGTTGCTTCGCTACGCCATCCTCGGCTTGCTCGATGGGCAGGAGCTGCACGGATACCGCATCAAGACGGCGTTCGAGGAGCAGGTCGGCCCCTCGTGGTCGCTCAACTACGGGCAGATCTACCAGACGTTGAAAGACCTCCGGGGGCGCGGGCTCGTCGAGGGGCGATTCGACCGCGGCACCGGACACGTCGGACGCTGGATGTACACGACCACCGTCAAAGGGCGGCGCGCGCTCGATACCTGGCTCAGCCGCGCGCCGCGCCAACCGCAGTCGGCGCGCGACGAGATCCTGATTCGTCTCCTCGTGCTCGACCGCAAAGAAATCGAGACGCGCCTCGCGCAGCTCGCGAGCCAGGAGCAGGTCTACCACGACTACGTCGGCCAGCTCACCACCGCGCGCAAGCTGCGCGACGCCGAGGTCCACGAAGACGGCTCCCTCCGCGTGCTCGCCGGCGACGCGGCGATCTTCCAGGCCGAGGCCCACCTCCGCTGGCTCGCGCACTGCGCGAAGCTCTTGAAGCGCAAGCTCGGCGCGCACGCCCTCCCCGCGAAGGTCGCCGCGAACGGCCGGAACGGCGGCGAGCACGGCGTCGATCCGCCGAAGATGAAGGCGGCGGTACGCTGACGCTCCCGCCGACCGATGCTCCGAATGCGATCTGCCTTCCTCTTGAGCAGGGGGACGCGCCTGCTCAACAAAGAGGCGCGCCCCGAGCCGCACCCCGCGCCCTGCCGCGGCCTCAACGTTGTGAAATCGCGGGTGAGGCGCACGCTGCCATCGCGTCCTTCGCACTTGGCAACGGGTGGCACTTCGCTTGCTGCCCTAGTTCGCGCGATCGCGTAGACCGGTCGCGCGCACGAGTCCACCGCGAGGAGGCGGCATGAAGAAAATCGAAGCGATCATCAAGCCGCACAAGCTCGACGAAGTGAAAGAGGCCCTCGCGAAGGTCGGAGTCGAGGGCATGACGATCTCCGAAGTGCGGGGCTTCGGGCGGCAGAAGGGGCACACGGAGCTCTACCGCGGCGCCGAATACGTCGTCGCCTTCCTGCCGAAGATAAAGATCGAAGTGCTGACGACGGACGCGAAGGCGGGACAGGTGGCGGAAGCGATCAAGACGGCGGCGCGCACGGGACAGATCGGCGACGGGAAGATCTTCGTCCTGCCGGTCGATGAAGCGGTGCGCATCCGTACCGGCGAGACCGGCGACGCGGCGCTGTAGCGACGCCATCCACGCGATGCCCAGCCTTCACGCCGAAACGTCCATGGTGAAACGAGACTTCGTCGTCGCCGCCGCGCTGATGACCGTCATCTTCATGATCGGGTTCGTGCACGCCCCGGTGCTGCCCGTCGTCGCCGGGGCGGTGCTCACCGGCGCGTGGATGTTCTGGCGGGCGCGTCGCGGCAGCTGAGATCCAAGGGGCGATCGCGACACATTTGAGACGCTGTGCCGTATCGGTGGCATCAATCGCCCCCCTACGGAACGGATTTGCTTGCCCGCCCGCAGTGGCAGGCTCCGGCTCACCGGGCATGGACCTTGCTGCTTTTCTCGTCGCCCCATGCAGCATGGCACTTCGCAACCGGAGCCGCAGCGTTACGCGGACGAGCGGCGCACGGCGACGGCGCGGGGGGCGCGTGTCACCGCCGCCTGCGCGCTGGCGCTGATCCCGGTCTTCGCCTACCTCGATACCGTCCTCTTCCCCGCGCACGCGAGCCAACTCCTCGTCTGGCGGCTCGCCTCGTTCTGCATCGCGCTCGCCGTCCTCGGGCTCTTGCTGGCGCCGGCCGGACGGCGGTTCCCGCTGCTCCTCGGCGTCGTGGCGCCGATCGCGATCGGCATGAACATCAACGTCGTCACGCTCGTCGTCGGACGCGAGGCGAATCCCTACTACGCGGGTCTCGTCATCGTCCTCTTCGGCGCCTCGGTCTTCCTGCCGTGGACGCCGGCGGCCGCGCTCGGCGTCTCCACGGTATTCATCGGCAGCTACGCCGCGGCGATGCTCGCGACCGGTCCGATCACCAACCTCCCGCACTTCACCAGCCACCTCGTTCTCATCGGCAGCGCGGCGGTGTTGGTCGTGCTCGGCGCGGCGGTGAAGGAGCGGCTGCGCCGCCGCGAGTTCCAGAGCCGCATGGCGCTCGACGCGCACGCCCGCCGCCACGAAGCGGTCGCGCGCCTCGGACAGCTCGCCCTCGGCGGCACCGGGCCGCACGACCTCATGGAGCGCGCGGTCGCGCTCGTTCCCGAAATGCTCGGCTTCGAGCTCGCCGCCGTCCTCGAGCTCCGCGCCGACGGCAAGTCGCTCCTCCTGCGCAGCGGCGCGGGATGGGAGCCGGGGCTCGTCGGGCACGCGAGGGTCCCCCTGGAGGCGCACTCGCAGGCGCGCCACGTGCTCGAGCACGGCCCCGTGTTCACCGACGCTCTCGGCGCCGAGACGCGCTTCGCGCCGATCCCGTTCCTCCTCCCGCACCGCGCAGTGAGCGGCATCTGCGTCCCGATCGCCGGACGTGAAAGTCCCGTCGGCATCCTCGTCGCGTACACCGCGCAGCCGCGGCGGTGTATCCCCCCCGAAGTCGAGTGTCTCGAGTCGCTTGCCGGCGTACTGACGACGGCGATCCTCCGCGAGGAGGCAGAGCGTGCGCTCGCCAGCGACGCGCATCGCTCGGCGGCGTTGGCGGACGTCGGCCGCGATCTCATCTCGTCGCTCGAGACGCCGGTGCTCCTCGAGCGCCTCTGCCAGCGCACCGCGGAGGTCCTCGGTACCGATCACAGCGTGACCTGGTTGCTCGATCCCGCGGAGCGCGTCTACCTGCCGATCTCCGCCCAGGGCCTCCCCCCGGACAAGTGGGAGGCGCTGCGCGCCGTCCGCCTGCCCGCCGCCTCGATCGGCTTGATCCTCGAGCGTCTCGGACGGGACGAGCTCGTGGATCTGACCCCGACGAGCCACGAGCACCCGGTCGCGGCGCAGATCGTCAAGCACCTCGGCATCACGCGCTCGCTCCTGCTGCCCTTGCGGCGCGGCGGGGAGATCATCGGCATTCAGGCGAACGGCTACCGCGGACGGACGGAGCCCTTCACCCTCGCGCAGCAGCAGCTCGGACGCGGCATCGCCCAGCTCGCGTCGATGGCGCTCAGCAACGCCCGGCTCGTCGAGGAGCTCGAACGCGCGAGCTCGCTCAAGTCCGAGTTCGTCTCGACCATGTCGCACGAGCTCCGGACGCCGCTGAACGTGATCGTCGGCTACCTCGACATCCTCGCCGACGACCTCAAGGAGAACGCCCAATCGACCCTCCTCGGGCGCGCCCGCACCGCGAGTCTCGAGCTCCTCGAGATGATCGACGCTACGCTCAACTTGAACCGCATCGCCGCCGGGCAGGATCCGCCCGTGCTCGCCGTCGTCCGCATCGACGAGCTGTGGGACGAGCTCCAGTCCGACTTCGCCGCCATCAAACGCAAGACGGCGGCGACACTGCGCTGGGAGCCGCCCGGAGACGTCCTAGTCCGCACCGACCGACGCAAGCTCAAGATCATCGTGAAGAACCTCGTCGGCAACGCCCTCAAGTTCACCCCCGCGGGAGAGGTCGTCGCCTCCTGCAAAACGGCCGGCAACGACTGCATCTTCACCGTGCGGGACACCGGCGTCGGCATCTCGGCGGCACACTTGCCGCACATCTTCGACATGTTCCGCCAGGTCGACAGCTCGGACGCGCGCTCGTACGCGGGCGCCGGCCTCGGCCTCTACATCGTGAAGAGCCTGCTCACCCAGCTCGGCGGCGAGGTGAGCGTCGAGAGCACGCTCGGACGCGGCTCGACGTTCCGCGTCCGCCTGCCGCGCGACAACGCCGCCGCGTATGAGACCGACGTGCCGCTCGCGGTGATCGAGCACGCGAGCGCGCTCGGTGCGGAGTCGCCGATGGACGCCGAGGTCGATCGATCCGCCGACCTCGCGAGCGCCGAACGCCAGCTGGCGCAAGTCGCCGCCAAGGCGGCGACGACACTGGACGTCGCCGGGGCGGCGACGCTCCCCGCGGAGCGTCGCAAACGCATCGTCTTTGCCGACGACCTCGAGCTGAACCGCCACCTCCTCCGACGCTTCCTCGCCCGCGAGATGCCCGAGGTGGAGTGCTTCGAGGCCTGCAATGGAGTCGAGGCGCTGGAGCTCATCAAGGCGCACAAGCCCGACCTCGTCCTTCTCGATCTTCGCATGCCGGAGATGGACGGCTGGCAGGCGGCGCGCCGCATCCGTGAGCTCGAGAACGGCCGCGACATTCCGATCATCGCCCTCAGCGTGACCGCGAGCGCCGGCGCCGAGGCCTACGCCATTCACGCCGGCTGCAACGAGTTCGTCACCAAGCCGGTCTCCGACTACTCGACGCTCATGGCGCGCCTCACCCATTGGCTGCGGCCGGAGGGCGACGAGCAGCGACACGGGCCGGGCGACGCCGAGATCTGCGTCCTCTGCCGCCAGCCGCTGCCGAGCGTCTTCCGTCGCGGCCGCGACGCGCACCGCGAGCAAGCGGCCAGCTGATCGACGAGCGCGGCCGCTCCGGCCGCTGCTCTCACCGCGGCGGCGGGTACTCCGCGACCGTGGTGCGCATCACTGTGTCCCAGAGCGGCACGGTGACGTTCAGATTCCAGTGCTGCATCAACCGCGGGTCGTGGTGAATCGCGTGATGGCGACGCAGCTTCTGGATCAGCCGCGACCGCCCGACCGGGTGATCGTGCGGCAGATGGTACGAGAGGTGGAGCCACTCGTAGCTGACGGTGTAGGCGATCGCGGTGGCGGCGTAGAGGCAGGCGACGTTCCGGGAGCCGAGCCACCAGATGGCGGCGGTGATCGGCAACGTCGTCGCGAAGATCAAGAACAGGCCGTATGCGGGAATCAGCACCAGCCGATACTCGCGCCGATCGCGCACCGCCATGTCGTCGGTGACGTAGAGCATGTGGTGCTTCGGCGTGTGCTGATCGTAGAGGACGGGCGCGAGCGGGTTGCGCCGGTGGAGCGCCATGCGGTGGATCGTCCACTCGTTCGCGTTCGCGAAGACGTACACGACCGGCACCGTCAGCAGCTGCCAGGCCGTGAGGTGTTCGATCAGCGACAGCGCGACGACGATCATGACGAGGCCGACGGCCGACGGGGCGAGCATGTGGACCGACGGCACGTACCAGCGCGGCGTCGCGGCGAGGAGCTCCGCGCGCAGCGCCTCGCGACGCTCGGGCGGGAGCGCCGTTTCCACCGGCCGCGGAACGCTGCGGCCTCGCCGCTCCGGCCGATCGGCGATCGCTGCGGTTTCGGGTGACATGGCTCCTCGCATCGCTACTTAGCGGAATCGCGGCGCCGCAGTCGAGCCCGCTGCACGCACTGGCGCGGCGGAGGCGGGTTCGAGTCGCATCTGGCACCCGGCTTGACACCCGCGCGCCGACCCGCCACTTTTTGGCGACCAAATCCCGACGAGGTGTGGAAACCGATGCGTATGCTCCGATCCGGATCAGGACTCTTGCTGGCGACCCTGCTGCTCTCGGCGGCGCCGGTCGCCGCTTTCGACATCGACTACGACGTCGCCAAGGGCGTCTCCAAGTACATGACGATCGAGAAGCCGACGGAGGGACGCGACTTCGTCGACAAGGTCGCCTCCTACGTCCGCTTCGTCCCGAAGGGAGACCGCCACCTGTTCCCGGTCTTCATCAATACGCACAACTATCTCACCTGCCCGGACAGCGAGAAGAAGTGGCGGGTGAACGACGTGAAGCAGGTGAGCCGCGACCGGCGCCGGGGCGTCGTCATGGTCGTCTTCTTCTTCGACAAGCCGACATGCACCAAGCCGACGTTCCACCTGGAGCCGATCGTCGGCGACGCGTGAGAGGGAAGCCGCGGGTCCGTGTTCACGCGGCACGGATCGCCATCCTCGCCGGCGCGGCGGCGGCCGTGGCCGCCGTCGCCTCGACGGGAGTGGACTCGCGCGGCGGCGCGCAGCACGTCGAGCACCTTCGCTATCGCGCGACGTGGAATACCGTACCGGTCGCGAACGCGGAGCTGCTGATCCAGCCCCAACCCGGGAGCGGACGGGCGACGAGCGTCCTGCTCCGTGGGCGCGCCGAGACGAACGAGGCGCTCGACCTCCTCTGGCAGATGCGCGACAGCTTCGAGGCGACGGTCGGCCTCGCGCCGATCGCGCCCGGGCGCTTCGTCCTTCGCCAGAACGAGAACGATCACCGCCGCGAGACGACGATCGTCGCGAGCCCGTCGCGCCTCGTCGGCACCGTCGAACGCCGCCATCGTCGTACCCGTCGCGCCGACGTCGCGCGCGCGGCGCGTCTCTACGACCCCGCGAGTCTGGCCTACTTGATCCGCACGCTGCCGCCCGAGCTCGAGCAGCGAGCGTCGTACGCGGTGCTCGTCGGCACCAAGATCTATGACCTCACCATCGCGCCCGGAGGTGCCGACAACGTCGACGCCGCCGCCCGCGTCTGGCCGGCACGCCGCTTTCACCTGGCGCTACATCTGCAGCCGAAGGACGTCGAGTCGACGGGCGGCGTAGTCATCGACTCGACCGGCGCACGCCGGGACGATCAGCCGCAGCGCGAGCTCGAGGTCGAAGAGGCCGACCTCTGGATCTCCACCGGCCCGGAGCGACTCCCGCTGCGCCTGAGCTCGAGCACCTTCTGGGGCTGGGTGACGGTCGAGCTCGTGGGCCGCGGCGCGCCGCCGAGCGCCTGACCGCTGACGATCGCAGTCCGGGGCGCCGTCAGGACAGCGTGCTCCAGGACGTGCCCCCGGCGCCGTCCTTGAGCGCGATGCCGCGGGCGAGGAGCTGGTCGCGGATCTCGTCGGCGCGGCGGAAGTCGCGTGCCTTTCGCGCCGCCGTACGTTCCGCGATCAGCCGCTCGATCTCGGCGGGGTCGATGCCGCTCGCGCTCAAATGGCGGCCCTTCTCCTCCTCGACGTAGCGGCGCGCCGGCGAGCGCAGGACGCCGAGAACGCCGGCGAGCTCGGTGACGTTGCGGCGATGCGCCGCGAGCGCCTCGCGCTCGCCGGCGTCGAGGAGGCGGTTGATCTCGCGGATCTCGTCGAAGAGCGCGCCGAGCGCGCGCGGGCTGTTGAGGTCGTCGTCCATGGCGGCGGTGAACTCGTCGCGGTAGCGGCGCACGGCGACGGGCAGCTCGCCGAGCGGTCGCGCGCCGGCAGCCGACGCGTCGGGGCCTACGCCGAGCGCTTCATCGAGACGCGCCATCGTCTCGTGGATGCGCGCGCACGCGCGCGCGGCGTCGGCGAGGCCCTGCTCGGCGAAGTCGAGCGGGCTCCGGTAGTGCGTGCCGACGAGGAAGAGCCGGAGCGCCTCGGACGGCAGCTTCTCGAGAATCTCCTCGATCGTGAAGAAGTTGCCGAGCGACTTCGACATCTTCTCGTCGTGGATGCGGACGAAGGCGTGATGCAGCCAGTGGCGCACGAACGGCCGCCGCGCGGCGCCCTCGGACTGCGCGATCTCGTTCTCGTGATGCGGGAAGATGAGATCCTCGCCGCCGCCGTGCAGGTCGAAGGGCTGGCCGAGGTACTTGATGCTCATCGCCGAGCACTCGAGGTGCCAGCCCGGCCGGCCCGGACCCCACGGACTCTCCCAGAAGGGCTCGCCCGGCTTCGCCGCCTTCCACAGCGCAAAATCCAGGGCGTCGCGCTTGCGCTCGTCGATTTCGACGCGCGCCCCCGCCTGTAGCTCGTCGAGCTTGCGCTTGGAGAGCTTGCCGTAGCCGGGAAACGCGCCGACCGCGAAGTAGACGTCGCCGTCCGCCGGATAGGCGAGACCGTTCGCCACCAGCGCCCCGATCATCGCGATCATTTCCGGCAGATGCTCGGTCGCACGCGGCTCGGCGTCCGGCGCGACGCATCCGAGCGCCGCGACATCGCGCCGGAAGGTCTCGATGTAGCGCTCCGCGAGCGCCTTCGCCGCGATGCCCTCGTCGCTCGCCCGGTGGATGATCTTGTCGTCGACGTCGGTGATGTTGCGCACGAAGCGGACGCGCCAGCCGGCGAGCCGGAGGTAACGGACGAGCATGTCGAAGAACACGAACGAGCGCGCGTGGCCGACGTGACAGCGGTCGTACACGGTGGCACCGCAGACGTAGAGCCCCACCTCGCCGTCGCGTTCGGTCTGCAACGGTTCGATCACGCCCGACAGCGTGTTGTGCATCCTCAACGTCATCGCGGGCGCTCCGGGGGGAGAAGACGTGACTGAACCTGCCGCGTTGGTGCGACGAGGAAGGGGCGCGCGCGGTCGGAAGAGAAGTCTACGTCCCCAGGGGGCGCCCCTCCGCCCGCCCCGCCGCGGCGTGCACGCACATCGCGCATGCCGCCGGGCTTGGCGGCGCTTCGCTTCGCTCGCGCTTGGGGACGGCGGCGCCATACCCCCCGGCGTA